>NZ_LFEK01000053.1 GCF_001039265.1 Synechococcus sp. GFB01 | reverse complement strand
CGCCTGGGTGGTGTGCAGCGCATCCGCCTGGATCAGAACACCCTCCAGCTCAAGGGTGCTGAGCAGCTCCTTGAGGGCTGCACGCTCGCTGGAATCACTGGTGTCGTAGGCCTTCTGGGCCAGGGCGACGCCGAGTGCACGGGCGTAGACCGTGACCTGGGCGACAAAGCGGTAGCTGCCATCCCCGCTCTGGAGCGCGGAGCCGCGCAGGGTCTTGCCGTCGCAGACNAACTGATTCAGGCCCTCGGCGCCGCCAGGGATCTGGCTGATCATCCAGGCCTGCAGCACCTGGCCGAACTCCTGGAGGTGGGACTTGTTGAACAGGTACAGGAAGGTGGCATCCGAAGGCCAGCGCTTGTAGTCGAGGCCGAGGGCCTGGTTCAGAGCCTCCCGGTGCCGACGGGCGAAACGCCCAAGATCCCGCGAGCTGCGGCAGCCACTGAAGATCCCCAGCACCGCCACCAGCAGGAGGAACCACTGCGGGTAGCGGACACCACGGCGGTAGCGGCCGTCGGGGATCGCCTTGAGGAAGCTGATGAGGTCATCCGGAACAGCCTGATCGACTGCGACGGAACGGGTTTCGGCCATTGGAAGGGGAAATCCCGCTGACCAAAACCAATCCTGACAGGCCAGCCAAGACCTATGCAGACAGACTTTTAGGCGGCCCTGAGGGTCCAGGTGATGTCACGGCCCNGTTTCACTTCCCGTTTGCTGGTGCGCCAGGGGATTCGCCGGCCGTATGTGAGCCGATCTCTGATCAGCTGAAACCCCTTGCGGCGGCTGTGTTTGACGGCGATCAGGAACTCGGCGCCCCGCTGGGCGAGGTACAGGAAAAAGGGCGGTTGGCATGCAGCGCGCCGGCCTGCACCAGCACACCCTCAAGCTCCACCGCCTCCAGCAGCTGGCGCAGCGCCTGGATTTCGCCACCGGCATCGGTGGCGTAGGTGGTCTGGGCAATCGCCACACCCAGGCTCTGGGAGTAGAGGCTCACCTGGGCGATGAACCGCGCGGCGCCAGAAGCGGTCTCGTCGATGGAGCCCCGTAGGGTTTTGCCGTCACAGACCAGGGTGTCGAGCTCCTCGGCCACACCGGGCTGGGCGGCCATCCAGTCACGCAGCAGGGTTTCAAAACCCGCCACGTCCAGCTGGGCCAGCAGCAACCGGAAGGTCGAATCCGACGGCGACTTGCCGAAATCAGTGCCCAGCAGCTCGTTGAGCGTCTGACGGTGCCGTTTTGCAAAGCGCT
>NZ_LFEK01000052.1 GCF_001039265.1 Synechococcus sp. GFB01 | reverse complement strand
CTGAATGGCCCGAGGCATCTCGTCGAAGCTGCGCGGCTCCATCAGGATGATCTCGGGCATTTGATTGGTGATGCCGGGCATGCCGATCACGTTGGAGCCGGCGAAGGGGTCTTCGAAGCTGAAGTCCGAGGCCGGAGCCAGGCGCTGGAGCGGCTGGAAGCGCTGGGCTCGGGAGCCTCACCGCCGTCGTATTCGAGCTCATCGTCGAAGTCGCCATCGAGATAGTCGTCTCCGGAAACGACCGAGCGCAGGCGGGAGAACAACGACACGGATCGGACCTCTTGCTGGGAGCTGAGCCTTGAATAGCGCCTTGGCTGAACGCCTGCAAGGGTTTGCGAGCCCCAGCGTTGCACAGGAGCGCCATCGTGAGGAGGCGGCTGCAGCGGCCGCGATCAGCTCAGGCGCGCTCCGAACAGACCGCTGCCGATCCGCACCCAGGTGCTGCCGGCTGCCACCGCCTCGCGCCAGTCACCGCTCATGCCCATCGAGAGTTCCGGCAGGGCCAGTTCGCCGGCCAGGGCGGCGCACTCGGCGAACAGCTCCTGGCGCTGGCCGGCCTCCAGACCGAGGGGGGCGATCGTCATCAGCCCCACAGGGCGCAGGGCGGGGAGACCCTGCAACTCGCTCCAGCACCGGCGCAGCTCGTGGGCACTGAAGCCGGCCTTGCCGGGATCGGGCCGCAGCTTCACCTGAAACAGCACGGCCGGCCGTCGCTCCTCCTCGGCGGCGATGCGGGCCAGGCGCCGGGCCAGGGCCAGGGAATCGAGCGAATGGATCGTGGCGAAGTGGCGCACCACGCCGCGCACCTTGTTGGCCTGCAGGCGCCCGATGAAATGCCAGTCGAGGGGCCCCAGATCGGCCAGCTCCGCCTGCTTGGCGGTGGCCTCCTGCAGGCGGCTCTCGCCAAAGCTGCGCTGGCCTGCCGCCACGGCGGCGCGGATGGCGCCGGTCGGCTGGCCCTTGCTCACCGCCAGCAGCCGGCAGCCCGGCGGCAACTGCCTCCACCACCAGTGGAGCCGATCCTCCAGGGCGGCAGCAGCGGACGGATCAGCCAACGGCGGCTGGCTCAGATGAACGTCTGATCGAACAGCTGACGCCATTCGGCATGCACGTCAGGACCGACGCGCCGGGCGCGGGCCAGATTCTGCTCGGCGTAGTGGCGGGCATCCATGAGCGGCACCACCTCGAACAGAGCCCCACGCGGCTGCAGGGTCACCAGGAAGAAGATCCGCTGGGCATAGAGCGTGGCATAGAGATCACGCCCCTCAGAGACCGGCGCGACGCGGTAGAGCATCCCGAAGGTGGGGTGGTTGAGGTAACGCTCGGAGCTCACGTCTTGCCGGGGGTGCCCGCAAGGAATCGAGGCCATTAAAGGGCACCGACTTTCCAGCGCAGACCCAGCAGCAGCGCAAGCAGCACTGCCGCGGCCGCATTGACGCCCCAGGCCGGGGCCGGGGGCAGCCGCAGCTGGTCGGGCGGCAGCCAGCGGCCACCCCTGGCCAGCAGTGCCTCAGCCCCCTGTTCGGCACGCAGCAACAGGTTGGCCAGCAGCCGCTCCCCCACGGCCAGCATCAACCCCAGACCGGCTTTCCAGCCGAGGCGCCGGAAGTTCACGGCCCGGGTGGCCACGGCGCGGGCCAGGTTCTGCAGCTCCTCCTGAACCAGGGGAAGGAAGCGCAGGGCGAGCAGCAGGGTGAACCCGAGCCGCTCAACCGGCCAGCCCAGCCGCCCCAGGGGGGCCAGCAGCCAGCTGATCGCCCACACCAGCTCCTCGGGCGGCGTGGAGACCAGCAGCAGGTTGGCGCTGTGCACCAGGGTCACCAGCAGGGTGGCCCCATTGAGGCCCAGTTCGGCCGAGCGGCGGGTGACCTCGAAGGGCCCCCACTGCAGGAGCTGCCAGCGGAGGCCCGATCGCGGCGGCGGCGGCTCCAGGGGCGAACCGGCCACGAGACGCAGCTCCGCCGGCGGGCGCTGCAGCTGGCCGGGCGGCACACCGGCGGCCGGCAGGAAGGCCGCCAGCCCGCCCACCAGGAGCCCCACCGCCAGCAGCAGCGGCAGGCTGCGGCGCCACAGCCGCCAGGGCAGACCGCAGCAGGCGGTGATCAGCAGCAGCAGCGCCACCAGGCCGAGCCGCCAGAGGGGCCCGCCAGGATCGGCGTCACCAGGAAGACCAGGGTCCAGGCCAGCTTGAGGCGCGGATCCAGGCGCCGCAGCCAGCTGCCGCGGCGGCGCGGCCCCAGCTCGGCGGGATCCTCGGCCACGTACTGGCCGATCGGCAGCTGGCGCAGAAAATCCACTCAGGCCGGCAGCGCCGCTTCAGCGGCCCCGATTCTGCTGGCGAACCAGTTCACGCTCGGCATCGCGCTGCTGCTTGCCGCGCCAGAACAGCTTGATCGGCGTGCCCTCGAAGCCCAGGCCCTCGCGGATCTGGCGCTCGATGTAGCGGCGGTAGGTGTCGCCGAACAGCTTCGGGTCGTTCACGAACAGGGTGAAGCTGGGCGGGCGGGTGGCCACCTGGGTGCCGTAGTAGAGCTTTCCCTGGCGGCCACCGCGGCTGGTGGGCGGGGTGCGCCAGCTGAGCGCCTCGGTGAGCACCTCGTTCACCACTGCGGTGCTCACCCGGCGGCGGTGCTGCTCCACCGCCAGCAGGGCCAGGGCGAAGATGCTCTGCACCCGCTGGCCGGTGAGGGCCGAGGTGAACAGCATCGGCGCCCAGTCGAGGAAATAGAGCTTGGCGCGGAGTTCCTTCTCCATCGCCGGCATGGTGTGGGCGTCCTTCTCGATGGCGTCCCACTTGTTCACCACCACCACGCAGGCGCGGCCGTCCTCCTCGATCCGGCCCGCCAGGCGCTGGTCCTGCTCGGTCACGCCATCGAGGGCATCGATCACCAGCACGCACACATCGCTGCGCTCGATCGCCTTGAAGCTGCGGTTGATGCCGAAGAACTCCGGCCCGTAGTTCACCGAGCGCTTGCGGCGGATGCCGGCGGTGTCGAGGATCTTCCAGGTGTGGTTCTCCCGCTCCACCGTGGTGTCGATCGTGTCGCGGGTGGTGCCGCGGATCGGGCTCACGATCGCCCTCTGCTCGCCGCAGATGGCATTGAGCAGGCTGGACTTGCCCACGTTGGGGCGGCCCACGATCGCCATCTGGATCGGCTCCTCGCCCTCCTCCTCGCTGCTGGGCGGCAGAAAGCTGATCACCTGATCGAGCAGGTCGCCGGTGCCGGCGCCATGGATGGCCGAGATCGGGTGGGGCTCCCCCAGCCCCAGTCCCCAGAACTCCGCCGCCATCGCCAGGCCCGCCTCGGGCGACTCGCACTTGTTCACCGCCAGCAGCACCGGCACGTTGTGGCCGCGCAGCCAGGTGGCGATCGCCTCATCGGCGGCGGTGCAGCCCTGCTGGCCGTCCACGATCACCAGCGCCACCGACGCCTCGGCCAGAGCCAGGTTGGCCTGCTCGCGGATCTCGGGCAGGAATTCGCTGTCGTCGTCGAACACCAGGCCGCCGGTATCGACCACCCTGAAGGTGCGATCCGCCCAGAAGCCCTCCTGGTAGGTGCGATCGCGGGTCACGCCCGGCTCGTCGTGCACGATCGCCTCGCGGCTGCGGCAGAGGCGGTTGACCAGGGTGGATTTGCCCACGTTGGGGCGGCCGATGATGGCGACGACCGGCAAGGCCAAGGGAGTTATTCCAACGTCTGTCGTGTCTCGACCCTACAGAGCGGTGCACAACCCAGTGCACGGCCCGGCTCAGCGGATCGGCAGGTCACCCGGATGGCCGGCCACCGGATCGGCCGGCACATCGAGCAGCTCCGGCAGCGGGCCGGTTTCGGGCAGGGCTTCAGAACGCTCGGCCAGATGGGCCAGCAGCCAGTTCACGGCCGTGGCGCGGCGGGTGCGGCGCGGATAGAGCTCGCCGATCCTGTAGCCCGGAAAGCCCAGCTGCTGCTTGAGCAACTGCTTGTGCTCCCTGGCGATCGAGCGGGTGAGCGCCACCGATGCAGGCCGCTCGGCGATGAACTGAGGCTCGATCGGGAACGGCTCCCGCCAGGCCGCGCTCGTGGCCGGGCCCGCGCTCCAGGTGCCGGAGCCATCGGGCGCGTAGCCCAGGCGCGGCCAGATCAGCTCGCACACGAAGCGGTCGCTGACGCGGTCGGCCAGCACCGCCTCCAGCAGCGGCCGGCTCAGGGGGAAGGGATGGGGCGTGGCGGCGGCCTGGGCGGAAGCCATCGACCTGGAGCCTCACAATCAGGACACCATGATCACCGCCGCCTCCCTCACGCTGCCGGGCAACGGCACCCCGCGCAGCCTGCGCTGCCGGGTGCTGCAGTCGCCGCTGGCGGGGGTGAGCGACCGCATCTTCCGCGGCCTGGTGCGGCGCTGGGCGCCCGATGCCCTGCTGTTCACCGAGATGGTGAATGCCACCAGCCTGGAACTGGGGCATGGCCGGATCAAGGTGGAGGAGCTGGCCCATGAGCCCGGGCCGATCGGCGTGCAGCTGTTCGACCACCGGCCCGCCGCCATGGCCGAGGCGGCCGGCGCCTTCCTGATCGACATCAACATGGGCTGCCCGGTGCGCAAGATCGCCCGCAAGGGAGGCGGCAGCGGCCTGATCCGCGAGCCCGATCTGGCGGCCCGGATCGTGGAGGCGGTCGCCGCGGCGGTGCAGATCCCGGTCACGGTGAAAACGCGCCTGGGCTGGTGTGGTGAGCCCGGTGGCGGCTCCGCTGCCAGCACCACAACCGTGTCAGCCGTGGCCTGGTGCCGCCGGCTGGAGAGCGCCGGCGCCCAGCTGCTCACCCTGCACGGCCGCACCCGCGAGCAGGGTTTCCAGGGCAGCGCCGACTGGGCCGCCATCGCGGCGGTGAAGCAGGCGCTGCGCATCCCCCTGATCGCCAACGGCGATGTGACCAGGCCCGCCGATGCGCTGCGCTGCCTGGCTGTCACCGGCGCGACGGGGTGATGGTGGGCCGCGGCACGATGGGCGCCCCCTGGCTGGTGGGCCAGATCGATGCGGCCCTGAGCGGCCGGCCGGTTCCCCCCACGCCAGACCCGGCCGCGAAGCTGGCGCTGGCGGCGGAGCAGCTGCGGGCCCTGCTGGCCGCCAGGGGCGACCAGGGCCTGCTGATCGCCCGCAAGCACCTGAGCTGGACCTGCACCGGCTTCCCCGGGGCAGCGCAGCTGCGTCACGCCCTGATGCGCGCCCCACCCCGGCCGAGGCGCTGGCGCTGCTGGAGGCCGCCTACGGCAGCACCGCCGGCCAGGCCTGACGGATCAGCAGCAACGAGAAGTAGGGCTGCTCAGCCGCCGGCACCGCCGCGGCCGGCGCCAGCCACTGATCGGGCCAGCCCACCCGCTGGGCGAACAGAGCCCCCTCCAGCAGCCCCCGCGCTGCCAGCTGCGGCCGCACCCAGCTCCAGCGCCGCCCCAGCTTGAGCAGCGCCAGCACGGTGCCGCTGGCCGCCGCCTGCTCCAGCAGCGCCCCCAGCTGCGCCTCCGTGTCGGGCGTGGGGCCGATCCAGAGGCCCTCGCCCTGGAGGGCCAGCGGCCACGGCGTGCCGGCGCCGGATGCGGCCGCCGCCGCCGCGCACACCGCCGGCACGCCGGGGATCAGGCGCAGCGGACAGGCCGGGTGACGCTGACGCAGGGCCAGCAGCACATAGGCACTGCTGGCGAACAGCGACACATCCCCCTCACAGAGGAGCACCACGGCCCGGCCCGAGGCCACCTCCGCCGCCAGGGCATCGGCGGCGGCATGCCAGGCGGCGATGCGGGGTTCGGCCTCGGCCACCATCGGGAACACCAGCGGCAGGCGCCGTTGCGCCGCGCCGATCCACGGCGCCGCGATCGCCGCGGCCATGCCGTCGGCGCCCTCGCGCGCCACCGGATAGGCCACCACCGCCGCGGCCTGGATCGCCCGCACCGCCGCCACGGTGAGCAACGACGGATCGCCGGGACCGACGCCCACCAGGGTCAGGCCGGCCGACGCGGCATCGGACACAGCAATGGACACGGCATCCGGCCCGATGTCTAGGTTGGAACCCGGCTGCGCCCGAGCCATGAGCCTGCTCGCCCTCTACCGGCACGATGCCAGCATCCCCGCAGCCCCGGGGCATCGCCTGCCCGAGCTGGTCACCAGCGACCCCGCCCTGATCGAGCGGGAGCTGGCCGGCCATGGCATCGCCTTCCAGCGCTGGCCCGCGCGGGCCCGGCTGGGCGAGGGCGCCAGCCAGGAGCAGATCCTGGCCGCCTACGGCGACGAGGTGGCCCGCGTGCAGGCCGGCGGCGCTTATCCCACGGTGGATGCCATCCGGATGGCCCCCGATCACCCCGAGCGCGAAGCGCTGCGCCGCAAATTCCTGGCCGAGCACACCCACAGCGAAGACGAGGTGCGCTTCTTCGTGGAAGGGCAGGGGCTGTTCTGCCTCCACATCGGCGAGGCGGTGCTGCAGGTGCTCTGCGAAGCGGGCGACTGGATCGCCGTGCCGGCCGGCACCCGGCACTGGTTCGACATGGGCCCCGAACCCCGCTTCTGCGCCCTGCGCTTCTTCAACAACCCCGATGGGTGGGTGGCACGGTTCACGGGAGATCCGATCGCCGAGCACTACCCACGGCTGGAGCAGCTGCTGGCCGCGCCCACCTGAGCGGTGCCCGTGCCGGTGCCGTCCGGGTTGCCGGCGGAATGGAACCGCACGCTGCGATCGGGCAGCACCGCGCCGGTGAGAGCCACCGCTTCCACCCCGGCCAGGTGCTCCAGGCGCTCCACCACCACAGCCCGCGGCCAGCGCTGCTCGCACAGCAGCCAGTAGAGGCCGAAGTGGCGGGCCTCGCTGGCCAGCAGAGCCGCATAGAGCTCCCGCAGCTCGGGATCCGGGAGATGGGCGGCCAGCAGCGCCATGCGCTCGTGGCTGCGGGCCTCGATCAACCCGGCCACGAGGAAGGAATCGAGCTGGCGCCAGGGCTCCTCGCGCCGCACCGCCCTGGCCAGCTCGCTGCCGTAGGGCGAAGCCGCCAGGGGGCGCAGGGGGATACCGCGGCGAGCCAGCAGCGCCAGCACGAGCTCGAAGTGCTCCAGCTCCTCGCGGGCCAGGGGACTGAGCTGCTCAGCCAGCGCCGCATCGCCGGGATAGCGGAACATCAGCTGCAGCGCCACGCCGGCGGCCTTGCGCTCGCAGTGGGCGTGGTCGATCAGCAGCAGCTCCGGCTGAGCGATCGCCTGCTCCAGCCAGCCGGCCCGGGTGGGGGTTGCGAGCCACTTGATGCGGGTGGGCGCGTCGTTCACGGGCGACTGCGCAGATAGGTCAGCAGACCCTCGAGCGCCAGACCGTAACTGCCGGCCCCGAAACCGCTGATCACCCCGATCGCCCGGTCGGCCAGATAGGAGTGGTGACGGAACGGCTCTCGGGCATGCACGTTGCTCAGGTGCAGCTCCACGAAGGGGATCGCCACCCCCAGCAGGGCGTCGCGCAGGGCGATCGACGTGTGGGTCAGGGCTCCGGCATTGATCAGGATGCCGTCGATGCTGCCGCGGGCCTGATGGATGCGATCCACCAGCGCCCCTTCATGGTTGCTCTGGAAGCACTCCAGCTCCACCCCCTGATCCGAGGCCTGGCGCTCCAGGTCGGCCTCGATCGCCGCCAGGGTGCGGGCGCCGTAGAGACCCGGCTCCCGCAGGCCGAGCAGATTCAGGTTGGGGCCGTTGAGCAGCAGCACGCGCATCGGGGGCGCCGGCGACCCGGACTCCACTGGCGCGATCGTAGGGAGCGGAGCTAGGGCCGGACCCACCGGCTGGTAACGTCTGGGGGTGTGGTTCGGGTCGGTGCCCGAGTGGTTAATGGGGGCGGACTGTAAATCCGCTGGCTCTGCCTACGTTGGTTCAAATCCAACCCGGCCCACCTTCCACATGCCCTTGTAGCTCAGCGGTAGAGCACTCCCTTGGTAAGGGAGAGGTCACGAGTTCAAGTCTCGTCAAGGGCTTCCGCTTCTGGTGAAGGCTCAGCCCTTCGCCAGGGCTCAACGCCGCCGACACGATCCGCCGCACCTGCAGCATCACCCGCAGCGGAACCAGCCCATGCCCATGCCGCTCGAGCCCTCGGTCGCGCTGATGCGCCAGCCGGTGAACGAGGGCCACACCCGCCCTCTGCGCTGGCGGCTGCAGCAACTGGAGCGCCTGGAACGCCTGCTGGCGGAGCACGAGCAGGAGGTGATCGAAGCCTTGGGCATGGACCTGGGGAAACCGCCCCTGGAGGCCCATTTCGAGCTGGTGGCCGTGCGGCAGGAGATCGCCCTCACCCGCCGGCAGCTGCGCCGCTGGATGGCGCCGCGCCGGGTGGGCGTCTCGCTTGCCCTGAGCCCGGCGCGGGCCTGGGTGCAGGCCGAGCCCCTGGGCTGCGTGCTGATCATCGGTCCCTGGAACTACCCCTTCCAGCTGTGCCTCCATCCGCTGGTGAGCGCCCTGGCCGCCGGCAACGCAGCCGTGCTGAAGCCCTCCGAACACGCCCCGCACACCGCCGCGCTGATCGCCCGGCTGATCCCAGCGGCGTTCGAGCCGGAGGTGGTGCAGGTGGTCTGCGGCGATGGGGCAGTGGCCGCCGAACTCCTCGAGGAGCACTTCGATCACATCTTCTTCACCGGCGGCGGGCGGGTGGGCCGGCTGGTGATGGCCGCCGCAGCCCGGCACCTCACCCCGGTGACCCTCGAACTGGGCGGCAAGAGCCCGGCCATCGTGCTCGCCGACGCTCCCCTGGCCACCACCGCACGGCGGCTGGTGTGGGGCAAGAGCCTCAACGCTGGCCAGACCTGCATCGCACCCGATCATCTGCTGGTGGAGGAGCCGCTGCGGGAGCCGCTGGTGACCGCCATGACCGAGCAGATCCGGCGCTTCCATGGCGACGATCCCCTCCGATCCCCCGACCTGGGATCGATCGTGAATGACGCCCAGTTCGGCCGGCTGCGCCGGCTGATCGAAGGAGCTCAGGNTCGAGGTCAGCTGCTGGCCGGAGGCCGCTGGCACGACGCCCAACGCCGGATCGAGCCCACCCTGGTGGCGGTCGACAGCCTCGACGACCCGCTGATGCAGGAGGAGCTGTTCGGCCCGATCCTGCCGGTGATCAGCGTCGCCGGTCTGGAGGACGCCCTCGCCCGGGTGCGGCAGCGTCCCAAGCCTCTGGCTCTCTATCTGTTCAGCCGCAGCCGTGAGGCCCAGCGACGCACCCTGGCCGCCTCCAGCTCCGGCAGCGTCTGCTTCAACGACGTGGTGCTGCAGGCGGGAGCGGCCGACCTGCCCTTCGGCGGCGTGGGCGAGAGCGGTCTGGGGCGCTACCACGGCCTGGCGGGCTTCGACACGTTCTCCCACCTGCGCAGCGTGCTGGCGCGGCCCTTCCAGCTCGATCTGCCCTTCCGCTATCCCCCNTACGCCGGCAAACTGGGTCTGGTGCGGCGCCTGCTGGGCTGACCACGCCGGGGCGACCATGGGTCGCTGATCAGCAGCGTTGATGATCGGGGAGCCCCGCTGGACTGGCTCACCCTGGCCCTCCACCTTATGGTTCGCTGAGCTATTGGTGGTGTCAATGCGAGTTTCGCTTGCTGCCCTGGCCCTAGCGGTGGTGTTGCCCTTGCCGACTCTGGTCGGCGCCGCGGCCCACGCCAACGTGGTCGTGAAGCCGGGCGAAACGCTTTCCGAAATCGCCGAGCGCAACGGCGTCAGCCTCAACAGGCTGATGCAGGCCAATGGGATCAGCAATCCGGATCTGGTGGTGGTGGGCCAGGAACTCGTGATTCCCGGCGCCGGCAGCAGCCGGAGCGGGGGCAGCATCACCGTGCAGCCCGGCGAAACCCTCTCCGAGATCGCCGAGCGGCACGGGCTGAGCGTGAACCGGCTGATGCAGCTCAACGGCATCTCCGACCCGGATCTCGTCGAGGCCGGCCAGCGGCTGGTGGTGGGATCTTCCGGCCGCTCCGCCCGGGCCAGCAGCGCCGCTGTGCCCACGGCGCCCTACACCGTGAAAAGCGGCGAGACGCTCTCGGAGATCGCCGCGCGCTTCGGCACCAGCACCGAGCGGCTGATCCAGCTGAACCGGATCAGCGATCCTGATCTGGTGGTGAGCGGAACGCGCCTGGTGATTCCCGGCCGTCCCTCCTCCGGAGTTGCTGCGTCCGGCGGCCGTCCCGCCCACCATGTGGTGCAACCCGGGGAGAGCCTCTCCACCATTGCCGAGCGGTACGGCATGAGCACCGACAAGCTGATCGCCATCAACGCGATCGGTGATCCCGATCTGGTGTGGGCCGNCTCTCGCCTGAAGCTGCAGACCCCCCCGGCACCCAAACCCGCGGCACGAACCAGCAAAGCGGCAGCCCCGGCGACCGCCAAACCTGCCGCCAGCCCCACCAAGACGGCGGCGCGGACGACAACTCCAGCAACCAAGCCCAAGCCCCAACCTCAGCCCCAGAGCCAGCCAACGGCCGCAGCACAGCCCCAACCGCAAACCCAACCTGCCGAGCGGCAGGCGGCTGCGGCCCAGGTAGCTGCGGCGACAGCGGCAAAGCCCACCCCAGCCACCCCGAACCCGACCACAACCATGGGGGGCTCGGGTGAGGCGAAACCATCGATCGCACGCGCCAGCACCCCGTCCACGGCAGCCGCCACGACTCAGCCGGCCACCGCTGACGGGGCGAGCACCAAGCCAGCAGCTCAGTCCGCAACCGCCAAAGCCACCACCACGGCCGCAGCGACCACAGCCGCAGCCACCCCTGCACCCACTGCGACCACGGCCACCGCGACCTCGACAGCCACCAGGACGACAACGGCCAGGGCAACGCCAACCGTCACCCCTACAACCACCAAGGCCACCACGACAGCCAAGGCGACCACAACCGCGATGGCGACTTCGGCCCCGGCCCAGCGGCCCCAGGCCACCGCCAGCCGTGGCAAGACCTCCGGGGCCGACTGGCGCAGCTACGGCCCGCTGCAGGTCGACTGGGCCAACTGGCAGCCCATGGGCGGCAGCTACGTGGCCCCCACGCTCAACGGCGACGGCCAGGCGCTCTACCTCGCGGTCAACTGCGGCGCCCGCAAACTCAACGCCACCAGCCAGTCGGGGCAGTGGAAGAGCTGGGATTCGCCCCAGACCGACTTCGAGCAGAAGCTGATCGCCGACCTCTGCAAGGCCAAGGGCAGCTGAGGATCGCTCAGGCCGCCCAGTGGAGGGGCCAGGGCTGGCGCAGATAGCGCTGGCCCGCCGGCCGCACGTAGAGGCGCTGCACACCATCGTCGCTCTCGCGGATCAGGTCCTCCTCCACCAGGCGGCGGGCGAGCCAGGCCCATCGCTCCTCCTCAGACTCAGCGGCGCCGTCGGCCAGCTCCACAGCCAGGCTGTTGAGGTCACGGCCCCTGCGTTCCTCCAGCAGCTCCAGCACCCGCAGGGCCCGGGCCGACCAGTCTCGCGGTGCGGAGCGTTCGGCCTGACAGTTGTCGCAGCGGCCGCAGGCCGGTGCCAGCTCTCCCACGGCCAGCAGCAGGGCCTGCTCCCGGCAGGTCTCGCCTTCGGCCACCGCCTCCATCCGCCTCAGCTGCCGCTGGGCAAGCTCCAGCCGCGGCATCTCAGGATCAGCCGGCTGCAGACCGTGGGGCTGGCCGGCCGCCCGGATCGCCCGGGCCAGACGACGGCGATCGGCCGGATCGAACAGCACCAGGCAGCGCCCCGGCAGGCCATCGCGGCCGGCCCGGCCCGACTCCTGCAGATAGCCCTCCGGACTGGCCGGCAGATCCAGATGCAGCACCAGTCCCACATCCGGGCGATCCACTCCCATTCCGAAGGCCACCGTAGCCACCAGCACCGGCCGGGGTTGCTGCAGAAAATGCTCCAGGGCCAGCTGGCGACACTCCGGGTCCATACCGGCGTGATAGGCGATCGCCGGCATCCCCGCAGCACTGAGTCGGTCGGCCCACTGCTCCACCGATCGGCGGGTGCGGGCGTAGATCAGCGCAGCGCCCCGGGCCGCCCGCACGACCTCCAGAACCCGGGGCAGGGGATCGGCCGGGCGCCGCTCCATGGCGTAGTGGAGGTTGGCGCGGCGGGCTGAGCGCACCTGGATCAGGGGCCGGCGCAGCTGCAGCAGCCGGATGATGTCGGCCCGCACCTGCGGTGCCGCCGTCGCGCTGAGGGCGACCAGCGGCACGCCTGGGCAGAGGCTGCGCAGCTGTCCGAGCCGGCGGTAATCGGGCCGGAAATCATGACCCCAGGCGCTGATGCAGTGGGCCTCATCCACGGCCAGCGCCACCAGCTGGCCGCGCTCCAGCACGTCGTCCAGCAGCTGGCGGGTGGCTTCATGGCGCAGACGCTCCGGGGCGAGATAGAGCAGGCGCAGCCGGTTGTCAGCCAGCCTGCTGCGCAGCTCCTGCCAGGCGGGCCCGCCCAGGCCCCGGTGCAGGCAAGCTGCGGCGATGCCGCGCTGCTGCAGCTGGCGCACCTGGTCCTGCATCAGGGCCACCAGGGGGGAGACCACCAGCACCAGCCCCTCCCGCACCAGGGCCGGAAGCTGAAAGCACAGCGACTTGCCGCCGCCGGTGGGCAGCACCGCCAGACAGTCGCGGCCAGCCAGCAGGGCCTCCACCACCGGCCGCTGACCCGGGCGGAAGCCGGCCCAGCCGAAGTGACGCTGCAACGCCTGCTCGAGCGGATCGACCACGCAGCAGACACCACGGATAGTGCCTCACCAGGGTAGCCGGCCCCAGGGATAGAGCCTGGCAGTGCAACGCATCGGCCGTCCGGCCGGTCCCGGGCCGGTCAGGGCAGAGGCGGAGCCTCCAGTTGCTCGGGGGATTCCNTGCTGCGCAGCTCCTGCCAGCGGGCCCGCCCAGGCCCCGGTGCAGGCAATGCCGCGCTGCTGCAGCTGGCGCACCTGGTCCTGCATCGGCCACCAGGGGGAGACCACCAGCACCAGCCCCTCCCGCACCAGGGCCGGAAGCTGAAAGCACAGCGACTTGCCGCCGCCGGTGGGCAGCACCGCCAGACAGTCGCGGCCAGCCAGCAGGGCCTCCACCACCGGCCGCTGACCCGGGCGGAAGCCGGCCCAGCCGAAGTGACGCTGCAACGCCTGCTCGAGCGGATCGACCACGCAGCAGACACCACGGATAGTGCCTCACCAGGGTAGCCGGCCCCAGGGATAGAGCCTGGCAGTGCAACGCATCGGCCGTCCGGCCGGTCCCGGGCCGGTCAGGGCAGAGGCGGAGCCTCCAGTTGCTCGGGGGATTCCTCCACCAGTTGCAACCGCACCCGCTTGCCACCGGCGAGCTCACCCAGCGACACCCGCAGCGTGCTGCCGCTGAGCGACTGCAGGGCGGTGAGGAGCTCGCGCAGGTGCGGTGTGCTGCTGCCGCTCTCCAGCCAGAGCCGTTCCTGCAGACCGCCCAACCGTCGCCAGCTGGTGTGCAGCTTGAGCACGGCGCTCTCCAGCGCCTGAGCCTGCGCCACCGCATCGGCGAGCAGCCCCAGCGCATCGAGCCGCTGGGCCTCCTGCAGCGCCTTGTCGAAATCGAGCCGATCGCTCTGAAACGCCCGCACCGCCAGGCCGGCCTCCGCAGCCCTGCTCAGCCAGCGGGCCGTATGGGTCACATCCCTGACCCGGTCCAGCTCAGGCTCCTCCCGCAGCACCCGGCGCAGATCCTGCTGCTGCTCCTCCGGCAGCTTGGCCAGCTCCCTGACCAGCGGCGCCACCGCCCTGGGCGGCAGCAGGTTCTCGGCGGTGCGCTGGCGGATCTCCTCAGGCAGCAGCGGCTGGTGGCAGCGGTGAACTCATCGGCGAGCCGCCGCACCTGCTTGCGGGTGATCTGCTGGCCTTCATTGGCGGCCTCGGAGATCAGCTGCTGCACCTCCGGATCGGCCTGGGCCGTCTCCAGGAAAGCGCGCTTGGAGAAGTTGTTGACGCTGGTCTCCTCCAGAAGGCCCCCTCCCACCAGGCTGGAGGCGGATTCGGCCAGCTGGATGAGGGTGTAGGCCCGGGTCTTGCTGATCTCGCGTTCGCGGAGCCACTGCAGAAAGCCGGTGCCCCGCCCTTCGCCGCCACGCTTCTCCCGGTCGCGCACGGCCCGCAGGATCCGCCCGCGCCAGATCTCGGTCTGCAGGTCGAAGCGATCGCACACCGCCCAGGCCTCCTCGAGCCGGGCCAGGAACTCCATCGTGCTGATGGTGTCGCTGTCGGGATCGGGCAGCTCCAGGTTGAGCAGCGGCGGGGTCGTCGCCTCCAGGGAAACCATCAGCGAATGCGGCGGACAGGGGAACCGGCGCGATGCTCCCATGGCCCCGGCCAAGGGCGACGAATCGTGACGCCCCATCCTTCCGCAGCCGCCATGGCGGGTATCGTCCGTTTGGCAGCCACCCGAAACCCAGCCCAGCGATGGCCATCTCCCGCGGCGACAAGGTGCGCATCAAGCGTCCCGAGTCCTACTGGTTCAACGAAGTCGGCACTGTCGCCTCGATCGACACCTCCGGCATCCGCTATCCCGTGGTGGTTCGCTTCGAGAAGGTGAACTACAGCGGTTTCAGCGGCTCCGAAGGGGGACGGATCCAAACACCCAACAACTTCGCCGAAGCCGAGCTCGAGAAGGCCTGATTCCTTCAGACCTTCCCACGAACCACCATCCCCCCCGGCCTGCCTGGCAGGTCGGGGGTTCTGCTGTGCGGCCGCAGGCTGAGCGCTGTGGCAGCCTGAGCTCCTGCTCTGCCCCAGCCGGTGCCGGAACTCCCCGAGGTGGAAACCGTGCGTCGCGGGCTCGAGCAATGCACCCGCGGCTTTGCGATCGAGCGGGTGGCGGTGCTTCGGACCCGGGCCATCGCCCACCCCGCCGATCCCCAGACCTTCTGCGCAGCTCTCCGCGGCTGTGTCGTGGATGGCTGGCAGCGGCGGGGCAAGTATCTGCTGGGCCGTCTGCAGCGCCCCCACGGCGAGAGTCACATCGATGCCGGCCACTGGGGCGTGCATCTGCGGATGACCGGCCAGTTTCTCTGGCTGGATGGGCCCCAGCCCCCCTGTGCCCACACCCGAGTGCAGTTCTGGAACGCCCAGGGCCAGGAACTGCGGTTCGTCGACACGCGCAGCTTCGGCCAGATGTGGTGGGTACCGCCCGCGCTGGCACCGGAGACGGTGATCACCGGACTGCAGGCGCTGGGCCCTGAACCGTTCAGCGCGGCCTTCAGCTCCCGCAGCCTGCGTGAACGGCTGCGGGGATCGCGGCGCCCGATCAAGAACGCCCTGCTGGATCAGCGTCTGGTGGCCGGGGTGGGGAACATCTATGCCGATGAATCCCTCTTCGCCGCCGGGATCCGGCCCCACACCCCCAGCGGCCGGCTCGGCCAGACTCGCCTGGAGGCCCTGAGAGTCGCCCTGGTGGAGGTGCTGGAGCGAAGCATCGGTGAGGGAGGCACCACCTTCAGCGACTTCCGCGACCTGACCGGCACCAACGGCAACTACGGCGGCGTGGCGCTGGTCTATCGACGGGCTGGCCAGCCCTGTCGCAGCTGCGGCACGCCGATCCGCCGCGACAGGCTGGCAGGCCGCAGCACCCACTGGTGCCCGAACTGCCAGCATTGAGCGATGGCTGGCACCGCGATGCCCGAACCAGCTGCGACAGGCCTGCTTGCCCAGCAACTCTCTGCCGCCATGGCGGCCATCCACGGCCGCGGCTGGTGCGATGGCACCGGCGGCAATTTCAGCTGCCTGCTGAGCCGGGAGCCCTGCAGCTGCTGATGGCCCCCAGCGGCGTCGACAAGGGCACGGTGCGTCCGGAGGACCTGATCGTGGTGAACGGCGCTGGTGGAGTGGTGCGCGGCGAGGGGCAGGCCAGCGCCGAGACCCTGTTGCACCTGGCCATCGTGGAGTGTGCCGGCGCCGGAGCGGTGCTCCACACCCACTCCCAGGCGGGGACGCTGCTCTCCCAGCACTATGGCCCCCAGGCTGATGCGACCGTGGCCTGGCTGGAACTGCGCGATCTGGAAATGCTCAAGGGGCTCCAAGGAATCCGGAGCCACACCAGTTCGATACGCCTGCCGGTACTGGCCAACGACCAGAACCTGCAGCGCCTGAGTGACCTGGCCAGGCCCCATCTGGGCACGGCGCCGCAGGGGTTGCTGATCGCGGGGCATGGTCTGTACGCCTGGGGCAAGAATCTCGACGAGGCCCGCCGGCATCTGGAGATCCTGGAATTCCTGCTGGAACAGCACTGGCGGCAGCTGCTGCTGGCGGCGCTGCGCGGCTGAAGCCATCACCCCATCCCCCCTGGGAAAGCCAGGCCCTCTGCCTCCCGCTGCCACCACACGATCCCGATGCAACCCTTCCGCGGCATCAGCCACCTCCTGCTCGACATCGAGGGCACGACCTGCCCGGTGCACTTCGTGGCCGAGACGCTGTTTCCCTTCGCTGCAGCACAGCTCCCGTCGTACGTGCAGGAGCACGAACGTGATCCAGACGTGATCCGGCTGCTGAATGCTGTCCAGGAAGCCTGGCTGCGCGACGCCGACCCCGAGGCCGTGGCGCTGTTGCAGCAGGATCGAGCGTCGGAGGGGCTGGTGTTGGTGCCCTACCTGCAGCTGCTGATCCGACAGGACCGCAAACTGCCGGCGCTCAAGGACCTGCAGGGCCTGATCTGGAAGGCCGGCTACGCCAGCGGAGAACTGCTGGCACCGCTGTTCGATGATGTTGCTGAAGCGCTGCACCGCTGGCACGGCAGTGGGGTGGTGCTGGCGGCTATTCCTCGGGATCAGTGCCTGCGCAGCAGCTGCTCTATGGGCACTGCAGCGGCGGCGATCTGCGCTCATTGTTCAGCCACTGGTTTGACAGCCGCACGGGGCCGAAGCAGGAGAGCGGAAGCTACCGGCACATCGCCGATGCCATGGGGGTCGATCCGGCAGCCGTGTTGTTCATCAGCGACTCCCTGCCGGAGTGCGAGGCTGCCTGTCGCAGCGGGATGGCCGTGCTGTTCAGCGACAGGCCCGGCAATCCCCAGCGGGATTCGGGTCAGTTTGAAAAGATCAGCGATTACAGCACCCTGCTGATCCAGCCATGAGTGGGGTGGCTCTGCCCGAAGACTCCCGCGATCGTGGGATCCTGGCGATCAACCAGGCCAAGCTCGACAACGTGGTGCGGAGAGACTGAGGACCGACAGGCGATAGTGCAGGCCCGATCTGAGTTGGCTCGAAGCTAAAACCGGCGGCCTGGTCGTGGAGGCGATGTCAGTGCACCGGTTCCATTTCGGGATCCACAGAGAGCTGGAACACTCATCCGCTGCCGTGCCGGTGAGCAGGGCCAGGCCGAACCTGCGCTGGCTGGACGACAACGCACAGGGTTGACGAGAACGGCGTCGCGCTGAGTGATGCGCGCCACACGCAACCCGTCTACAACGGGGAGGCGGTCACCTCACGCTGCAGCGAAGCGCGAATCTGGCAACGGCTGGCGGGCCAATGGCATCAGATTCATGGTCACAGGTGGTGAGCGGAGGTCCACCGGCGCCGGCCTCTGCCGACGCCAGCCAATAAAAAGCCACCCGAGCGGGTGGCTTCTTCGGCATCCGCCTGGATGCAGAATCATTAGGCGGTATGACGCATCGACAGAATGAAGATTTTACCTGGCATCGACCTATTTTCTCAGGGGGCTGCCCCCAAATATCGTCGGCGCTGCAGCGTTTCACAGCCGAGTTCGAGATGGTTCGGAGTGGTTCCACTGCGCCATGGACACCAGGATAGTCGCTTCATCCCCAGGTGAACCCTGAGAACTGCATAGGTTAGGCCAATGATTTCTGATCGCTCAGCATCATCTCGCCTCTGGAAATCAGCTGGCAACGGCATCGCCGCTGCTCTTAGAGCTCGAGTGTTGGTCAAGCCCTCGGTCTATTAGTACTCCTCCGCTTCACGCATTGCTGCGCTTCCACGTAGAGCCTATCAACGGGTGTTCTTCCCGTGACCTTACTGGCTTAAGCCATGGGAACACTCATCTTGAGGTGGGCTTCCCACTTAGATGCTTTCAGCGGTTATCCACTCCGCACATGGCTACCCAGCGTTTACCGTTGGCACGATAACTGGTACACCAGAGGTGCGTTCCTCCCGGTCCTCTCGTACTAGGGAGAAATCCTCTCAATGTTCCTGCGCGTGCACCGGATATGGACCGAACTGTCTCACGACGTTCTGAACCCAGCTCGCGTACCGCTTTAATGGGCGAACAGCCCAACCCTTGGGACCGACTTCAGCCCCAGGTTGCGATGAGCCGACATCGAGGTGCCAAACCTCCCCGTCGATGTGAACTCTTGGGGGAGATCAGCCTGTTATCCCTAGAGTAACTTTTATCCGTTGAGCGACGGCCCTTCCACGCAGAACCGTCGGATCACTAAGGCCGACTTTCGTCCCTGTTCGACTTGTAGGTCTCACAGTCAAGCTCCCTTCTGCCTTTACACTCGTCGGCTGATTTCCAACCAGCCTGAGGGAACCTTTGCGCGCCTCCGTTACCTTTTAGGAGKCGACCGCCCCAGTCAAACTGCCCACCTGATACTGTCCGGGCCCCGGATAACGGGCGGCCGTTAGAACTCTAGCTCGGAAAGAGTGGTATCTCACCGTTGGCTCACCATCACCCGCAAGCAATGGATCAAAGCCTCCCACCTATCCTGCGCATTCCGAGCCCGAGCACAATACCAAGCTACAGTAAAGCTTCATAGGGTCTTTCTGTCCGGGTGCACGTAGTCCGCATCTTCACAGACAATTCTATTTCGCCGAGCCTCTCTCCGAGACAGCGCCCAGATCGTTACGCCTTTCGTGCGGGTCGGAACTTACCCGACAAGGAATTTCGCTACCTTAGGACCGTTATAGTTACGGCCGCCGTTCACCGGGGCTTCAGTCGCCAGCTTCGCTTACGCTGACCAGCTTCCTTAACCTTCCGGCACTGGGCAGGCGTCAGCCCCATACATCTCTTGCGACTTAGCGGAGACCTGTGTTTTGGTAAACAGTCGCCTGGGCCTCTTCACTGCGACCACCTTGCGGTGGCACCCCTTCTCCCGAAGTTACGGGGCCATTTTGCCGAGTTCCTTAGAGAGAGTTACCTCGCGCCCCTCGGTATTCTCTACCACCCTACCTGTGTCGGTTTCGGGTACAGGCAGTCATGCCTTAACGGGTATAGGGCTTTTCTTGGAAGCTTGACGTCACCCACTTCGCTGCCGTAGCAGCTCGCACTCACGCCTCAGCTCAAGCTGTTTTCGCCAGCTCTCAACGCCTCGAACGCTTGGACCAGTAACCAACATCTGGCTGGGCTAGCCTTCTCCGTCCCCCTTCCCAAAACATGACCGGTACAGGAATGTTGACCTGTTGTCCATCGACTACGCCTTTCGGCCTCGCCTTAGGTCCTGACTAACCCTCCGTGGACGAGCCTGCCGGAGGAACCCTTAGGGTTTCGGGGCATGGGATTCTCACCCATGTTTTCGCTACTCAAGCCGACATTCTCACTTCCATGCAGTCCACGCCCGCTTACGCTAACGCTTCACCCCACATGGAACGCTCCCCTACCATTGATAAATCAATCCGCAGCTTCGGTACAACGCTTAGCCCCGTTCATTTTCGGCGCAGGATCGCTCGACCAGTGAGCTATTACGCACTCCTTTGAGGATGGCTGCTTCTAGGCAAACCTCCTGGTTGTCTGGGCAATCCCACCTCCTTTATCACTCAGCGTTGATTTGGGGACCTTAGCTGGCGGTCTGGGCTGTTTCCCTTTCGACCATGGAGCTTATCCCCCACAGTCTGACTGCCTTGCTACACACAGGGTATTCAGAGTTCGTCTCGATTTGGTACCGCTCTCGCAGCCCGCACCGAAACGGTGGCTTTACCCCCCCTGCTGGAGCACAAGACGCTACGCCTCAACGTATTTCGGGGAGAACCAGCTAGCTCCGGGTTCGATTGGCATTTCACCCCTAACCACAGCTCATCCGCTGATTTTTTCAACATCAGTCGGTTCGGACCTCCACTTGGTATCACCCAAGCTTCATCCTGGCCATGGTTAGATCACCCGGGTTCGGGTCTATAAACACTGACGATCGCCCTATTCAGACTCGCTTTCGCTGTGGCTCCACCATTCCCGGTTTAACCTGCCAGTGCCTATAAGTCGCCGGCTCATTCTTCAACAGGCACGCGGTCACCCGATCAGTCGGGCTCCCACTGCTTGTAAGCTCACGGTTTCATGTTCTGTTTCACTCCCCTCCCGGGGTTCTTTTCACCTTTCCCTCGCGGTACTGTTGCGCTATCGGTCACACAGGAGTACTTAGCCTTACGAGGTGGTCCTCGCGGATTCACACGGAATTTCACGTGCTCCGTGCTACTCGGGATACAGCTAGGCCAACTTCATTTTCGAATACGGGGCTTTCACCCTCTGTGGCGCGCCATTCAAACGCTTCTTCTAAATCCGTTGGTCCACATTGCTGTCCCACAACCCCGATGGGCGAACCCATCGGTTTAGGCTGGTCCCCGTTCGCTCGCCGCTACTGAGGGAGTCGTTTTTACTTTCCTTTCCTCCAGCTACTAAGATGTTTCAGTTCGCTGGGTTGGCTCGCACCGCCCTATGGATTCAGGCGGCCGTTCTAGGGGTTGCCCCATTCGGAAATTCCCGGATCAAAGCGTGTTTCCAGCTCCCCGAGACTTATCGCAGGTAACCACGTCCTTCATCGCCTCTGTGTGCCAAGGTATCCACCATGAGCCCTTTGTAGCTTGACCAATGTATCTTCCCAGTGCTTCAGGCTGTTGAGGCCCATTCTCCAAGATTCACCTTGATTGCTCCTCACTGGCTTTTGGACCACTGATTGACAATCCGGTTTGAATGCCAGGATCAAACTCCCGATCTCGGCGGGATCAGAAGAACACTGGAAAGTCTCGGCTCTAAACTCAATAGAACGCCAGTTCTCACTGGACATCCATGAGATGCTTTCTTTCCAGACTCACCTATGCAGTTGTCAAGGTTCGCGCTGAACACAGACTCCGATCTCTCAGAGCCTTGAGTTCAGCATCCAATCAACCTGATCAGGAATGATTGGAGGCTGAAATCATCAGCTGCACTGATCTTGGTCATCCCAGTCGAAGTTCCTGGCGACGTCTCCGTCGCGTTCGACTTGAGGGTCTGGCAGTGCGCAGAGCGTGGCATGGAGGTTAGCGGACTCGAACCGCTGACATCCTGCTTGCAAAGCAGGCGCTCTACCAACTGAGCTAAACCCCCAAACACGAATGGGCCATCCTGGACTTGAACCAGGGACCTCACCCTTATCAGGGGTGCGCTCTAACCACCTGAGCTAATGGCCCAGGAGTTTCGACCTCTCAGTAACATCAAAAAATCAGCCTTGATCAATTCAATCAAAGCCGACTTTCAACATCCCTTTGGGGTGACCTAGACGAAGTTTAGGAACTGAACCTGATCAGCCGCTAGAGCTGTCAGGCTGAGGTACCGATCGACCATCGAGATGACAGGACTTTGGTTTCATCACAATGTGGATGAAACATCAGAGTCAGTTGTTGTCTCCCTGTTAGGAGGTGATCCAGCCGCACCTTCCGGTACGGCTACCTTGTTACGACTTCACCCCAGTCATCAGCCCCACCTTCGACGTCCTCCTCCACAAGGGTTGGAGTAACGGCTTCGGGCGTGGCCAACTTCCATGGTGTGACGGGCGGTGTGTACAGGCCCGGGAACGTATTCACCGCAGTATGCTGACCTGCGATTACTAGCGATTCCTCCTTCACGTAGGCGAGTTGCAGCCTACGATCTGAACTGAGCCACGGTTTATGGGATTTGCTAGCTCTCGCGAGTTTGCTGCCCTTTGTCCGTAGCATTGTAGTACGTGTGTAGCCCAGGATGTAAGGGCATGATGACTTGACGTCATCCACACCTTCCTCCGGTTTATCACCGGCGGTCTCTCTAGAGTGCCCAACTGAATGCTGGCAACTAAAGACGTGGGTTGCGCTCGTTGCGGGACTTAACCCAACATCTCACGACACGAGCTGACGACAGCCATGCACCACCTGTCACTGCGCTCCCGAAGGCACCCCCCGATTTCTCAGGGGTTCGCAGGATGTCAAACCCTGGTAAGGTTCTTCGCGTTGCATCGAATTAAACCACATACTCCACCGCTTGTGCGGGCCCCCGTCAATTCCTTTGAGTTTCACACTTGCGTGCGTACTCCCCAGGCGGAACACTTAACGCGTTGGCTACGACACCGAGGGGTCGATTCCCCGACACCTAGTGTTCATCGTTTACGGCCAGGACTACAGGGGTATCTAATCCCTTTCGCTCCCTGGCTTTCGTCCATGAGCGTCAGTTATGGCCCAGCAGAGCGCCTTCGCCACTGGTGTTCTTCCCGATATCTACGCATTTCACCGCTACACCGGGAATTCCCTCTGCCCTACCACACTCAAGCCTCACAGTTTCCATTGCCGAAATGGAGTTAAGCTCCACGCTTTGACAACAGACTTACGAGGCCGCCTGCGGACGCTTTACGCCCAATAATTCCGGATAACGCTTGCCACTCCCGTATTACCGCGGCTGCTGGCACGGAATTAGCCGTGGCTTATTCCTCAAGTACCGTCAGATCTTCTTCCTTGAGAAAAGAGGTTTACAGCCCAGAGGCCTTCATCCCTCACGCGGCGTTGCTCCGTCAGGCTTTCGCCCATTGCGGAAAATTCCCCACTGCTGCCTCCCGTAGGAGTCTGGGCCGTGTCTCAGTCCCAGTGTGGCTGATCATCCTCTCAGACCAGCTACTGATCGACGCCTTGGTAGGCTCTTACCCCACCAACTAGCTAATCAGACGCGAGCTCATCCTCAGGCGAATTCATTTCACCTCTCGGCATATGGGGTATTAGCGGCCGTTTCCAGCCGTTATCCCCCTCCTGAGGGCAGATTCTCACGCGTTACTCACCCGTCCGCCACTAACCCGAGGTTCGTTCGACTTGCATGTGTTAAGCACGCCGCCAGCGTTCATCCTGAGCCAGGATCAAACTCTCCGTTGTAGGTCAGATCCTCTTGATCAACCTGAATTAAACTCTCGCTCAACTCAAGCCGCTCTCAATCTGACTTGCTCGTCACCCACAGTCTCAAGCCTCTCGGCTCTCCCTGCAGTTGGAGCCTCCTTCCTCTGACAGAAGGGTTCAAAGAGTGCACTGAATTCAAAATCTTCCGATTTCTCCTCCCTTGTCTCTCCCAGATCTCAGATCCGGTCGCGATCAGGTTCCCGCCAGCTCGTTTCAGCAGCTCGCCTCGTGAGAAGGCTCACCGCTCTCGCTCGCAGTTCCCCGTCGCTTGTTTGTTTTGACGGGACCTCACACCCTCACGGCTTGCTTCTGCCACCATCCTCTCGGCCACTCTTTCCGCCTCCCCTCTCGGGAAAACCTCAAGATCAAGCCTCGAAACGGTGACGCCGTGAAAGCGTCAGTTCCTAAACTTCTCAGTTGTCCAGGTGCTGCCACCTCCACTCACGTCCGCTTGGACTCTCGTCCTCGCTCCCTGAGCTCTCGGTGACCGTCGCCTCCCGGCGACCCAGAAAACTTACAACACCGTCGGCTCTCGCCTCCTCGTCGTAAGCCGCGCTCCGCTTCCGGTGCGCAGTCCAATAACGTAGCACAGGCCACCGCAAGGTCGTCAAGGCTTCCCCTCAGATCCCAGCGCCAACGCTGCCGAAACCCTCCTGCTGACTGGGTTGCTGCCCAATCAGGACAGGCTCCCTAAGGTGCGGCAAGACGAGGCTGCAGCCTCCGACGCAGGTCCCGATGGCACGCCAGTTCAGCCAGGAACAACTGCGGGTGAGGCCGAGCTCCCGGGAGGAAGCCGTGGTGGCCAGAGCCCGGGAGCAATTCGAGCGAACCCTCGTGCGGGTTCGCGGCCAGCTGGTGGGGTCGGTGGCCGCACTTCAACACCCACGCCTCAGCGACGCCGCCAACTACGGCGAGGTGTTCCTGCGCGACAACGTGCCGGTGATGATCTACCTGCTGCTGCAGGGGCGCACCGACATCGTGCGCAACTTCCTGACCATCTGCCTCGACCTCCAGAGCAGCAGCTACCAGACCCGCGGTGTCTTTCCCACCAGCTTCGTGGAGGAGGCGAACGGCAATCTGGTGGCCGACTATGGCCAGCGCTCGATCGGGCGGATCACCTCGGTGGACGCCAGCCTCTGGTGGCCGGTGCTCTGCTGGCTCTACGTGCAGAGGAGCCGCGATCTGGACTTCGGGCCAGCCAACAGGTTCAGAGAGGCGTGCAGCTGCTGCTGGATCTGGTGCTGCACCCCACCTTCGAGGGCACGCCGGTGCTGTTCGTGCCCGACTGCGCCTTCATGATTGATCGCCCCATGGATGTGTGGGGAGCGCCTCTGGAGGTGGAGGTGCTGCTCTACGGATGCCTGCGCAGCTGTTGTCATCTGATGGAGCTGGCCCAGCGCACCGCCATGAGCCGGCTGCTGGAGCAGCGTCTGGTGCTCACCCGCCAGTGGCTGCACGATCTGCGTTCGTTTCTGCTCAAGCACTACTGGGTCACCAGCAAGACCATGCAGGTGCTCAGGCGACGCCCACCGAGCAGTACGGGGAGGATCAGCACGAAAACGAATTCAACGTGCAACCTCAGGTGGTGCCTCCCTGGCTGCAGGACTGGCTGGATAACCGCGGCGGATACCTGATCGGCAACATGCGAACCGGCCGGCCGGATTTCCGCTTCTACAGCTGGGCAATTCACTCGCCAGCCTGTTCGGCCTGCTCTCCGCACCCCAGCAACGCGCCCTGTTCCGGCTGGTGCTGCACAACCGCAGCCATCTGATGGCCCAGATGCCGATGCGCATCTGCCATCCCCCCATGGAACAGGAGGAATGGATCAACAAGACGGGTTCCGATCCCAAGAACTGGCCCTGGTCGTATCACAACGGCGGCCACTGGCCGAGCCTGCTCTGGTATCTGGGGGGGGCCATCCTGCTCCACGAGCGCAAGCACCCGGCGGCCGACCTGCTGTTGATGGGCCAGATGAAGGCCATGCTGGAAGAGTGCTACTGGAGCCAGCTGAATCAACTGCCGCGCCAGCAGTGGGCTGAGTATTTCGATGGCCCGACCGGCACCTGGATAGGCCAGCAGGCCCGCACCTACCAGACCTGGACGATCGTGGGCTTCCTGCTGCTGCATCACTTCCTGCGGATCAAGACCGATGACGTGAGCGTGCTCGACATCGACACCTGAGCGGACGCCACAAAAAAGCCGCGACCGAGGTCGCGGCGGGAAAACCAGAGGATGCAGGGTTCTGCGGAAATCCTGGATTGGGATTCAGAACAGGCCGAGGGTGAGCGATTTATCGATCGGAAGAGCTGCACCGATTCCGAGATAGATGGTGACAACAGTGCCGAACAGAAAGACCGCCATGGCCACAGGGCGGCGAAAGGGATTCTGGAACTTGTTGAAGCTCTCGATGAAGGGAACCAGCATCAAGCCAGGGGAATCATGGTCTGCAGAGCAATGCCAAGCAGCTTGTTGGGCACCACCCGGAGAATCTGGAAACCGGATAGAGATACCACTCGGGGAGGATCTCCAGAGGGGTGGCGAACGGATCGGCCTTGTCGCCCAGCATGGCCGGGTCAAGGACCGCCAGACCCACCAGGCAACCGATCGTTCCCAGGATCACGACCGGGAACATATAGAGCAGATCGTTGGGCCAGGCGGGCTCACCGTAGTAGTTATGGCCCATTCCCTTGGCCAGCTTGGCCCGCAGAGCGGGATCGGTGAGATCAGGCTTCTTGAGGATGTGCATGGCTGTGGAGCCGGTGGGTGGAGGCTAGGCGTGGAAGGGGGGAGTCGGTGCCAGGAGGAACCGATCGACACAGGATCACAAGGGACCGGAGATGCCCTGCTTGCGGATCATCAGGAAGTGCATGAGCATGAACACCGCCAGCAGCCAGGGCATGACGAAGGTGTGGAGGCTGTAGAAGCGGGTGAGGGTGGCCTGACCGACGCTCTCGCCTCCGCGCAGGAGCTCGACCATGAAATCGCCGACCACCGGCACGGCTGCGGGCACGCCGCTGACGATCTTCACGGCCCAGTAACCCACCTGATCCCAGGGAAGGGAGTAACCGGTGACGCCAAAGCTCACGGTGATCACAGCCATGGTCACACCGGTGACCCAGGTGAGCTCGCGCGGCCGCTTGAAGCCGCCGGTGAGGTACACGCGGAACACGTGCAGGATCAGCATCAGCACCATCATCGAGGCGCTCCAGCGATGGATGGAGCGGATCAGCCAGCCGAAGCTCACGTCGGTCATCAGGTACTGCACCGACGCGTAGGCCTCGGCCACGGTGGGCTTGTAGTAGAAGGTCATCGCAAACCCGGTCGCAAACTGGATCAGGAAGCAGACCAGGGTGATGCCGCCCAGGCAATAGAAAATATTGACGTGGGGGGGCACATACTTGGCCGAGATGTCATCGGCGATGGCCTGGATCTCAAGACGCTCCTCGAACCAGTCGTAGACGGGGTTGGAGGACCCCCCGSKKCYAGCAGGAGTGTGGCCATGCAGCTGGGTGATTGGGTGCGAGAGTCTACGCACT
>NZ_LFEK01000051.1 GCF_001039265.1 Synechococcus sp. GFB01 | reverse complement strand
CGCAGGCCACCACGCGGCCGCTGGCCAGATCCAGCGGCCCGCCGCTGTAGCTGCACACCACACCACCCGCCTCCTGCACCAGCAGCGTGCCTGCCGCCAGATCCCAGGGCGACAGCCCCCGCTCCCAGTAGCCGTCACAGCGACCGCAGGCCACGAAGGCCAGGTCCACCGCGGCGGCCCCGCCCCGCCGCACGCCCCGGCTGCGGTGGGTGAACCAGGCGAATTCGGCGTAGTTGTTGTCGAGCCGGCTGGCCCGGTCGTAGGCGAACCCCGTGACCAGAAGGGCGTCGCGCACGCTGCTGCAGCGGCTCACATGGATCGGCCGGTCGTTGCACCAGGCTCCCAGGCCCCTGGCGGCGCGGTAGAGCTCGTCGAGCACCGGCACCGCCAGCGCGGCCACGATCGGCGTGCCGCGCCAGCACAACCCCACCGACGTGGCGAAGAAGGGATAGCCGTGGGCGAAGTTGGTGGTGCCATCGAGTGGATCCACACACCACTCCAGATCGCCCTGCCGCTCGCGTCGCCCGGTCTCCTCGGCCAGAACGCCGATCTCCGGTGTCTCCGCCTCGAGCAGGGCGAGCACGGCCTCCTCGGCCGCGAGGTCGGCTTCGGTGACGAGGTTGCCGCTCACACCCTTCTCCCGCACCTGGGCCTCCGAGAGGCGGCCGTGGAAGCGGCGCAGCTGGGTGCCGCCCGCTTGGGCGGCACGCACGGCCACGGTCATCAGCCGCTCCAGTTCGGCCGGAGCGGGCCCGCCAGGCTGCGGGCCCGATGCCGTGGCGTCACTCATCGTCGAGGGGCAGACCGGCACGCACCCTGCCACGGCCGAAGTGGCGGCCGAACTGGAGCTCGTAGACCTCATCCTCGTCCTGGGTCTCCACCTCCAGGGGGCCGANGGGCCCGGGCCACGCAGAGCAGGCCGTAGCCCATGCGGCGCAGCTCCTTCGACAGGCCGAGCGCCTCCCGCTGGTCGATCGCGCCGTTCAGCACCCGCACGGCGCAGGTGGTGCAGCAGCCGTTGCGGCAGCTGAAGGGCAGCGGATCCCCCTGCTGCTCGAAGCTCCGCAGGATGTACTCACCATGGGGAACCAGGTGGCTGATCGTGCGACCGGTCTGGCGCCAGTGCACGGTGATCCGATGGGATGGAGGGCTGGCGGGGTTAGTCATGCTGCTACATTGCCACCCTGTTGCCCCATTTTGCCGCTGGAGAGGTGGCCGAGTGGTCGAAGGCGCAGCACTGGAAATGCTGTATAGGGGCAACTCTATCGAGGGTTCGAATCCCTCCCTCTCCGCTTCAACACCAGCCGGCTCCAGGGCCGGCTTTTTTGATGCCCGGCTCAGCCGAATCGGCCGCTCACATAGTCCTGGGTGGCCCGCTGGGTGGGGGCGTTGAAGATCCGTTCGGTGTCGTTGTATTCGACCAGGTAACCAACCTTTCCGGTGCCGCCCTCCACTGCTTCGGCATTGAAGAAGGCGGTCTTGTCGGCCACGCGAACGGCCTGCTGCATATTGTGGGTCACGATGATGATCGTGTAGCTGCGTTTCAGTTCATGCATGGTCTCCTCGATCTTCAGGGTGGAGATCGGATCGAGAGCTGAACAGGGTTCGTCCATCAGGATCACCTCCGGCTCGGTGGCGATGGCCCTGGCGATGCAGAGGCGCTGCTGCTGGCCTCCCGAGAGGGCCAGGCCGCTGTCCTTGAGCTTGTCCTTGCACTCATCCCACACGGCTGCCTTGCGGAGGGAGCGCTCCACCAGTTCGTCCATATCGCCCTTGTAGCCGTTGATCCGGGCGCCGAAGGCGATGTTTTCGTAGATGCTCTTCGGGAACGGATTCGGCTTCTGGAACACCATGCCGATCCGGCGACGCACCTCAACCGGATCCACCCGCTTGTCGTAGATGTCGATGCCATCGAACACCACACGCCCCTTGAGCTGGCAGCCCGGCACAAGGTCATTCATGCGGTTCAGAGCTCGCAGCACCGTGCTTTTGCCACATCCGGACGGACCGATGAAGGCCGTGACCTGGCCATGCGGAATGTCCATGTAGACGTTCTTGACAGCTTCGAAGCGGCCGTAGCTGATGGTCACATTCTCCAGAGCCATGCAGGTGGTTGATGCCTGCGATGGGAGCGTTGCCGGTGAGCTGATCATGGGTTGAGACTGGAGACGACGAGGCCGGGGAAGAGGGGATTCGGGTGGAGACGTTGATCAGATCATGTTCGGCTGGCCATCCTGCTGATCCAGCGCGACACGAGATTGGCTGCCAGGATCATCACCAGAAGCACGAAGGATGCGGCCCAGGCCAGCTCGTTCTGGGCTTCATACGGCATGATCGCAAAGTTGAAGATCAGCACCGACATCGTGGCGATCGGGTTGAAGATGCCCTCCGGCCAGAAGGGTGAGAACAGCGCGGTGAAGATCAGGGGAGCCGTTTCCCCTGCGGCGCGAGCCACCCCCAGCACCACGCCCGTGGCAATCGGGGTGAAGGCGGCAGGCAGCGTGACCCGCATCACCGTGACGAACTTGGAGGCCCCCACCCCGTAGGCACCCCAGCGCAGTTCCTGGGGCACGAGCTTCAGCCCTTCATCGGTGGTCTTGATCACGGTGGGAAGCATCAGCACCGAGAGGGCGATGCCGCCGGCCATGGCGCTGTAGCTCTGGTTGAAGAACAGCCGGGTGGCCACCACCACGCCATAGACGAAGACCCCCGAGATGATCGAGGNCACACCGGCCAGCACGTCGTTGCCGAAACTGACGAACTGGGCGAACAGGCCCCGGTTGGAATATTCGTTGAGATAGACACCGCCGCCCACGCCGATCGGAATGGCGATCAGGGAAGCGAGCAGCGTGACCACGATGGTGCCGAGCACGGCATTGCCGATGCCACCACCTTCGAGGCCGGGCGGTGGCGGCAGTTCGGTGAACATGCTGAAACCGATCAGCCGGCCACCCTGCAGCATCACATAGAACACCACCAGGAAGAGGGGCAGCACCGCGATCATGGCGAACAGTGCAACCAGGGCTGTGCAGAAGCGGTTGATGCGGTTCCGGCGCAGTGAGCGATCGAAATAGATCGGTCGCCTGTCGAACAGACTGACGGCAGTGGTGGGGGTCGCTGGAGTCATCGGTGACTGGGGAGTGCCGTCAGTAACGCAGGCTGAGCCGCCTCACAATCCACTTCGCCATCACATTCACGCTGAAGGTGAGCAGCATCAGGATCAGGGCCGCATACATCAGGGCAGACACCTGGATGCCGTCAGCCTCGCCGAACTGATTGGCCAGCATCGAGGCGATCGTGTTGCCGGGCGCCAGCAGCGAGAGATCGAAATTCAGGGCGTTGCCGATGATCATCGTGACGGCCATGGTCTCCCCCATGGCCCGCCCCAGCGCCAGCATCACGCCGCCGGTGATGGCCGAGACGGCGGCCGGCAGGATCACGCTCACGATGGCACCCCAGCGCGTGGTGCCCACNGCCGTAGGCCCCCTGCCGGAGCTCGATCGGCACCTGGTTGAGTGCGTCCCGGGAGATGGCGGTGATGATCGGCAGGATCATCACCACCAGGATGAGGATGGCCGGGGCCATGCCGGGCCCCTGCGGTTCGGTTCCGAAGAAGGGAATCCAGCCCAGCCACTGGTGCAGCAGCCTCAGAGCCGGGCGGATGCCGGGTTCGAGCACGAAGATCGCCCAGAGTCCCAGCACCACCGACGGAATCGCCGCCAGCAGTTCCACCAGCAGGCCGATCGCCTCGCGGATCGATCGATGCAGCAGATCCTCGGTGATGAAGATCGCCGTACCCACGCCGAGCGGCACCGCGATCAGCAGGCTCAGCAGGGAGGTGACAAGAGTGCCGTAGATCGCGATGAAGGCGCCGTACTCGCCGTTCACCGGATCCCACGCCGAGGTGGTCAGAAAGCGCAGTCCGAAGGCTCCCATCGCCTCCTGCGCACCCTGCAGCACCACCACAAAGATGCCCAGCAGCACCAGGGCCACCATGGCCGCCAGGCAGAGCGTGAGCTGCCGGAAACCGATGTCGATCAGTCGCTCGGCCGGAGGACGGCGCCGCAGCGTGAACAGATCCTCTGCCGGTGCGGCAACAGCACCCTCCTGGGCCGGCAGTCGTTCGGACGTCATGCGGATGGGCGGCTGGGCTTCGGAACGTGCACGCAGATCCGAGCTCTGCGGAATCTACGAAGCTCACTGCGCAGGGGCGATTAAGCGGTGATTAACGTTGGAGCCCCCGGTAGTTTTGGGGCTCCTCCACCATCCACGGAGCCGCGCGGTTCATGGGTCGCATCGTCGGTATCGACCTGGGCACCACCAATTCAGTGGTGGCGGTGCTGGAGGGTGGTCGCCCGCTGGTGATCGCCAACGCCGAGGGCAGCCGCACGACGCCCTCGGTGGTGGGGTTCACGAAGGATCAGGAGCTGCTGGTGGGCCAGCTCGCGCGCCGGCAGCTGGTACTCAACCCCCGCAACAGCTTCGCCAACCTGAAGCGCTTCGTGGGCCGCCAGTGGGAGGAGCTCGACGACGGCAGCCTGGCGGTTCCCTACACGGTGCGGGCCAACGATCAGGNCAACGTGCGGGTGATCTGTCCGGCCACCGAGCGCGAGTACGCCCCNGAGGAGCTGGTGGCCAGCATCCTGCGCAAGCTGGTGGATGACGCCAGCACCTATCTGGGCGAGCCGGTGGAGGCGGCCGTGATTACCGTGCCCGCCTATTTCAACGACGCGCAGCGCCAGGCCACACGGGATGCCGGCCGCCTGGCGGGCATCCAGGTGGAGCGCATCCTCAACGAACCCACGGCGGCGGCACTGGCCTACGGCTTCGATCGCAGCACCGTGAAGCGCGTGCTGGTGTTCGACCTGGGTGGCGGCACCTTCGACGTGTCGGTGCTCCGCATCGCCCAGGGCGTGTTCGATGTGAACGCCACCAGCGGTGATACCCAGCTAGGTGGCAACGACTGGGACCGGCGCATCGTCGACTGGCTCGCCGACGCGTTCCAGAAGGAGCACGGCATCGACCTGCGCCGTGACCGGCAGGCTCTGCAGCGGCTCACCGAGGCGGCCGAGAAGGCCAAGATCGAACTCAGCGGCGTGCGCAGCACGCCCATCTCCCTGCCGTTTATCGCCACCGGTGCCGAGGGGCCGCTGCACATCGAGACCACGCTGGAGCGCAACGTCTTCGAGAGCCTCTGCCCCGACCTGCTCGACCGGCTGCTGCGACCGGTGCAGCGGGCCCTGCGTGATGCGGGCCTGGCGGCCGAGGACATCGACGACGTGGTGCTGGTGGGTGGCTCCACCCGCATGCCGATGGTGCAGGAGATGGTGCGCACGCTGATTCCGCGCGAACCCTGCCAGTCGGTCAATCCCGACGAGGTGGTGGCGATCGGGGCGGCGGTGCAGGCCGGCATCCTCACCGGCGAGCTGCGCGACCTGATGCTCAACGACGTCACGCCGCTCTCGCTTGGCCTCGAGACGATCGGCGGATTGATGAAGGTGCTGATCCCCCGCAACACCCCGATCCCGGTGCGCAAGAGCGATGTGTTCAGCACCTCCGAGGCCAACCAGAACTCGGTGGAGATCCACGTGCTGCAGGGCGAGCGGCAGATGGCCGAAGGCAACAAGAGCCTCGGCCGCTTCCGCCTCAGCGGCATCCCGCCGGCTCCACGCGGCGTGCCCAGGTGCAGGTGTCCTTCGACATCGATGCCAACGGGCTGCTCCAGGTCTCGGCCATGGACCGCACCACCGGACGCCAGCAGAGCGTCAGCATCCAGGGCGGCTCCAACCTCAGCGCCGACGAGATCGAGGCGCTGATCGAGGAGGCGGAGCGGAAGGCGGCCGACGACCGGCGCAAGCGGGCGGCGATCGATCGCCGCAACCGTGCCCAGACCCTTGTGGCCCAGGGGGAGCGGCGGCTGCGGGATGCGGCGCTGGAACTGGGCCCCTATGGCGCCGAGAGACAGCAGCGGGCCGTGGAGATGGCCATGCGCGACGTGCAGGACCTGCTGGCGCTCGAGGAGCGCGGTGAGACCGACCCCGGCGAGCTCGAACTGGCCGTGAGCCAGCTGCAGGAGGCCCTGTTCGGCCTCAATCGCCGCATTCTCAGCGAACGCCGGGCCGACCAGGGGCCGCTGCAGGGTCTGAAGAACACCCTGGGGTCGCTCAAGGACGAACTGTTCGCCGACGACGATGAATGGGACGACTGGAGCCGTCCCGGCAGCGACCCGTGGGCCACACCGCCGGAACGTCCCGGTTACGGCGAATCGCGTTATGGCGAATCCCGGTATGGCGAGTCCCGATACGACGAATCCCGCTACGGGGAATCGCGTTATGGCGCTCCCCGCCCCGGGGTCGGAAGCCGGGCCGATGCCGATCGCTACGACGATCCCGACACCGATCGGGACCGCGGCCGCCCCGGCCCCTCGGAGCGCTACCGCGAGGATCGCTTTCCGGAGTCCCGCAGCGACGAGCCGCCGCCGCCCCGCCGCCGCGAACCGGTGCGCGTGCCGGATGACGACCCCTGGGATGGCTTCTGATCCCACCCCGTGACCCAGAGCCTCTCCAACACGCAGAGTCCGGACTACTGGGCGGTGCTGGGCCTCCCGGCCGGCGCTGATCCGGTCACCCTCAAGCGCGCCTTCCGAGCCCAGGCCCGGCGCTGGCATCCCGACCTCAACGGCAACGATCCGGTGGCCGAGGAGCGCTTCAAGCTCGTCAACGAGGCCTATGCCGTGCTGTCGGACCCGCACCGACGCCGCATCTGGGAAGAGGGTGGCGGGATCGGCTCCGGCGGCCAGGAGGCCGACCCCTACGCCAGCGGCTTCCCCGACTTCGAGGACTACCTGGCCGATCTGTTCGGTGAGCAGCCGCGTCGCCGGAGCCCTGAACCGCCGCCTGGGCCGCAGGCAGCCGAGCCGGAGCCTCAGCCGCGCCCGCAGGCGTCCGGTCCGGTGACCGCCGCCCCATCCCCGCCACCACCGGTGCAGGCCGGCACCGATCTGGAGACCACCGTTGACCTCAGCCCCGAGCAGGCGCTGCAGGGCGAGCGCGTTGAGCTGGAACTCGCCGACGGCACCCTGGTGGAGGTGCGCACCCCGGCGCTGGCGGGAGACGGCTGGCGCCTGCGCCTGGCCGGCGTGACCCCGGGGGGCGGGGATCACTTCCTGCAGCTGCGAGTGCGCACGCCCGAAGGGCTGCGCATCGACGGCCTGCGGGTGCTCTACCAGCTGGAGCTCTCGCCGGCCCAGGCAGCCCTGGGCTGCCGTCTGGCGGTGCCCACCCTGGCCGGTCCGGTGCGTCTCTCCGTGCCGCCCTGCTCCTCGAGCGGCCGCCTGCTGCGCCTGCGCGGCCGTGGTCTGGAATGGGGCGACCAGCGCGGCGACCAGCTGGTGGAGGTGCGGATCGTGCTGCCCGACCAGCTCAGCGAGGCTGAGGCGGCGCTCTACCGGCGCCTCGATGAACTGGCGGAGGACGACGAATCCCTGGCCTGATCGCCCGCGGATGACACACTGAAGGACCTGATCCGCCTCCTTGCGCCCATGCCGGTGCACGTGCTGCTCTTCGACGCTGGAAGTGACCAGGAGGGGATCCACTCCCTCGAGATCAATGGCCGCACCCTGGTGCTGCTGTTCGAGGATCCCGACGACGCCGAGCGCTACGCGGGCCTGCTGGAGGCCCAGGACTTTCCGGTGCCCACGGTGGAGGCGCTCGACCGCCGCGAGATGGAGCTGTTCTGCGAGCAGGCCGGTTATGAGGCCCGGCTGGTGCCCTCCGGCTTCCTGCCCCAGACCGCCGAGGATCGCCTGCTGATCGCTCCGCCGGAGCGCAACATGGATGTGAGCGACTGGCAGGAGCGGGACGAGCCCCAGGCCGATGCTGCCGCCGCCGCCGACCTCGAGGCCCTGCGCCGCCAGCTGGAGGGCCTGCTGTGAGCCTGTCGGCCTCCGCTGGAGGCACGCCGGATCGCGGCCATCTGCTCACCGAGCAGGCCAACCCCCTCAGCACGACGCTCGATCAGCTGCCCACCGAGCAGCTGGTGGATCTGTTCTGCCGCAACGACCTGGAGCCGCAGCGCGCCGTCGCCGCCGCCGCTCCCCAGCTCAGCGCAGCCGTGGACGCGATTGCGGCGCGGCTTGCCGCCGGCGGCCGGCTCTTCTACCTGGGGGCCGGCACCTCAGGCCGCCTGGGGGTGCTCGATGCGGCCGAGTGCCCACCCACGTTCTGCACTCCACCCGAGCTGGTTCAGGGGGTGCTGGCCGGAGGGGCTCCGGCCCTGCTGCGCAGTTCCGAGGGCCTCGAGGATGAGCAGCAGGGTGGTCGCGCCGATCTGATCGCCAGCGGCTTCGGCCCTGGCGACTGCCTGGTGGGCATCGCCGCCGGAGGCACCACGCCCTACGTGCTCGGCGGCCTCCGGCATGCCCGCACCATCGGCGCGCTTGCCATTGCCCTGGCCTGCGTGCCCGCGGCCCAGGCACCGATGCCCTGCGACATCGACATCCGCCTGCTCACCGGTCCGGAACTGCTGGCCGGCTCGACCCGTCTCAAGGCCGGCACCGCCACGAAGATGGCCCTCAACATCCTCTCCACCGGCGTGATGGTGCGCCTCGGCAAGGTCTACGCCAATCGCATGGTGGACGTGGCCGTGACCAATGCCAAGCTCGAGGACCGGGCTCTGCGGATCCTGCGGGATCTGGCCGGCGTGAGCCGGGCGCGGGGAGCGGAGCTGCTCGAGCAGGCCGACGGTTCGGTGAAGCTCGCCCTGCTGATCGCCGCCAGCGGCCTGGAGGCGGCCGAGGCCCGCGAACAGCTCAAGCGGCATGGTCCGAGCCTGAGGCAGGTGCTGGCAGCCTGCGGCGCTCAGCTGAACGGCCCCCAGTAGGGAGTCGTGAGCAGGTCCACCCGCCGGCGTGTGGCGGCCGGCACCCGGTCGGCCGGTGTCATCAGGGCACTCCGCAGCGCCTGGTGGGCGCTGCTGCGGGGGCGCAGTTCGCCGATCCGCTCGGCGGCCAGCCGCACGATCTGCTGCGCGAGGGCGGCGTTGGCCCTGAGGTTGTCGATCACCATTTCCACCGTCACGGCGGCGTGGTCCTGGTGCCAGCAATCGTAGTCGGTCACCATCGCCAGCGTGGTGTATGCCATCTCCGCCTCCCGCGCCAGGCGGGCTTCGGTGTGGTTCGTCATGCCGATCACGCTGCAGCCCCAGCTGCGGTAGAGCTCCGATTCGGCCCTGGTGGAGAAGGCCGGCCCCTCCATGCAGAGATAGGTGCCACCGCGATGGAGCTGGCGCCCGCTGGGCATGAGGCTCTCGCCCACGTCGGCCAGCAGGCGGCTCAGCACGGGGCAGAACGGATCGCCCATGGTCACGTGCGCCACCAGCCCCTCGCCGAAGAAGCTCAGCGGCCGCTGGTGGGTGCGGTCGATGAACTGATCCGGCACCAGCATGTCAAGCGGTCGCACCTGCTCCTGCAGCGATCNGACCGCCGACACCGAGAGGATCCAGCGCACGCCCAGGGAGCGCAGCGCCCAGAGATTGGCGTGATAGGGCACCTCCGTGGGGGTGTGGCTGTGGTGCCGCCCGTGACGGGCCAGGAACACCACCTCCAGATCACCGAGGCGGCCGATGCGCAGGCTGTCCGACGGACTGCCGTACGGAGTGTCGAGGCTGCGCTCGTCGATCCAGTCGAGTCCTTCCATGGCGTAGAGCCCGCTGCCGCCGATCACGGCCAGTCGGGCGCNGACGAGGTCGGGCGTGTCGCCGGGCTCGCTTGCTGGGATGGGTTCGGATGCCTCGGTTGCGCTCATCGCCGCTGGGCCAATCCCGCATTTTCGCCCGAGCGGCGGCCGGGCCCCATACAGTCGGTCCTTTGCCCCTGTCTGCCGTGACCAGAGCCGTGATGGAAACCGACGCCGGCACGATCGAACTGGAACTGTTCGATGCCGACGCGCCGGGCACCGTGGCCAACTTCGTGAAGCTGGCCGAGGCAGGCTTCTACGACGGCCTGGCCTTCCACCGGGTGATCGACGGCTTCATGGCCCAGGGCGGCTGTCCGAACAGCCGCGAGGGAGCCCCCGGCATGGCCGGAACCGGCGGACCGGGCTACACGATCCCCTGCGAGATCAACGCCAACAAGCACCAGGCCGGCAGCCTCTCGATGGCCCACGCCGGCCCCGACACCGGTGGCTCGCAGTTCTTCATCTGCCATGCCGCTCAGCCCCACCTCGACGGCGTCCACACCGTGTTCGGCCACACCGGCAACATGGATGTGGTGCTGGCGCTGCGCAACGGCAGCCGCATCAACAAGGTCACCATCCAGCACTGACGCCATCCAGCACTCACGCCGTCGAGCACCCACACGATCCGGCGCTGATCTGGCGGACCGGCTCAGGCCCGCCAGATCAGAAAGCCCCNGGCGGCCGGCCGGGGGATCGGCGCCNTGAGCTCGCGCAGTTCGTCCAGGGGACGCTGCTCAGCCTCCAGTGNCGNCGAGGGNNGANTNAGNCCCNGCGGCTCCGAGCTCAGCAGAAGGCCCACGCTGCGCGTGCCCTCCGCCCGGGCGAGCAGGCTGAGCGCCGTGCGCAGGTCATCGGAGTCCTGCAGATCCCGCCTGCCCGAGCTCACCAGCAGAGCCAGCTGCGGCTGGTTGAGCAGGGCCAGCAGGCGGGGATCCTCCTCCGGCTCGGCCTGGTACCCCTGCTCCTCGGCCCATCGAGCCAACCGCTCCTGCAGATCGGCGCCGTCGCCGGGCGGCACCTGGCCCTGCCAGCTGAGCACGGCCGTGGGACCGCCGACCGGACAGGTCGGGCCCATCTCCATCAGGTGGCCGAGTTTGGTGCGTTTGGCGAAGAGGTAGGCGGCGTTGTGATCACCCGGATCCATCACCAGCGGCACACGGTCCTCCACCTGGAGCCCGTAGCCGCCGAGGCCGGCGATCTTGCGCGGATTGTTGGTGATCAGCCGCAGCCGCTGCACGCCCAGGTCGCTGAGGATCTGGGCACCCACGCCGTAGCTGCGCAGATCGGCGGGAAAGCCCAGCCGCTCGTTGGCCTCCACGGTGTCGAGGCCCGTGTCCTGCAGGGAGTAGGCCCTGAGCTTGTTGATCAGGCCGATGCCTCGGCCCTCCTGGCGGAGATAGACCACAACGCCTTCGCCGGCCGCCTCGATCATCCGCAGCGCGGCCTCCAGCTGGGGCCTGCAGTCGCAGCGAAGGGAACCGAAGGCATCACCGGTGAGGCACTCGCTGTGCACCCGCACCAGCACCGGGCCGCTGGAGGTCTCGGGATGCCCCTTCACGATCGCCACATGCTCGCCGCCGTCGAGCTCGTTGCGGTAGCCCACGGCGCGGAAATCACCGAAGGCGCTGGGCAGCAGGGCCTCCGCCTGACGGCGCACGAAACGCTCCGTGTCGAGGCGGTAGCGGATCAGATCGGCGATCGAGATCAGCCGCAGTCCATGACGGCGTGCATACAGAGTCAGCTCCGGCAGCCGGGCCATCGAACCGTCGCTGTTCTGGATCTCGCAGATCACGCCGNCGGGGTAAAGCCCCGCCAGCCGAGCCAGATCCACGGCCGCCTCGGTGTGGCCGGCCCGCCGCAGCACGCCCCCCTGGCGGGCCCGCAGCGGAAAGATGTGACCCGGTCGCCGCAGATCCGCCGGTCTGGTGGCGGGATGGATCGCCACCTGAATCGTGCGGGCCCGGTCTTCGGCCGAGATGCCGGTGCTCACCCCGTGCTCGGGGCCCGCATCCACACTCACGGTGAAGGCGGTCTGGTTCTCGTCGGTGTTGCGATCCACCATGAGCGGCAGATCGAGCGTGTCGAGGCGCTCGCCCTCCATCGCCAGGCAGATGAGGCCACGCGCCTGGGTGGCCATGAAATTGATCTGTTCGGGGGTCGCGAACTGGGCGGCACAGATCAGATCGCCCTCGTTCTCGCGGTTCTCGTCGTCCACCACCACGATCGATTCGCCGTTGCGGATCGCGGCCAGGGCATCGGCGATGGCATCGAAGCGGATCTCTCCGTCCGGCGCTGTGGGTGGGGACGACGACGGATCGGCAGGCTGCCGATCCGAAAGCTGCTGGCCGGAAGATGTCAACGCGGGGCGATGGGGCCGGTGGCCCGTGCGCAAGCATCCTTTATAAAGCCCGGGTTGTCGAACCTCCGGTGTGATCGCCATGCCCACCACGCGCGTTGCGGTGATCGGCGCCAGCGGCTATGGCGGACTGCAGACCCTCAGGCTGCTGCAGGGGCATCCCCAGTTCGAGGTCACCTTCCTGGGCGGCGAGCGCAGCAGCGGCAAGCGCTGGAGCGAACTCACCCCCTTCCTGCCCCTGGCCGGCGACCCGGTGGTCCGGACACCCGATCCAGATGCCATCGCCGCCGCCGCGGATCTCGCCGTGCTGAGCCTGCCCAACGGCCTCGCCGCCCAGCTGGTGCCCTCCCTGCTGGAACGAGGCGTGCGGGTGGTGGATCTCTCCGCCGACTACCGCTACCGCTCCCTGACCCAGTGGCAGGAGGTCTACGCCGCCGAGGCCCGTCAGGTGCCGCGCCAGGACGCCCAGCTCTGCGCCGAGGCCGTCTACGGGCTGCCGGAATGGGAGGCGGATCGCATCCGCGAGGCCCGTCTGGTGGCCGCACCGGGCTGTTTCCCCACCGCCTCCCTGCTGGCGCTGCTGCCGTTCCTGCAGCAGGGGCTGGTGGAGGCCGACGGTCTGGTGATCGACGCCAAGACCGGCACCAGCGGCGGCGGCCGGGCCGCCAAGGAGCATCTGCTGCTGGCGGAGGCCGGCGAGGCGGTGGCGCCCTACGGCGTGGTGGGCCACCGGCACACCAGCGAGATCGAGCAGATCGCCTCCCAGGCCGCAGGTCAGCCCATCCAGCTCCAATTCACCCCCACCTGATGCCGATGGTGCGGGGGCTGCTGGCCACGGTGTACGCCCGGCTGCGGGATCCAGGCCTCGCCGCCGACGACTGCAGCACCCTGCTCGCCTCGGCCTACCGGCACTGCTCCACCGTGGAGGTGCTGCCGGTGGGCACCTATCCCTCCACCAAGTGGGTGCGGCAGACCAACCGCGCCCTGCTCTCGGTGCAGGTGGACAGCCGCACCGGCCAGCTGATCGTCATGAGCGCGATCGACAACCTCGTGAAGGGCCAGGCAGGCCAGGGTGTGCAGTGCCTCAACCTGATGGCCGGACTGGCGCCGACCACCGGCCTGCCGCTGTTGCCGTTCTATCCCTGAGCGGCGGATCCGAGCCCCAGATGGTCGGCGGCGAGGCGCACCGCCAGCGGCAGGATGCGGTGCTCCTGCCGCTGGATCCTGGCGCTGAGGCTGGCGTGGTCGTCGCTGGCGAGCACGGGCACGGCCGCCTGGACCAGGATCCGCCCGGCATCCACCTCCTCGCTCACCAGGTGGGCGGTGCAGCCGCTCAGCCGGACCCCAGCCTGAAGCGCCTGCCCGACGGCATCGAGCCCGCGGAAGCTCGGCAGCAGAGAGGGGTGGATGTTGATCAGCCGCTCCGGGAAGGCGGCGATCAGCAGCGGGGTCACGATCCGCATCCAGCCGGCCATCACGACCAGATCCACCGCTGCAATCCGGAAGGCAGCGATCAGCGCCCGATCGAGCTGCTCCCGGCTGCCATGCAGGCGATGATCGAGCAGCTGCCAGTTGACCCCCAGACGCTGCGCCCGCCCGGCGGCACCGCAGCCGGGCTGATTCACCACCAGCAGCACGATCTCGCCCGGAAGCAGACCGGAACGGGTCGCCGCGACCAGCGCCTC
>NZ_LFEK01000050.1 GCF_001039265.1 Synechococcus sp. GFB01 | reverse complement strand
CCGGCGCCCGCCAGCGACGCGGCGGCGGCCCTGCTGCCCGGCTGCGCCTCGATGCCCGCAGCCCCCGGTTCCCGATCCGACTGATGTCCAGCCGTCCGCTGCCGCCACGCCCCTCCGCCGAGCGGATCGCGGCCCTGGCCGAGGAACTGAGCGGCGCCGATGCGAGCCTCGAGCTGCTGCAGGCCGACCAGCCGGCCGTGCTGGAGAGGTTTTCGCGCGATTTCTTCGACTACTCGCCCGTGCTGGTAGCGCAGCTTCAGGAGCAGCGTGCCCAGCTGGTGGCCCGGATCACCACGGTGGAGCAGGTGCAGCTGGTGGCCGGAGCCTGCTGCCGCCACGGCGTGCCCCTCACCGTGCGCGGCGCCGGCACCGGCAACTACGGCCAGTGCGTGCCCCTCCGCGGCGGTCTGGTGCTGGATCTCACCCCCATGAACCGGCTGCGCCGCCTCGATCCGCTCAGCGGGGTTCTGGAGGTGGAGGCGGGGGTGCTGATGGGCGATCTGGAGCGCCGGCTGGCCGACCAGGGCCGGGCGCTGCGGCTCGTGCCCAGCACGGTGCGCAGCGCCACGATCGGCGGCTTCATCGCCGGCGGCTCCGGCGGCATCGGCTCGCTGCGCTGGGGGTTCCTGCGCGACCCCGGCAACCTGCTCGGGCTGGAGATCGTGACCATGGAGCCCGAGCCCCGCCTGCTGCAGCTCGACGCGGCTGCCAGTGCGCCGCTCAACCATGCCTACGGCACCAACGGCATCCTCACGGCCCTGCGCCTGCCCAGCACCGAAGCGGTGGACTGGCGGCAACTGGTGGTGGGTTTCGGTGACTGGGATCAGGCCCTCGCAGCGGCCCAGACCCTGCCGCGGACGGCCTTCGAGCTCAACAGCCTCACCCTGCTGGAGGACGACGTGGCCATGCAGATGCCCTGGCCGGTGGGATGCAGTGCTCCCAATGGCGAACACCGGTTGCTGCTGCTGGCCGCTCCGGCGGCCATGGAGGCGCTGCCCCGCTGGCTGGAGGCAGGCGGCGGTCAGCTGCTCTGGCAGAGCCCCCAGAGCTGCAGCAGGGGCATCCCGCTGCGGGAGCTGGGCTGGAACCACACCACCCTGCACTGGCGCGCCGGGCGCCCTGGCTGGACCTATCTCCAGCTGCTGCTGCCCCAGCCGGAGGGGCCCTGCCTGGCGGAGCTGCGCCGGCGCTGGGGCGAGGCGATCCGCTGGCACCTGGAGGCGGTGAAGCACCAGGGCGCGGCGCGACTGGCCTGCCTGCCGCTGCTGCTCTGGCAGGGAGACGCCAGCCTGCAGGAGCTGATCGCTCACTGCCGCGAGCTCGGGGCGTTCCTGTTCAACCCCCATGTGCTCACGGTGGAGGACGGCGGCCTGGGGGTGGTGGACGCCGACCAGGTGGCCGCCAAACACGCCTATGACCCGATGGGTCTGCTCAACCCCGGCAAGCTGCGGGGCTGGCTGGAGGGCCACTGACCGCTGGGGGCGGCCGGCTCAGCAGCCCAGGCTCTGGCGGGTGTCGGCACCGGTGACCGGATGGGTCCCCTCGGCAGCGAGGCAGAGGGCCCGCTGGTCGGCGCGATCGATCAGGGCATCGGTGAAATCGGCATTCGTCACCGTGGCGCCGCTGAAGTCGCTGCCCGAGGCGATCACACCCACGAGGTTGGCGCCGCTGAAGTCAGCACCGGAAAAATCGACTTTGTCCATCAGGGCGCCGCTGAGGTCGGCAGCGGAAAAATCCGCTTCGGGGAAGGCGGCCTGGGTGAGGATCGCGCCGTGCAGGTTGGCGCCCACGAAGCTGGCGCGGCGTCCTGCCGCTCCGGCGAACGAGGTGTTCGCCAGGTCCTGGCCGCTGAAATCGGCTTCGTTCTGATTGGTGAGCGTGTAGTCGACGCCTGAGAACTCAGCCAGCGCCGGCGCCGGCACGACGAGCAGCAGGGCGGCGACCAGCGCCGCGAGCAGGCTCTGCAGCAGGCTGGCCATGGTGGGGTACCCCTCGGAACTTCACTCTGGCGCGGCGTCGCTGAGGGCGTGCGACCGGGCCAGCAGATCGCCGATCAGGTACAGCGAGCCCGCCACGATCAGCCGCTGGCCGGGGGCGGCCTGGCTCGCCAGCCGCAGGCCCTGGTCCAGATGGGCGGCTTCCTGGAGCTGTGCGGCCAGAGGGGGGATCGCCTCCACCAGCCGGCAGCGGCTCCAGCTGCTGTGGCCCGGCACCGGCACGATCCAGGCCCGGTCTGCGGGGCCCAGCAGGGTTTCCACCAGCTCCGGCCCCTGCTTGTTGCCCAGGATCCCCAGCACCCACTGCCGTGCTCCGGGGGCCAGGCCGTGGCGGCTCGGCTGGGCGTCCAGTTCCTCGCGCAGCGCCGCCGCCGCCGGCGGGTTGTGGGCGCCGTCGAGCAGCAGCGGGATCCCCTGCCACTCCAGCTGCTGCAGCCGACCTGGCCAGCGGGCGGCCGCAAAMCCCTCGCGGATCGCCGCTGTGGGGATCCGCCAGCCCCGCTCTCCCAGCACCCGCAGCATGCCCAAGGCCACGGCTCCATTGGCCGCCTGCACCCTGCCCGGCAGGCCGCAGGGGCACCAGCGATCGTCGATGCGCACGGCGCCATCGGCGGCCTGCTCCAGCGGCTCCAGCCAGCGCAGCTCGCTGCCTGTGGCCATCGCCCGCCGCTCCAGCACGGCGGCCACCGCAGGGGTCTGAGGAGCACTGAGGGCCACCGCCCCCGGCTGGAGCACGCCGGCCTTCTCGGCGGCGATGCTGGCCGGATCGGGTCCGAGAAACTCGCGGTGATCCAGCCCAACCGTGGCGAAGCCGATCACGGCGCGGTCGGGGTGGCAGGTGGTGGCGTCCAGCCGGCCCCCCAGCCCCACCTCCAGCACCACCAGCGGCAGGCCGGCTTCGGCGAAGGCCAGAAAAGCCGCGGCGGTGACCAGCTCGAACGGTGTCAGGCCATGGCGTTCGGCGGCGGGCCGGGCGCTTTCAAGCTGGCGGCGCAGGGCTGCCGGGCTGATCGGATCGGCGCCGAGGCGGATCCGCTCGGTCCAGCTCACCAGGTGAGGCGAGGTGTAGAGGCCCGCCGGGATCCCCGCCGCCAGCAGGCTGCGGTGCACCAGGGTGCAGATCGAGCCCTTGCCGTTGGTGCCGGCCACCTGCACGGCGGCGAACCGGCGCTCGGGATGGCCCAGCTCCGCCAGGGCCGCCTGCAGCCGTGACAGACCGAGATCCACACCGCGGCGGGCGAAGGGTTCGATCAGATCGGCGAAGGGATCGCTGCAGTGGGCCACGGCGAGACCGCCTTCAGGCCAGGCTGAGCAGGGCCGCCTCCAGCTTCTGCACCGCCAGGTGCAGCTGGCGCGGCTCGATCACCAGCGGCGGCACCAGCCGCACCACCGAAGGGCCGGCGGACACCACCAGCAGCCCCTCGCTCAGGGCCGCCTTCACCACCTCCGGCGCCGGCGGCGCCTCGGGCCGCAGCACCAGTCCCTGCAGCAGGCCCNAGCCGCGACTGCCCTCCAGGAGGGCCGGATGGCGGCTCACCAGTTCCGACAGCAGCCGCTGCAGCAGCTCTCCCATCGCCTTCACATGGGGGAGCAGTCGGCGCCGCTCCAGTTCGGCCAGCACGGTGAGGCCGGCGCGGCAGGCGAATGGGTTGCCGCCGAAGGTGCTGGCGTGCTCCCCGGGTCGGAAGTGATCGACAGCCCGTTTCACCGCCAGGGCGCCGATCGGAATGCCACCGCCGAGTCCTTTGGCCAGGGTGATGGCGTCGGGCTCGACACCGAGCTGTTCGTACCCCCACAGACGGCCGCTGCGGCCCACGCCGATCTGCACCTCATCGAAGATCAGCAGGATGCGGCGCTCATCGCAGAGCTCACGCAGGCGCTGGAAGAAGGCCGGATCACCCGGCACCACCCCGCCTTCGCCCTGCAGCGGCTCGATCAGCACGGCGGCCACGCGGGGGCCGGCCGCCTCGCACTCGGTCAGCAGCGCTTCGAGGGCGGCCGTGTCGTTGTAGGGGAAGTAGCGGAAGCCCTGCACCATGGGCTCGAAACCCTGGTGGTACTTGGGCTGGCCGGTGGCGGTGACCGCCGCCAGGGTGCGGCCGTGGAAACTGGCCTGGGCGGTGAGAATCAGAGGGCCGGCCGTGGTGGGATCGATCCCGCGCACCAGCTGGCCGTGCTTGCGGGCCAGCTTGATGGCGGCCTCGTTGGCCTCGGCGCCCGAATTGCAGAAGAACACACGATCCAGGCAGCTGCGTGCCGTGATTGCGGCGGCCAGCTGCTCCTGCTCCGGAATCCGGTACAGGTTCGAGACATGCTGCAGCCGGCCCAGCTGCTGGCAGAGAGCCCGCCGCAGNCGCCCGTCGCTGTGGCCGAGCGTGCAGACGGCGATGCCGGCCACGCAGTCGAGGTAGCGCCGGCCGTTGCTGTCCCAGACCCATACGCCGCGGCCCCGGACCAGCTCCACGGGCAAGCGGGCATAGGTGTCCATCACCGGGGATGTGGACATCGCTGGGATGGGAGCGGTGGGACTCGAACCCACATGCCCGAAGGCGCTCGATTTTGAGTCGAGTCCGTCTACCAATTCCGGCACGCTCCCGCAGGGCGGAGCTTAGGCCGCGAAGCTGGGGGCGGCTGCGGCGTCGCTGATGCGGGTGAGCGAGGCCCCNACAGCATTGAGCTTGGCCTCCAGGTTGGCGTAACCGCGGTCGAGGTATTCCAGGCCCCGCACCGAGGTGATCCCNTCGGCCGCCAGGCCGGCCAGCACCATGGCCGCCGAGGCCNTCAGATCGGTGCCCTGCACAGGAGCGCCGCTGAGCCGGGCCACCCNTTCCACGAAGGCGGTGTTGCCCTGCATGCGGATGGCGGCACCCATGCGCTGCAGTTCCGCCACATGCTGGAGACGGTTTTCGAAGATGTTCTCCGTGATCACGCTGGTGCCCCGGGCGGTGGCCAGCAGGCTCATGAACGGCGCCTGCAGGTCGGTGGGGAATCCGGGGAACGGCTGGGTGCGCAGGTCGACCGCCTGGATGTCGCTGGCCCTGAGGGTGAGACCGATGCCGTCGGGCGTGAGCGTGCAGCCGGCTTCCTCGAGCTTGGTGAGCACGGCACCGAGATGCTCGGGGATCACCGGCGTGACCCGCAGCTCGGAGCGGGTGATCGCCGCCGCCAGCAGGAAGGTGCCGGCCTCGATGCGGTCGGGAATCACGGCGTAGTCAGCACCATGCAGCCGCTCGACGCCCACCACCGTGATCGTCGGGGTGCCGGCGCCGCGCACCCGGGCGCCCATGGCGATCAGCAGACCTGCCAGATCGACCACCTCAGGCTCCTGCGCGGCGTTGTCGATCACCGTCTCGCCATCGGCGAGCACCGCGGCCATCATCAGGGTCTCGGTGGCGCCCACGCTGGGACAGTCGAGATGAATGCGACCGCCGCTGAGGCGGTGGCCCCGACCGGGCACGACCGCCGAGACGACCCCGTGCTCGATGGTCACCTGGGCACCCATCGCCTTGAGCCCCTTGACGTGCTCCACCACCGGCCGGGTGCCGATCTGACAGCCACCCGGCAGCGGAACCTTCGCCATGCCCATGCGGGCCAGCAGCGGGCCGATGCAGAAGAAGCTGGCTCGCAGGCTGTTGACCAGGTCGTAGGGAGCGCTGACGCTGTTGACCTGGCTGCCGTCGAGCTCAAGCGCGTCACCGTCGCGACGCACCCGCGCGCCGAGGCTCTCGAGCATCTCTGCCATCGCCGTGATGTCGGTGAGCGGCGGCACGTTGCGCAGCCGGATCGCCGAGCGACTCAGGAGACAGGCCGCCATCAGCACGAGGGCCGAGTTCTTGGCGCCGCTCACCTGGAGCTCACCGCTCAGTCGGCGCCCGCCGGCGATCTCCAGCTGCGGATAGGAGATGGCGGGACTCTGGACAGCGCTGAGGCTCATCGGTGGGCTGTCCCCTCTCGTGCCTGCGCATCTTGACAATAAAGCGTGAGACCGTCTAGACGGCCGCCCCTGGAACTGGCTCACGGGGTGCCGGGCGGGTCCGCGGCGATGCCGTAAGGTTCGGTGGTCGCCATGGCGACGGCCACGCGGATGTGGCGGAATTGGTAGACGCGCTAGTTTCAGGTACTAGTGGCAGCAATGTCGTGGGAGTTCAAGTCTCCCCATCCGCATTACCGAATCCATGATTCTTCTCAAGATCACCAATGCTCCCGAGGTGATGGCCTCGAGACTTGGCAAGTTTCTTGAGAGTCTCACGCCTCATGGCCTCGATGAGACCGCCGTGGAGGACATCGTGCTCTCCAGGCTGGTCGAGAACCTCCAGGCCGAGGGCATCAGCGGCGATCTGCTGGCGGTGAGGGGGCTCGACACCGACGCCGGCGAGCTGCGGATCCGCGAGACGATGCGGGTGCGGCGACGTCTGCAGTTCTGAGGTGCGCGGGCACCCGGAGCTGATCAGCAGCCGTCGCAATCCCCTGGTCAGGCAGCTGCGGGAGCTGCATGGGGGCCGGGGCCGCCGTGAGCAGGCCCTGCTGCTGCTTGAGGGCACCCATCTGCTTCAGGAGGTGCGGCGGCTCGGGCAGGTGCCGCATCAGCTGATCGCCACCGAGGCCTGGCAGCTGGCTCACCCCGATCTGCTCGCCCCCGCGCCGCACTGGCCGCCGTGGCAGCCGGTGACCGCCGAGGTGCTGGCGGCCATCGCCACCACGGAGCACCCGGACGGGGTGGTGCTCACCCTGGCGCCTCCGTCCGCCGAAGGGCTCGAGCACACCCTCCTGGCCGTCGGCGCCGGGGAGGCCCTGCTGATGGTGCTCGATGGTCTTCAGGATCCCGGCAATCTCGGTACGCTGCTGCGCACCGCACTGGCCGCCGGTGCGACGGCCGCCTGGCTGGCCGAGGGGGCGGATCCGTTTCAGCCCAAGGTGCTGCGGGCCTCCGCCGGCGCCGTCCTGGAGCTGCCGATCTGGCGGGGGTCGCGGCCGGAGCTGCTGGCGCGGCTGGAGCGGGCTGCCGCTGCCGGCCTGCAGCTGGTGGCCACCCTTCCCCCCAGCTCCGGGGCCAGGCCCTACTGGGAGCTTGACTGGTGCCGGCCTACTGCCGTGCTGCTGGGCAACGAGGGCGCCGGTTTGGCCCCCGAGCTGCAGGCCCATGCCCACGCGCGTGTCACCATCCCCCACAGGGAGGCGGTGGAGTCGCTCAACGTGGCGGTGGCGGCGGCGCCGCTGCTGCTCGAGCGCCAGCGTCAGCGGGCTCAGTCGAAGGCGGCCGGCCGCTGAGGGAGGAGAATGCCGCTCAGCTGAACTCTGCTCCCGGTGAGCGTTGCCCCCTCCTCCGCATCCGGTCCCTCCTCAGGCTTCGATTTCGATGTGATCGTGATCGGGGCCGGCTACGGCGGCTTCGATGCGGCCAAGCACGCTGCCGAGCATGGGTTGCGCGTCGCCATCGTCGAAAGCCGCGACATGGGCGGCACCTGCGTGAACCGGGGTTGCGTGCCCTCCAAGGCCCTGCTGGCCGCCAGCGGCCGGGTGCGGGAACTGGCCGATGCCGAGCACCTGGCCGGTTTCGGCATTCATGCCGCGCCGGTGCGCTTCGAGCGTCAGAAGATCGCCGATCACGCCAATCAGCTGGTGGCCACGATCCGGGCCAACCTCACCAAGACCCTCGAGCGGGTGGGCGCCACGATCCTGCGCGGCCAGGGCCGGCTGGCCGGCCACCAGCAGGTGGTGGTGCGCGAGAGCGGCGGCGGCGTGGAGCGCATCCTCAGTGCCCGCGACGTGATCATCGCCACCGGCTCCGAGCCGTTCGTGCCGCGGGGCATCGAGACCGACGGTCGCACCGTGTTCACCAGCGACGAGGCGGTGAGTCTGGAGTGGCTGCCGCGTTGGCTGGCGATCATCGGCAGCGGCTACATCGGCCTGGAATTCGCCGATGTCTACACGGCCCTGGGCTGTGAGGTCACGATGATCGAGGCTCTGGATCGGGTGATGCCCACCTTCGATCCCGACATCGCCAAGATCGCTGCCCGCAGGCTGATCGACGCTCGCGACATCGATGCCCGCGCCGGCCTGCTGGCCCGCAAGGTGACCCCGGGCTGCCCGGTGACGATCGAGCTGGCCGACATGGCCACCAAGGAGCTGGTGGAAACCCTTGAGGTGGACGCGGTGCTGGTGGCCACCGGTCGGGTGCCCAGCAGCGCCGGGCTCAACCTGGCGGCGGTGGGCGTGGAGACCGAGCGCGGCTTCATCCCGGTGGACGACCAGATGCGCGTGCTGGTGGCTGGAGAGCCTGTGCCGCACCTGTGGGCGGTGGGCGATGTGACCGGCAAGATGATGCTGGCCCACACCGCTGCCGCCCAGGGCACCGTGGCGGTCGACAACATCCTCGGCCACGCCCGCGCCATCGATTACCGCTCGATCCCGGCGGCCACCTTCACCCATCCGGAGATCAGCTCGGTGGGCCTCAGCGAAGCGGATGCCAAGGCGCTGGCGGCCCGTGAGGGCTTCGAACTGGGATCGGTGCGCAGCTATTTCAAGGCCAACTCCAAGGCCCTGGCCGAGCTTGAGAGCGACGGCCTGATGAAGCTGCTGTTCAACAAGACCACCGGTGAGGTGCTCGGCGCCCATCTCTACGGTCTGCATGCGGCCGATCTGATCCAGGAGATCGCCAACGCCGTGGCCCGCCGCCAGAGCGTTCAGCAGCTGGCTGCAGAGGTGCATACCCACCCCACCCTGAGCGAGGTGGTGGAGGCGGCCTACAAGCAGGCCACCATGGCGGTGGCAGGCTGAGCGCNATGGAGATCCGTCGCCGTCCACCCAACCCCAAGGTGAAGGTGGCCCATCTGGAGTACGCCATCCCGCACGAGGAGAGCGAACCGCGCCACATCCTCGAGCGGATCGTATGGGAGAAGGATCGTGAGGTGGCTTCGGCCCGCGAGCGGGTGAGCCTCGAGCAGCTCAAGAAGCAGGTGGCCGAGCTGCCGGCCACGCTCGACTTCCTGGCTGCCCTGCGGGCGAGCTGCCGCAAGCCTGCGGTGATCGCCGAGGTCAAGAAGGCAAGCCCCAGCAAGGGGGTGATCCGCGACGATTTCGACCCCGAAGCCATCGCCCGTGGCTACCAGGCCGGTGGCGCCAGCTGCTTGTCGGTGCTCACCGACAGGCAGTTCTTCCAGGGGGGCTTCGAGGTGCTGGTGCAGGTGCGCCAGGTGGTGGATCTGCCCTTGCTCTGTAAGGACTTCATCCTCAGCCCCTATCAGCTCTACCAGGCCCGTGCCGCTGGCGCCGATGCGGCCCTGCTGATCGCGGCGATCCTCTCCGACCAGGACATGGCCTACCTGATCAAGGTGGCCAGGAGCCTGGGGCTGGCGGTGCTGGTGGAGGTGCACGACGGCGATCAGCTGGAGCGGGTGCTGGCGCTCGACGGGGTGCAGCTGATCGGCATCAACAACCGCGACCTGGCCACCTTCCACACGGATCTGGCCACAACCGAGCAGCTCACGGCGCGGTTCGGCGAGCAGATACGGGCCAAGGGTTGCCTGCTGGTGAGCGAATCGGGCCTGTTCACGCGCGACGATCTTGACCGCGTGCAAAACGCCGGCGCCGATGCCGTGCTGGTGGGCGAATCGCTGATGCGCCAGAGCGATGTGACAGCCGCTCTGGAGAGCCTGATCGGCGGCTGATGGGAGCCCCCATGGCCGAGCCCGGCGGGCGCTACGACCTGGTGGTTGTGGGGGCCGGTCCGGCCGGGCGGATGGCCGCCGCCACCGCGGCCCGTGCCGGTCTGCGGGTGGCGCTGCTGGAGAAGCTGCCGCTGCCGCGTCACAAGCCCTGCGGTGGGGGCATGCCGGTGCCGGTGCGCCAGGAACTGCTGCCGTTGGCCCCCGAGGCCGTGGTGGACACGCGCGTGCGCTGGATGCGGCACTCCTGGTGTTTCCGTGAGGCGCTGGAGGCGCCGGTGGATCCGCCCGGAACTCCGGAGCCGGAGTCGCGCGGGCTATGGATGGTGCAGCGGCCCCGCTTCGATGCGGCGCTGGTGCAGCAGGCGGTGGCGGCCGGCGCTGAGCTCTGGCAGGGCCATGCCTTTGAGAGCCTCGAGCACGGCGGCGCGGGGCTGCTGCTGCGGGTGCGGCGCCGCCCCGGCGCCGGCAGGAGCGCGGGATGGCTGCAGATCAGCACCCGCCAGCTGATCGGTGCCGATGGGGCCGCTGGTGCGGTGGCCCGCAGTGTGGGCCTGCGGCTGAGGCCCCGCATCGCCCTGGCCCTGGAGCTGGAGGTGCCCCATCGCTGGGATCCGGCCGATCGACTGCTGCGGCCCGATCTGCTGCATCTCGACTACGGCGTGCTGCGCTGCGGCTACGCCTGGGTGTTCCCCAAGGCCGACCATCTCAATATCGGAGCCGGCCTGTTCCATGCCCGCCATCACGATGTGCGCCGCGATCCCGGCGCCCGCCATCGGATCCGGGCGGCCATCGACGGGTATGCGGCGGCCCTGGGCGTGGATCAGCAGAGGCTGGCCGGCCTGCGCGCCCACGCCCATCCCCTGCCCTTCTGGGACGGTCCGGAACCGTTGCAGAGCCCCGATGGGAGGGTGCTGCTGGTGGGGGATGCCGCCGGCCTGATCAATCCCCTGTTCGGCGATGGCCTCTTCCATGCGATCCGCAGCGGCCGCCTGGCGGGCGAGGCCGTTGCCAGCGGTGAGCCCTGCTCCTACACAGGCCGGGTGCATGACCTGATGGCGGATGAGTTCGAGGCGGCCCGCCGATGGGCACGGCTCTTCTACGGTCTGCCCGGCCTGGTGTACCGCTATGGCATCCGCCGGCCCGGCGCCACCGCCACCGCCGTGCGCCTGCTGGGCGGCGAAGTGCCGTTTCGGGGCCTGGGGCGCCGGGCCCTGCGGCGCCTGGCCACCGGCTGGATGCGGGCCGCCTGAGCCCCGGGTTCATACCGGCATCGATTCGCCGGCGACGGTTGCGGAAATCAGGGCAAGCTGCGGGGTTGAGAGAATCGTGCCGCCGGGGATGGAGAGGGTGAATCCCAGAGGTAAGGCTGCGTTGTTGGGGTTGATGCCGCTGAACAATGGATTCACGAAGGTGGGCAAAGCTAAGCCAGCCCGTACATCGATCGGATCCCCATCAGTGTTCTGGGCATTCAGGTTGCGTAAGGCGGCAGATCTCGTGCCGTCTCTTCTCTCCTCGGTATTTTCGCTCAGTAGGAGAACTCTGTCACCTTCAGGCTTGCTCCGGTGTTGCCGTTGATCTCCAGGTTGGAATAGTCAAGCCACCCGCTGCCGTTTTCGGCCTCATCGATGTCAAGACCCTCATCATAACTGTTGTTGATCGTGGTCTGGGAAAGGCTGGCCACGATGTTGCCAGCGTTGTCGAGAGTGAATTGAAAGACGTTCAGGTAGAAGCTGCCGCGGGCCTGTTCATCAATCTCATGACCATCAGCGCCGTTGTTGGTGTCAAGCTGGAGACGACATTCAACGTGGTGTCGCCAAGGCCGCCTTCGTCGACGCGAACGCNATCGGAATCCGATGGGCTTACACCTGCTAGCTCCGTTACTGCTGTCGCCGATCACGCCGTTGCTGTCGATGAAGCAGTCGTTGAGATTCAGATCAACGCTGGCCGCAGATCCGCCGCTCTGATCATCCACGTGCCTGCCGTGGTAGCAGGTGCGGGTGATGCTCGCATCGGCCAGCCTGAACGTGACCGTGCCGGTTGCATCTGTTGGTATGTCGACGCCGATGCCTCGGCTGCCGCCATCGAGTTTGAGGTCCTCGGCTGTTCCAGGCTGCGCCATACTTGCCACAGTGCGATACGGATTGGGGCATGTTGCCCCTGCAATCCCTGGCGGGATACCGATCCCCTTAAATCTGCAATCATGCCTTGGGGGTCGATTCAGTTGTTGAGACCTGGGCTGTAGCACAGCCCCTTGATGCTTCCAGACAGCCGGGTGCCGAATCTCATCGCACCCGACTGCGGCAGGGCCTCAGCTGGCCGGCCTGTGCGCTGAACCTCCGGCTTCGTAGATCAGGATGCTGTCAATGCGCATGAAGTCTTCCTTCGCCAGTTGCTGGTGGGCCAGACGTTGGGCATCGAGAGCCGTCTTGGCGACAAAGCTCATGGCGTGACGCTTTCCCTGTCTGTCTCTGTAGAGGATGAGATACGTGTTGTGATGGTGCCTTGGAATGCCGGGCATGCTTATCACTTCGCGGAACGATACTCATCTTTTATCGGCGCTCTGGGGTTGCGGTCAAGCCTCGATCGCTCGTTTGTATTGAGCCCAACCATGTGATGTGTCGGGGTGATCATTGCTCTGCTTGCGTCGCACACCCCCTGGCGCTCTGAGCTTGGTCGCTCCAGAAAGCTGGGACCGGCCGGTCAGTCGCAACAAACCCCCGCGATGCGGTTCGCGGCATCGCGGGGCATGGTTGGCGGTGAATGCAGGCCGATCAGACCTTGCGGCTGTAGAACTCCACCACCAGCAGTTCGTTGATCTCCAGAGCGACCCACTCGCGCTCGCACTTGCCGATCACCTTGGCGGTGAACTTGGCCTTGTCGAGCTCGAGGTGGGGTGGGATGTTGGCCAGACCGGGGAATTCCAGATTGCCTTCGGCCAGCTTCCTGGAGGGCTTGCGCTCGCGGATGGTGATCACATCACCGGCCTTGCACTGGTAGCTCGGGATGTCGACGACACGGCCGTTCACGGTCACGTGGCCGTGGTTCACCAGCTGGCGGGCGCCGGGCACGGTGGGCCCGAAGCCGAGGCGGAAGCAGATGTTGTCGAGGCGGTTCTCGAGCAGCTTCAGCAGGTTGGTCCCCGTGGAACCCTCCTGGGCGCGCGCCTTCTTCACGTAGCGCACGAGCTGCCGCTCGGAGATGCCGTAGTTGAAGCGAAGCTTCTGCTTCTCTTCGAGGCGGATGGCGTATTCGGAGCGCTTGCGACGGGCTTGGCCGTGCTGACCGGGGGGATAAGACCGCTTGGCGGCCTTACGGGTGAGACCGGGGAGGTCTCCCAAGCGCCGCGTGATCCTCAGGCGAGGGCCGCGGTAGCGGGACATGAACGAACTTTCAGAGGACAGAGACGGCCAGCGATGCCGGCCAGGGCGTCTGCGTGATCGAGCATGCTGGGATGAGCCCGCAGCCCGTGTGTGCAGCGCCAACGGTCGATCCTATCGGTTGGCCCCCGTAGCCTCGGTCTCGATCCCAGGGCCGGGCTGCCCGTCGCCACTGGCGGCAGGGGCCTGCTGGCGCAGCTGCTGCTGATCCTGATCACCCTCTACCGCCGCTGGATCTCGCCGCTGCTGGGGCCGCGCTGCCGTTTCATCCCCAGCTGCAGTGCCTATGGGCTGGAGGCGATCGAGCGTCATGGGGCATGGCGCGGCGGCTGGCTCACCCTGAGGCGGTTGCTGCGCTGCCACCCCTTCACGCCGTGTGGCTGCGACCCGGTGCCCGATTGATGCCCGTTCTCGTGCTCTACACCCGGCAGGCTGCTGCCTGTGCGAGGGACTGGAGGAGAAGCTCCGTTCCCTGGAGCCGCCGCCCACCCTCGAGCTGATCGATGTGGACACCGATCCCGAGCTCCAGGCCCGCTTCGGTCTGGAGGTGCCGCTGCTGGCGCTGCGGCGACCGGATGGCCGCGAGGTGCTGCTGCCGCGCGTGCCGCCGCGGCTGGCGGGGCAGGGGCTGCGGGTTTGGTTGCAGAAGAACGGTTTTTCTGGCGGGAGCGCTTAGAACTGGCGCCAGCTCCGCCTCCCGGCCATGACCTACCGGCTCCATCCGCTGCTTCGGCAGGTGGGCCTGCCGTCGCCGGAGGCTCTGGCCGATGTCTCGGTGTCCAGCATCAGCTGCGACTCGCGGCGGGTCGGTCCGGGCACCCTCTTCATCGGCCTGCCCGGCACCCAGGTGGATGGCGGTCGCTTCTGGCGGCAGGCCCTCGCTGCCGGTGCCGCGGCGGCGCTGATCAGTGCCGAAGCCGCCGCTGCCGAT
>NZ_LFEK01000005.1 GCF_001039265.1 Synechococcus sp. GFB01 | reverse complement strand
GGCCTGGCTGCAGCTGCGGCAGTGGCGCGTGTGGGCCTCGAAGCGGTCCATCAGCGGCGCCTGCGGCAGCCGCTCCGGCAGGGCCCGCCCGGGGAAGGGCTCACCGGCGTGCTCGATCACCCATCGGTGCAGGGCCTGCACGTAGACATCGGCACTGCTGGGCAGGAAGCAGGCCCGCTCGAAGGCGCCGCTGCCGCCCCGCTCGGCCAGGCGGCGCTCCTGCCAGTGCAGGAACACCTGATCGTCCTCGAGCACGGTGTGGTTGCCGATATGCTGCAGCCAGCGGGGCCGCAGGCCCAGCAGCAGCCGGGGCCAGCGCGACTGGAACTGGAAGGGGAAGCGGGCGATCAGGCGGCACTCGCCCCGGCGGATCGGGGTGGCGTAGACCACCGTGAGCAGGCGGGCGAAGCCCTTGGCCGTGAGGTCGTGCCACATCAGCCCCGGCGCCACGAAGCTGGTGAACTGGCTGCCGAGCTTCCCCCGCCGCGGGCCCTCCGGCCAGCTGGCGGTGAAGCCCTCCGGGCCGAAGCCGGTGAGCTCCGCCACCACCGGAGCCGCGTTCTCGCGCCGGCCCACGGTGCGGTGGTGGGTGAAGGGCACGTGGCTCACATCGAGCACGTTCTCCAGCAGGGTGAGGGCATCCATCGGCAGGTCGCGGAAGGTCTCCTGCACCAGCCAGCCGGGCTCCTCCAGCGGCGGCACCAGCGGCAGCGGCACGGCGCCGGAGCGCTCGGCATCGCCGGCGAACACGAACAGCAGACCCTGGGCGGTGGCCGTGGCGTAGCTGCGGCAGCGCGAGCGGGGGCTGGCGCAGGCGGTGGCGGCCACAGCCGCCTCGGCCTGGGGGATGGCGGTGCAGTGACCGGCGCCGTTGAAGCTCCAGCCGTGATACGGGCACTCCAGCTCGCCGCGCTCATTGATGCGGCCCTCGCTCAGCGGCACCAGCCGGTGGGGGCAGACATCGGCGAAGGCCCGCCACTGGCCTGCCTGGCGGTCCCACCAGAGCACCAGATCCTGCTCCAGGAGGGTGAAGCGGAACGGCTGGGCGGGGTCCAGATCGGCCAGGGCCGCCACCGCGTACCAGCGATTCAGCCAGTGCTCCTGCCAGCGGTCCGGCCCGGCGGCCGGCTCGATGGCGGCGGCGGGGCTGGCGGTGGCGGCGGCAGGAGTGGCGGTGGCTGGCTCGGGGGCCATGGGGCACGATCGCGATGCGGCGATGATGGCGCGCCGATCAGCAGCTCTGATCGATCCGGCACTGTGCCCGGCGGAACCTTGCCGTGGCCGCAGCCGGACGGCATGGTGAAAACCCGGAACACCTCCCATGAGCTGGAGCGAGCTGGAACGGATGGTGGAGGAAGCGGAGCTGGACGACGAGATCCGCCGCGCCCTCAGGCACTGCCGCAGCCGGCAGGAGCTGGTGCTGGCGGGCCGCCGCCTCGGCTATCGGATCACCCGGCTGGATCTGGTGCGGGCCTGGCAGGAGCACCAGTGGGAGCAGGCGCAGCGCCAGCTGGTGCACGCCGGTCGCCCTCAGGGGCCTCAGCTCGACGCCGAGGTGTAGAAGCGCTGGGCGTGGCGCCAGAGCAGGCGGCTGCCGGCAAAGCAGAGCACGGCCACCAGCAGCGAGGCCCCCATCCAGAGCACGGAGCCGCGGCCCAGCAGCGCCTCGGCCGGCACGGTGGTGAGGAAGGCCACCGGCAGCACGAAGGTGAACAGCAGCCGCAGGGCCGGCGGGTAGGCGCTCACCGGGTAGCGCCCCGCCACCAGGGTGTAGCGCAGCACCTCGGTGGCGTTCCACACCTTCACGAACCAGATGCTGAGCGCGGCCAGCACGAACCAGAGGCTGTAGAGGATCACCGCGGCCGAGAGCAGCAGCACCAGCGGCAGCAGTGCTCCCCAGCCGCTGAAGGCCGCCGTTGCGGCCGGGGCCGCGGCGCCGGGCTCCGGATGGACCAGCGCCCAGGCGATCAGGGCGATCCCGGCCAGCACGGCCGGCAGGCCCCAGGGCGACACCGTGCGCGTGGAGAGCCAGAACTGACTGTCGATCGGCTTGAGCAGCACGTAGTCGAGCGTGCCGTTCTGCACGTGGCTCACGATGCGGCTGAGGTTGGGCTGCAGCAGGCAGGTGGTGAACCCGTCGAGGAGGGTGTAGAGCCCCAGCACCACCAGGGCGCCGTTCCAGCTCCAGCCGCCGAGGCTGGGGCGGCCGGCGAACAGCAGCTGCAGCACGAACAGGCTGCCGGCCAGGTTGCCCAGCACCGCCACCAGCTCGATCCAGGCGTTGAGCGGATACTCCAGCTCGCTTGCCAGCGAGGTGCTCCAGAAGCGCCACAGGCTGCGGCCGTGGCGACGCAGGTCGCGGGCCAGCCGCAGCGGTGGGGAAGCGGCCATCGGGATCAGGCCCCCATGGCGGAATAGCGCCGCAGCCCGGCCCGCCACAGCCAGCGGGCGATCGGCAGCAGCAGCAGGCCCCAGGCGGCGATCGCCGCGAAACCCGGCCCGGCTGACACCGGCTCACCGGCCAGCAGCCGCGCCGGGAAGTCGACCATCCAGGGGAAGGGGGTCGCCAGCGCCAGCCGCCGCAGCGCCGGCGGAAAGGTCTCGAGCGGCGCCACCAGCCCGGAGAGGAAGAGATAGGGGATCAGCAGCAGGCGATCCAGGGCCGCCGCCCGCTCGCTCCAGAAGCAGAGCGTGGTGACCAGCACCTGCAGCAGAAAGCGCAGCAGGAAGGCCGCCTCGATGGCCAGCAGGCCCAGCACCAGGCGGCCGGGGAGGGCAGCCACAGCAGCCGCGGCTGCAGCAGACCGAGCACCGCCAGGATCAGCACCACGAACGGCAGCCGGGTGGCCTGCTCGCTCACGTGGGCCGCCAGGTAGCGCCACAGCGGCGGCAGGGGCTGCAGCAGGTAGGGCGAGAGGCGGCCCTGCAGGGCGTCCTCCTCGAACACGTGGATCAGCCAGACCACGGTGAACTGGCGCACCAGGAAGGCGGCCAGGAAATAACGGTTGAGCTGGGCGGCACCGATGCCGGCGGCGGCGGCGGCGCCGGAACCGCTCCACACCCCCAGCATGATCAGCGGCAGCACGCCGGAGAGGGCCCAGAGGGCGATCTCGGCGCGGTATTCGAGCATCAGCGCGTACTGGCTCGAGAGCAGCGCCCAGGCCACGCGCCAGCCGCGGCGCAGCGATGCCCGCTTCACGGCATCCCCTCCACCTGCGCGGCGATGGAGGCCGCTGCGGCCGCAGCGGCCTCGGTGCGACTGCGGAACAGCCCACCGATCAGCTCCTCGATCGGCGGATCGCTCACCTCCAGATCCACCACGGCGAAGCGCTCCAGCAACGCCGCCACCCGCCCCGTGAGCTGGTCGCGCGGCACCAGCAGCCGCAGCTGGTGGCCCTGGTGGTGCTCGATCTGCCCGAATCCGGCGAACGCTTGGCGGGATGCAGCTCGGCCAGTTCCAGCCGCACCTGGCGGCAGGGGGCCAGCCGCTGGGTCAGCTCGTGCAGGGAACCGTCGTGGAACAGGCGGCCCTGGTGGATCAGCAGCACCCGCGCACAGAGCGCGGTGATGTCGCCCATGTAGTGGCTGGTGAGCAGCACCGTGGCACCGAAGCGACGGTTGTAGTCGGCCAGGAAGTCGCGCACCCGCGCCTGGGCGTTCACATCGAGGCCCAGGGTCGGCTCATCGAGAAACAGCACGGCCGGCCGGTGCAGCAGAGCCGCCAGCAGCTCCGCCTTCATGCGCTGCCCCAGGGAGAGCTTGCGTACGGGCCTGTGCAGCTCGGGCCCGAGCTCCAGCATCTCGGCCAGCTCGCCGATGCGCCGCTCGGCCTCGGGGTCGTCGATGCCGTACACGGCCGCATTGACGCGCAGGGAATCGAGCGCCGGCAGGTCCCAGATCAGCTGCTGGCGGTTGCCCATCACCAGGGTGATCTGGCGCAGGAAGCGGGCCTGGCGCCGCCAGGGCTGGTGACCCGCCACCTCCAGCTCGCCGCCGCTGGGATGGATCAGGCCTGTGAGCATCTTGAGGGTGGTGGTCTTGCCGGCTCCGTTGGGCCCCAGAAAGCCGACGATCTCGCCGGGTTCGATCGTGAAGCCGATCCGGTCCACCGCCAGCACGTCGCGGTGGCGGCGGCGCAGCAGGTGGCGCAGGGTGCCGGCCAGTCCGGGCTGCTTCTCGCTGACCCGGAAGGTCTTGCTCAGGCCCCGCGCCCGGATGATCGTCACGCCACCGTCGCCATGCCCTCACCGTAAGCAGCTGCCGGCTCAGAGGGTGCTGGTGAGCACGGTGGGACCGGTGGGGGCCTTGCCCACCGGATCGGGCTCCACACTCACGCTCACCGCGCGGGCCAGGCTGGTGGGTGAGGGGGGGATCAGCATGCCCACGTGGCCCTGCTCGGTCGGCACGAAGGCGACGCAGCCCACCCGGCGCCCACCCACCTCGGCCCAGAGGCGATACACGTGACCGGGGGGCGGCGGCGGCAGGTCGTCGAGCATCAGCACGTTGTGGGTGCCGTTGCCCGTCACCAGCACGTCGCCGCTGGCGCGCATGCCGGGTGTGGCGGCCACCAGATGCAGCTGGCGGCTCGCCGGGCTGAGGGGCGAGGCCGTGCCGGCCGCACCGGCGCTCGCCAGCCGCTGGTCGATCCGGGCCAGCTGCTCACGGGTCTGATGCAGCTGCACACCGAAGCCCAGCAGGGCCAGGCCCAGCAGCAGCGGCACCACACGGGCGCCGAG
>NZ_LFEK01000049.1 GCF_001039265.1 Synechococcus sp. GFB01 | reverse complement strand
CGCCCGCACCCCGCTGGCCTCGCTGGTCCACGGCGGCGGTGGCGCTGGCGGTGATGCTGCTGCTCGCCCCGCCCCTGTCGCTGCTGCCGAGGCGGCCCTGTCGCTGCTGCCCGAGGCGGCCCTGGCGGTGGTGGTGCTGGTCTATGCATTCGATCTGATCCGCCCGGCCGAGTTTCTGGCCATCCGCCGGGTGCGCCACCCGGAATTCCGCTGGGCGGTGATCGCGCTGGTGGGCGTGGTGCTGCTCGGCACCCTCGAGGGAATCCTGGTGGCGGTGGTGGTGTCGCTGCTCTCCCTGGCCCAGCAGGAGATGCATCCGCCGGTCTACGTGCTGGCACGCCAGGCCGGGACCGGCGCCTTCCGTCCCGCCGACGCCCATCCGGAGGCTCAGACCTGGCCTGGCCTGCTGATGGTGCGCGTGGAGGGACGGCTGTTCTTCGCCAATGCCCAGGGCGTGGCGGAGCGGATCCGCAGCCTGATCGAGCGCATCAGCCAGGGTGATGGTGCTCGACGGCCGGGCCATCATCGATCTGGAGTATTCCGCCCTCAAGATGCTCACGCAGGCCCGGGAGCAGCTCGAGCGTGAGGGCATCCGGCTCTGGCTGGCGGGCCTCAATCCCGGCGTGAAGGCCATGGTGCGGCGCAGCGAGCTCGGACACCGCCTCGGCGAGGCCGGGTTGCGCCCTCCCTCCCCGTGGCCATCGATCGTTTCGAGGCAGAGCCGGGCGGCCCGGCGGCAGCCTCCACTCAGCCATGACAGCCGCTCAGCCATGACAGCCACTCAGCCATGACAGATCAACGGATGCGTGTTGCGGCTCCACGGCGGCCTTCTCACACTGCGGTGAGGCCGCTCCGATCCCTCTCGCCTGCATGATCAGCACCGGCGCTCCGCCCCATGGCTCGATCAGCCGTGCCCCGGGCCGTCCCCCCGCCCGCGACATGGTGTGGATCCCGGGCGGCAGCTTCAGCATGGGCTCCGACCACCACTACCCCGAGGAGGCGCCGGCTCACCGGGTGCGCGTGGAGGGCTTCTGGATCGACCGGGCACCGGTCACCAACGCCCAGTTCCAGACCTTCGTGAAGGCCACGGGCTACGTGACCCTGGCGGAGCGGCCCGCCGATCCGGCCCTCTACCCCGAGGCGCTGCAGGAGCTGCTAGCGCCGGCCTCGATCGTGTTCGTGGCACCGCAGGGCCCGGTCGGCACCGGCGATCACTACCGCTGGTGGCAGTACGTGAAGGGTGCGAACTGGCGCCATCCGGAGGGGCCCGGCAGTTCGATCAAGCCCCGTGCCAAACACCCGGTGGTGCATGTGGCCCATGAGGATGCGGCCGCCTACGCGGCCTGGGCCGGCAAGGCCCTGCCCAGCGAGGCGGAGTGGGAGCGCGCAGCCCGCGGCGCTCTGGAGGGGGCCGAGTTCGCCTGGGGCGATGAGCTCCACCCCGGCGGCGTGCCGCAGGCCAACACCTTCCAGGGGGATTTCCCCCACCACAACAGCCGCCTCGATGGCTGGGAGCGCACCTCGCCGGTCGNCGTCTTTCCGCCCAACGGCTACGGCCTGCTCGACATGATCGGCAACGTGTGGGAGTGGACCGACGACTGGTACGCCGACCATGGCGACACGGTGCGGCAGCACAAGGCGTCCGGCGGCTGCTGCACGATCGACAACCCCCGGGGTTGGCAGCGCGAGGGAAGCATCGATCCGGCCTCCCAGCACGGCGCCATCCCGCGCCGGGTGGTGAAGGGCGGTTCCTTCCTCTGCGCTCCCAGCTACTGCCGTCGCTACCGACCCGCGGCGCGGATGGCCCAGGGGATCGACACCTCCACCTGTCACCTGGGGTTCCGCTGCATCGTGCGGCCCGCCCGGGCGGAGGTCGGGGCGGAATGACTCCAGCCGTGGCCGGACCCGAAGCGCTCGAGCACCTCTTCCGCATCCTGGTCAGCGGTCTGCGCTTCTCCCTGGAGGTGCTCTCGGTGCTCTGCGTGGCGGCGGGCCTCCTGGCGGCGCTGCGGCTGGCGATCCCCGCCCTCCTCCAGCGTCGCCGTCCTCACCGCACCGCCGCATCCGTGCGGCTCAGCTTCGGGAGCTGGTTGTCGATGGCCCTTGAATTCCAGCTGGGCGCCGACATCGTGGCCACCACGGCCGCCCCCAGCGGCGCGAATCTGCTCCAGCTGGCCGCGATCGCGCTGATCCGCACCTTCCTCAACGTCTTCCTGGCCAGGGAGATCGAGGCGGAGCGGAAGCTCGAAGACGAGCGGCCCCGCTCCGTTTCGTCGTCCTGATGTCCCAGCCATGACCTCCCTCTCCAACGAACTGGCCAAGGAACGGAACCGGGCGGCGGCCGAGCGCACCCTGATGGCCTGGATCCGCACCGCGCTCTCGCTGATCAGCTTCGGCTTCGGCCTCGAGCGGATCATCTCGGCGATCCAGTACACCCGGCTTGGGGACAGTCCCCATGTCGACCTCAGCGTGCGCCTGCTGTCGATGGGCTTCATCCTCACCGGCGTCAGCGCCCTGGCGGCGGCGACCGTGCAGCACCGCCGCGACCTGAGACGCATCCGCCGGGACGACTTCCTCTACACCGGCGGGGAGCGCTCGATTGCGGTGATCACCGCTCTGGCCCTGATGGTGATCGGCGCCATCGCCTTCCTGGTGCTGGTGCCGGGCATGTTCAGGGTGCCGGCAACGGGCTCCTGAGCCCACACCCATCCGCATCCCCGGTCTCCCTTCTGCCCTGATGAATCCCGTTGGCCCGGTGCTGGTCACCGCCACCCTGTTCACGATCATGTTCACCCTGGGGCTCGGCCTGCCCGGCAACCGGGTCGACCTGCTGCTCCATCGCCGGGCGCTGCTGCTGCGGGTGCTGCTGGGGAGCTGCGTGCTGGTGCCCCTGGTGGCCCTGCTGCTGCTGCGGCTGCCGCTCGGTGCGGCGATCAGCACCCCGGCCCGCTACGCCATCGCGCTGATGGCGGTCTGCCCGAGCGCCCCGCTCACCCTGCGCAAGGCGGGCGAGGCCCGCGGCAGCCGCCAGTTGGCGGCCCATCTGCAGGTGGGGGCCGCTCTGGCGGCCATCGTGTCGGTGCCACTGATGGCGGAGGTGTTCACCTCCACCTACGGCGTGCAGGGCTGGGAGATCACCCCCGGCCCGGTGGCGCTGCAGGTGGGCAAGGCCCAGCTCCTGCCGTTGGCCTGCGGTCTGGTGATGCGCCGCTGGCAGCCGGCCTGGGCCCAACGCTGGCAGGGCTTCTTCGAGAAGCTGGCCAACCTGCTGCTGCTGCTGCTGGTGCTGGCCGTGCTGGCGAAGAGCATCCACGTGCTCGTGCCCTTCATGGCCAACAACCTGCTGGCGATCGGGCTCATGGCGGCGATGGTGCTGGCGAGCCTGGCGATCGGCTGGTTGCTGGCTGGCCGCGATCCTGAGGAGCGGACCACCGTTTCGCTGGTGACCTCGATGCGCAACCCCGGCCTGGCGCTGCTCTTCGCCGCCACCTACGCCCCTCGGATGGAAGGCCTGAAGCTGGGCATCCTGGTCTATCTGNTCGTCACGGTGATCCTCGAGATCCCCTTCGTGCGCTGGCGGCAGCGGCTGGTGGCGCCAGCCTGAGCTGGGCGCGCCCCTCACTCCTCCCCTCCCTGCGCCCGTCCAGGCTCAGCCTGGCCTTTGGGCTTACTCTCCGCTGGAGCAGGCCCGCCGGGAGGGCTGGACCGTGGTCGAGAGGGCCCGGCTGTCGGTCGGTGGATCAGTCGATCCGTGGATCAGAAGAAGAACTGCACCCCCATCTGCACGCCGTTCTGAGTCAGTTCGAAACCATTGTCGGGGGACTCGCCGTTGTTGTATTCGAGTCCCAGGTAGCGCCAGGAGAGGTTGATCGTGGTGTTGTTGCCCACGGCATAGCCCAGGCCTATCTGGNCGTTGCCGGAAAGATCGCGGGAGCCGCTGATGCCGAATCCGCCGACATCGGCCCGCGCGAAGGCGCGCAGTCGGGGGGTCAGAAACACGGCGGCCTGGGCGCCCAGCATGGGTTGGGCCCAGGTGCGATCGATGCTGCCCTGGGCACTGAAGATCGGCTTGGACCCTTTCAGCAGCACCTGGGCATCCACATCGAGCTGGGTATCGATCAGGCGCACCCCCGCATAGGGAACGATGCTGAACTGACCGGGCTTGCCAACGGCCGCTTCCGGCTCCCCGATCCGATAGCGCAGGGCGAAATCGTAGATCCCGAGTTGAGAGTCGATCTCTGCTTTCCCCGTCAACAGGCCGCGCGGGGTGGTGGCGGCCGCCTCATCACCAAGCTTGCTGTAGTACAGATCGGTGAGCACGCCGAGGCGGCCTGTTCCACGCTGGCGCGCAGCGAGGAATACCACTGCAGTGCCGACAGCACCTCCCCGAGGTCAAGATCGGCCTCGGCCGTGCGCCCTTTGACCGTGGTAGTGGTGTCAAGCTTCAGCGGGGCCAGCATGTAGAGCTCCACGTTGCCGCGCCAGAGCTGATCTTCGTTGGCGGTCTGCTCGTTGGAACCCGCTGCGTCCGCCTGGCCTGAACTCACGTCTGCCGCCAGCGGCTGTTTCGGCCGTCGTGGCTTCGCTCGCGGGCGACTCGGCAGGGGCGGGCGCCGCGGAGACGGCGGTGCACCAGAGCGCTGCGCCGCCCACCAATCCGGTGGCCATGCGCAACAACCCCACCTTCGAGCATCGCATCGTGATTGGATTCGTGTGGAATCCGGTGACAGTTCAGCCGCGCAGCGTACAGGCTGCGCGGGGGAATTGCCGCTGCGCTGATCCTGCCGGTGATGGGTCTAACGCATTGCAGCGCCGCAGGCGGCGCTGGCACCGATCCAGCAGGCATCGCTCAGCCCTCCCTATCGAAAGGGCCTCCGTGGATAGGAGTCCAGGAAGGCCCGGGTCGGCGCTGCTGCCGTGTGCCGGGCACCTCGCCGCGGGCGATGGCGACGGGCTCAGACGGAGCCGTAGGCCACCTGGCAGGCGGCGTTCAGCAGCTCGGCCTCGGCGGCGTTGCTTGGATTGCGGCCGTTGAGGGTGCCCTGGTTGCAGTCGGCCGTTATCCGCACCGCCGTGTCGCCGGAGACCACCTCGAAGCTGACGCCCTGGGTGCCGATCGGCTCCACCGTGCCATAGAGCAGTTGATAGCTGCTGTTGGGCACCACGATGTAGCTGACCTCCGAGGTCACGGCATCGTTCACCGCATCGTTGATGATCGCCGCGGTGGCCAGGCTGGAGATGCCCCAGACCGCCGTATTGGCGGCCCACCAGCCCCAGGGGGGAGAGCTCCAGCCGCCGTACCAGCCCCAGCCCCAGGGCCGGGCGTAGCCCCAGCCGGGGCGGGCCCAGCCGGGATAGCGATCCCAGTAGTTATCCCAGCGCTGGTCGCGGTTGTCCCAACGTTGATCAGCCCGGTCGGTGCGCTCATTGACCCGGTCGCTGCGCACATCCGAGCGCTCCCCGAGCCGGTCGGTGCGTCCCTCCTGGCGGGAATCGACGCGTGTGCTGCGTTCATCCTGGCGAACGGTGGTGCGATCGGTCCTGCCGGATTGCCAGTCGCTGCGGGCTTCGGTGCGGCCGGCCTGGCGGTCGCCGACGCGTTCCCCACTCGTCCGCTGCGTGCTGGTGAGGGTGCGATCGCCACTGACCCGCTGGGTGGAGGNCTGCGGGGNCGGNTCGAGGCTGGGGCCGCTGCTGCTCCGCGACCGCTCACTCCAGCCGCCGGTGGGTTGTCTGGAGCCGCTGTTGAGGCCCGATCCGGAACTCTTGAACCCGCTCGAGCCAGTTGCGGGGCGACTCGCCCGCCCACCGCCGCCACCGGCGGATCGCCCGCCGCCACCGCCACCACCACGGCTACCGCGACCGCCGCCACCACCCCCGCCGCGGCCACCGCCACCACTGCGCGCGATCAGTGCGGAACCCTCAGCGCTGCTGTCGAGCGCCAGGGCCGGAGTGATGCCCGCCGGCAGAGCGAGAACGCCAATCAGGAGAAGACTGCATCCCGAGAGAGCCCGCTTCATCAGCGCACCTCCTTGCAACCGTCGTCGTAGCAGGAGAGGTTCACCCGGCCGGTGTCGTCGAAGCGCACCTTCACCAGGTCACGCCCCGCTGTGGTTTCGGGGCGGTCCTGCCGCACGCTGTTGAGGTAATTGGCGTTGACCACGCAGAGATCGCGACCGTTGAAGCAGATCGTGTTGGTGGAGAAACGGGCGGCGGCACCGCTGAGGGTCTGCCAGCTCTTGCTGCTGGCATCCCAGATGGTCATGCGCACCGGGTTCTCGGTGATCCGCACGGTTTCGGTGACGGTGCCGATCCGGTGCCGGTAGAAGGTGGCGTCGCCTTCCTCGGTGGCTTCAACCACACAGGCCTGGGGCTGACCGCCCCGGATGCTGCACTGCGTGCTCAGGGTGTAGAGGGTCCGGGACTGAGCCAGCGCAGGCCCGCTGCACAGACCGGCAGCTGCCAGGACCGAGCCGCCCAGGCAAGGCAGAACAAAGCTGGGAATCCGCATGGATCAACACTCTCCTGCGACGGATGACGAAGTCACCCTTCAACGTGGGTGCAGCCTCGGCCGTTGGCAGCGTTGTTGTAACGGACGGCGACAGGATCGATCGGCGACGCGGGCGCGGACCGGCAGCGGCCAGGCAGGCTCGCAAGAGCCAGTTGTTATTGAGAATCGCTTGCAAAAGGGCAGTGGTCTTGTTTAGGTTGCGAGTCATTCGCAATAAGCCCCGCTGCGGTGGCCATGAGTTTCCGCTTCCTTCCCGACGCCCCCGTCTCTGCCGTGCGGATGCCGGCCGGCCAGATGGTGCTGGTCGATCCCGCCCTGCGCCCGCAGGGCACCTGCCTCGAGGTGCTCGAAGGCGTGGCCCGGGTGTACTGCCCCTGTGAGGAGACCGAAGGCATGACCCTCGCCTTCCTGCAGGCCGGCGACCAGCTGCGCACGGATCGCCTCTGCAGCGAGGGGGTGTGCGTGGAGGCGCTCACGCCCCTGTGTTTCCGCAGCGATGCCGAACCGCGGGCGGGCGACGGCTTCGATGCCGTGAACGAATGGACCCTGCAGCTGCTCCGCATCCGCCACCTCGGCAGCGCCGAGCAGCGGCTGCACGCCCTGCTGGGGCTGCTGGTGGTGCGTCTCGGCCGCCGCTGCGGCAACTGGTGCGACCTGCCCTTCCGGCTCACCCATGAGCGCATCGGTGAGCTGATCGGCACCACCCGGGTCACCACCACCCGTCTGATCTCGCGCATCCGCCAGGCCCAGCTGCTCGAGGCACCGGTGGGTGAAACCGGCATGCGGCTGGCGCCCGCTCTGGTCGACGCAGCCCCCCTCGCCGCCGCAGCCTGATGAGCCCGATCGCCCTGCTACCGGCAGCGGCTGCCGTTCGTCCCCAGGCCAGCAGCCTGGTGGGCAGCCTGTGCCGTGAGATGGATCGCCTGCGCAGCCGCGCTGCCCAGGTGTCGGCCGACCTCGCCCGCTGTCAGAGCCCGGCGCTGCTGGAGCGCCTGCGCCGCGAACGCGCCCAGCTGGCCGATCGCCGCCGCGAGGTGCAGCAGGCTGCCCGCTCGCTGCGGCGGCTGCATCAGCTCCAGGACCCGCTGGCGCTCGCCTTCCTCGAGGAGCTGGCGCGGCGGCCGATCGCCGGGGGCTGAGCCGGTCTCAGGCCATCGAGGCCGGCTCGTGGCGGTCGGCGCCGAGCTCGCCGTCGATCACCAGCAGGGCGGCGGGATCGCCCTGGGCAAAGCGGATCCTGCCCAGCAGGTGGGCGGCCTGATGTTCCGATTCGATCTGACCCTGCACGATCGGATCGAGAAACACGGTGGTGCGCACGTCGCCGCCCCGTTCGGCCAGGGCGTAGAGCTGTTGCAGGGAGGTGGTCACGTCGGCCTCCATCTGGAACACCGCCGCAAAGATCTCCTCGGCGTCGCTCCACTGTTGGCGCGGGGCGGCGATCGGTTCGAGCTGCACCGTCTGGCCGCGGGCGATCAGATAGTCGGCCACCAGGCCGGCATGGTGCTGCTCGTCGGCGGCTTCATGCCGCAGGTAGTGGGCGAAGCCGCGCAGTTCGCGTTCGGCGAACCAGAGTGCAAGGGCCCAGTAGGCCGCGCTGGCCTGCCGCTCCATCGTGAGGTGGTGCTTGAGGCCCTCCAGCAGGTCGGGGTCCATCGGCTGGGCCATGGCCCGGCCCGCCGGGCCGGTGGCCACGCGGGGGCCGGCGCCGATCTGAAACGGTGACTGGACCATGGCGATCACGCGAGAGACCTGGCACTGCAGGCTAGTCGCGTCTTCCCTGCAGGCCAGCAGCCGAGGCGATCGATCGGTGCGCTGGTGACGGTATCCGACATCACATCAGGCGGTAACCCCCCCGGTGGCCGCGGTGCTGAACCGGCGCAAAGGAGAATCGATCGCAATAAGCTGACGTCAGGTCTCATGCGCCGTCAGGCGGCGCTGCACGGATGGCGAAGCCCCTCGGTTCGGCCGCTGACTCCTGCGAGCCCGGCGCAGCCCCCGCCTGGTGGGCTCCGGCCTGAACGCACAGAAGAAGAAGGGCTGCAAGCAGAGCAAGTGCTCCAAGTGGAAGGGCGGCCAGTGCCGCTGCGGCCGCGACTGACAGCCGGCGGTCTGCACCGATCAGCCGCGGCGTTGGATCAGCCGCGGCGTTGGATCAGCCGCGGCGTTCCAGGTTGGGGATCAGGGCCAGGGAGGCGACCAGGCCGAACAGCATGATCAGCACGGCTGGGGCCATGGCCGCGCCCACCCGCTCGTCGCTGGCGTACTGGAACACCCGCACCGCCAGGGTGTCGAAATCGAAGGGTCGCAGGGCCAGGGTGATCGGCAGCTCCTTCACCACGTCGACGAACACCATCAGGCTGCCCACCACCAGGGGCCCGCGCAGCAGCGGCAGGTGCACCCGCCGCAGCACCGCCAGCCAGTCGCAGCCCAGGCTGGTGGCCGTTTCATCGATGCTGGGGGGGATGCGCTCGAGAGCGGCATCGAGTCCCTGCTTCGACACGGCCATGAAGCGGTCGCCGTAGCCCCAGAGCAGCAGCACGACCGGGCCCAGACCGATGGGCCCCCCCAGCACGATCAGCCCGAGGGCCAGCACGCTGCCGGGGATGGCATAGCCCAGGCCCGCCACGAAGCTGAGCCGCTGCACCAGCGGCCGGGGACTCCAGCGCCGGCAGATGGCCAGCAGCAACGCCCCCAGGCAGGTGAGGCCCGTGGCGGCGAAGGCCAGGGCGAGGCTGCGGCCGGCGAGCCGCACCAGTTCCTGCAGCGGTTCCGCCTGCAGCCCCTGCCAGCCCTGCTGGATCCAGAGCACCGGGATGGCCGCGGCGGCCAGCGGCGGCAGGGCGGTGATCAGCTGGGCCAGGCCGGCCCGCCAGCCCTGCAGCGTCCAGACATGCTCGCCGCCGTTGCTCCCCTCCAGGTTCCAGCGGCGGCTGCGCCGTCGCAGCAGGCGCTCGGAGGCGATCAGGACCGCCACGATGGCGAGCGCCACCAGCGAGAGCAGGGCTGCCCCCTGCGGATCGCCCTCCACCTGCCAGCGGTCCAGGATCCCGGCCGAGAGGCTGGGCACACCCAGCAGCCGCACCGCCCCGAGTTCGTTCACCACCTCCATGGCGCTCAGCGCCACGCCGGCGCCGATCGAGGGCAGGGCGATCGGCAGGGCCACCCGGAAGAAGCTGGGCCACGGCCCNACGCCCAGGCTGCGGCTGGCTTCGAGCAGGCGGCGGCCGCTCACGGAGAAGCTCTCGGTGCTGAGCAGGAACACATAGCTGTAGTTGGCCAGGGTGAGCAGCAGCACGGCCCAGCCGAGGCCATGGATGCGCAGGCCGCGGTAGCTGCCCCAGTCGATCAGGCTCGCGGCCAGGAGGTAGGCGGGAAAGGCCATCGGCAGCAGCTGGGCGATGCGCAGCCAGCGGCGCCCGGGGAAGCGGCACACCGCCGTGAGCCAGCCGATGGCCGTGCCCAGCACCGCCCCGCTCAGCCCNTCCCCGGCCACCAGCAGCAGCGTGCCGCGGATCTGCTGCCAGCCATCCAGGCTCAGACCCAGCCCCGTTGCGGAGCGGCTGAGCAGGGCATCTCCGAGCAGGGCCAGCAGGGGCAGCAAGGCCAGCCCGCTGATCGCCAGCACCACGAGAAACAGCCCGGCGCGGCTGGATGGCCGGGCCGGGCTGCTGAGCGCGGTCAGGAGAGGAGCCGGGGCGCTCAACGCAGCAGCGCGGGTGCACTCATTGCCAGCCAGCTTGCGCCATCAGCTCCACCGCCTCGCGGTTGCGGCGTCCCAGCTGCTCGATCGTCACCGGTGAGGCCTTGAAGGTGCCGAAGGCCTTGAGGGTGGGGTTGTTCCCCCAGCNNTTGAGGGNGNTACTCGTTGTTGGCGGAGGCATAGCCCTCACCGGCGGTGGGCGAGCTCAGAAACTCGAGCAGCTTGCGGGCTCCCTCCGGATTGCGGGCGCTGCGGGTGACCCCGCCGGCGGAGATGTTGACGTGGGTGGGGTTGGGCCAGACCACCTTCACCTTGGCCGCGGCGGCCCGATCGGCCGGGTTGTCGCCCTGCAGCATGCGGGCCAGATAGTACTGATTGGCCACCGCCACCCCGCACTCACCCTGGCCCACGGCCCGGATCATCGGCGTGTCGGAGGTGAACAGCGGCTGCTTCAGGTTGGCGATCATCCCCTTCAGCCACTGCTGCGTGGCCGGTTTGCCGCGGCGCACCAGTTCGTCGGCGGTGAGCGACTGGTTGTAGACGCTGGCCCGGTTGCGCAGGCAGAGCCTGCCCTTGAACTCCGGGCGGGCCAGGTCGGCGTAGGTGCGGATCAGCCTGGGATTCACGATCGCACTGTTCACCATCACGGGCCTGGCACGGCGGGTGAGCGCGAACCAGCGGCCGCCGGGGTCGCGCAGATTGGCCGGCACGTCGCGGTTCAGTTCAGCGGAGCGAATCGGTTGGAACAGCCCCAGCTCCTGGGCGCGAACCACCCGCGCGGCATCCACCAGCACCAGCACCAGCAGGTCGGCTTTGCTGTTGCGGCCCTCACTGCGCAGCCGCTGGATCAGCTCGTCGTCCTTGCCCTCCAGCAGGTTCACCTTGATGCCCGTGCGGCGGGTGAACTGGGCGTAGAGCTGTTTGTCGGTGTTGTAGTGACGTCCGGAGTAGACGTTGACCTCCTGGGGGCGGGTCTGGGCCATGGAGGCGACCACCGCGCCAGCCAGGGTGGTGGCGGCGAGGGCCGTGGTGGCCAGGGCGGTGAGGGTGAGGCGCATCACGATCTGCCGGTGTTCGATGCACACGGGACACTGCCCTGGATCCTGTCGCGCCGATCTGGCTGTCCCCGTCATCAATGAGCGGAACGGGCGTAGCAATTGCTACGCGGCACCATTCCCCGCCAGGCCAGCTAAAAGCCCGCCGGTGCGGGCCGGCGGGCAGTGTGTCTGATGAGAATGGTCTGGGAGCGGTGCGCGGGATCGCCTCAGCGGCCGCGCTGCACCCGCACCGGCACCAGAACGGGCTGCATCAGGCCGCCGTCCTCGTTGTCGTCGTCGGAGTTGCCGGTGAGCCAGAGAGCCAGACCGAAGAGGGCGAGGACGCCGGTGAACAGCAGCAGTTCGGCCATGGCTGATGGAGCGTTGCTGGAACGTTAGCCAGCCTGGGAAGGCCGGCTGGTAGCAATGCAGGCGGTTTTCACGCCAGGGGAGCCAGGGCGAGGCCGAGTCCCGCCAGGCTCAGACCCACCGCCAGGCCCAGGGTCCAGCGCTGATCCAGCCGCCGCAGCGACAGGGCGGTGAGCGCCACCACGGCGGCGGAGGCGGCAGCGGCGCCGATCCACCAGGCGGCCGTGCCGGCGTGCTCCTGGCCATGCAGCAGGGCGTGCACGCTCACGGCGGCCGCCACGATCGGACCCAGCAGGCTGACGCGGGGTGCCTGCTGGCTGCGCTGGCTCTGCAGCAGGATCAGGCCCAGCGCGGCCACGGCCAGGGCGGCCAGCAGTTCGGCACCGGGCAAGGTGCTGCCCAGGCTGCCCAGCAGTGCGCCCACCACGGCGCCGCCGATCGCGAACAGCAGCACCTGGCCGCCCGCCAGGGAGGCCACGCCGCCCACCCCAACCAGGAGCAGCAGGTGATCGATCCCCAGCAGGGGATGGCTGGCGCCGGCGATCAGCCCCCCTCCGGCCACGCCGTGGGCGACGGCCGGCAGGGCCGAGAGCAGGCTGAGACCGCAGCCGGCGGCGGCCGGCAGGAGAAGGCGGCGGGTCACAGGTGAAGACATGATCTGGCGGTCCGGTCCACGCCGGCGGCGAAAGGTGGTGGATGGGGCGAGCGTTCTGACTGAGGCGGGCCGGCCTGGGGGGCAGGCGGCGGGGCCATCACAGCTGCGGGACAGTGCCGGACTGGGGAGAGACTCCCGCCACCGGACTTTCCTCGTTGCCTCCCCGGTCTGGATCCGGAGAACCCCTCATGCAGTATCGGTGCTGTGGGCCGGATCGGGCTGTTCAGGCGAAGCCTTTACCCGCGTCACGCGCCACGCAGGCCTGCAGCTGCCGGCGCAGCCTGGCGTGATCGAGCCCCTTGCCGATCAGCACGATCTGGTTCTTGCGCTCCGGGCCGGGCCAGTCGCTGTCATCGATCGAGAAACGCTTGCCGGCCAGGTGGAACACGTGCCGGCGCTGGCTCTCGTTGAACCAGAGGATGCCCTTGGCCCGGAACACCTCCGGGGGCAGCTGGTTGTCGAGGAAGTTCTGGAACTTGCGCAGGGCGAAGGGGCCGTCGCTCTGGAACGACAGCGACGTGAACCCTTCGATCGCGTGGGCCTCCTCGCCATGGGCGTGGTGGTGCCCGTGGTCGTGCTCATGGTCGTGCCCGTGCCCGTGCCCGTGATGGTGATGGTGATGGCCGTGAGCGTGGTCATGCACGCACTCGCCGTGCTCGTGGTCGCAGTCGCTGTGGTCCTGCCGGGCGACAACCCTGTCGCTCTCGAACAGCCCCACGCTGAGCAGCAGCGGCAGCGGCACCTCGCCCTTCACCGAGTGCAGGATGCGGGCGTCGGTCTTGATGGCGCGCAGCTGCCGCTCCACTTCGGCCAGGCGCGGCCCGTCGACCAGATCGGTCTTGTTGAGCAGGATCATGTCGCCGTACACGATCTGGGAGCGGGCGACCTCCCCCTCGAGCATCTCGCCGCCGAAGTTCTCGGCGTCGACCAGGGTGATGATCGAATCGAGCCGGGTGGCATCGCGCAGGTCGCTGCCGAGGAAGGTCATGGCCACCGGCAGCGGATCGGCCAGACCGGTGGTCTCCACCACCAGATAGTCGACCGGATCGGGGCGCTCGAGGATCCGATACACGGCGTCGAGCAGTTCACCGTTGATCGAGCAGCAGATGCAGCCGTTGCTCAGCTCCACCATGTCGTCGCCGGTGGCGACCACCAGGTCGTTGTCGATGCCGATCTCGCCGAACTCGTTCACCAGCACGGCCGTCTTGAGGCCCTCCTGGTTGCTGAGGATGTGATTCAGCAGGGTGGTCTTGCCGGCTCCCAGGAAGCCGGTGAGGATCGTCACGGGCAGGGGCGCGGCGGCCGCATCGATCACGGCATCGGCATCGATCACGGCATCGATCACGGCATCGGCCTGAGCGGCGGGCATGGAGGCACTGGGACTCATTCTCAGACCTTAGGTTTCAGGAGGCGTGGGCGGCGCTGCGGCCCTGGCGCCGCTGGCAGTCGGCGCACAGCCCGAAGAATTCCAGGGTGTGGAACAGGGGCAGGAAGCCGTGCAGCTCACCGCCCGGCAGCTCCAGGGCATGCATCGGGCAGTGGCTCAGCCGCTGGGTGCTGCCGCAGTCGACGCAGGTGAGGTGATGGTCATCCCGCTCGGTGGGGGCGAACAGGGCCTCGCCGCTGGGCAGGTGGCGGCAGCGCACCAGMCCCACTGCTGCAGCTGCCGCAGGTGTCGGTAGACCGTGGCCAGGCCCATCGGCGCGCTGCTGCGGCGCAGCTGGGCATGCAGATCCTGGCCGGAGAGCTCGCCG
>NZ_LFEK01000048.1 GCF_001039265.1 Synechococcus sp. GFB01 | reverse complement strand
CAGGCCGGTGGCGGGCCGGCGATCGAGGCCAGCTGCAGCCCCGCCAGCTTCAGGCTGCGGCGCACGGCGGCGGCGCAGCAGTAGGTGAGCAGCCGGCCGCCAGGCTTCAGCAGCCGCGCCAGCAGGCTCAGGAACTCGAGACTCCAGAGCTCGGGGCAGCGCTGGGGGGAGAAGGCATCGAGCAGCACCAGATCGCAGCCGCGCTCGAGCTGCCGTGCCTCGAGCAGGTCGCCGGCGCGCTGGCGGGCATCGCCCCAGAGCAGCTCCGCCCGGCTGGAGCCGCCGCGCCACTGCCCATGCGCCAGCAGCGCCTCCAGCATCGCCACGCTGGCCGGCTGCCACTGGCGGCGGAAGTCCGGCGCCGACAGGGCGCGGCGCAGGGGCTCGGGATCGAGCTCCAGACCGTGCACGGCCAGGCCGAGGCCCCGGGCGCCGGCGGCCTCCAGCAGGGCGGTGCTGTTGGTGCCCAGGCCGAAGCCCACATCCACCACCTGCAGCCGGCTGCCGGGAGGGAATCGCTCCAGCTGGGCCGGCTCCACGAATTTGGCCCGGGCCTCCCGCAGGGCCCCGATCGGGCCGTGGAAGCCTTCGCTGAAGCGTTCGCTGAACAGGCTGAAGCTGCCGTCGGCGCCGATCCGGGCGGGCAGCTGCTCAGGCGCGCAGCCGCTGGAGGTCATTCCAGAAATCCGGATACGACACCGCGGCTGCCTCAGGCCGGTGCAGGGTTGTGCTGCCGCTGGCGATGCCGGCCGCCACCGCCAGGCTCATCGCCACGCGGTGGTCGGTCTCGCTGTCGACGCTGGCACCTCGCAGGGCGGTGACGCCGCTGACCGCCATGCCGTCGTCGAACTCCTCGATGCGGGCGCCCATTGCCCCCAGCTGGCGGGCCATCACCGCCAGGCGATCGGTTTCCTTGACCCGCAGCTCGGCGGCATCGCGGATGCGGCTGACGCCCTCGGCGCAGCAGGCGGCCACCGCCAGCACCGGGATCTCATCCACCAGGCGGGGGATCAGGTCGCCGCCGATCTCGAAGGCCTGCAGGGGCCCGTGGCTGACGCGTAGATCGCCCACCGGCTCGCCGGCCACATCGCGCGCGTTGAGCACCTCGATCCGCGCCCCCATCTGCCCGAGCACCTCGAGGATGCCGGTGCGGCTGGGGTTGAGACCCACGTTCTCCACCGTGAGCCGGGCTCCGGGGGTGATGGCGCCGGCCACCAGCCAGAAAGCGGCCGAGCTGATGTCGCCCGGCACCACCACCTCCTGGCCGCGCAGGCTCCGCCCCGGGGTGAGCGTGACCTGGGTGCTGCCGGGGCCGCTCACCTCCAGCTCGGCGCCGAAGGCGCGCAGCATCCGTTCGCTGTGGTCGCGGCTCTGGGCCGGTTCGATCACGGTGGTGGGCCCGTCGGCGGTGAGGCCCGCCAGCAGGATCGCGCTCTTCACCTGGGCCGAGGCCACCGGCGTGTGGATCGTGGTGCCGCGCAGCCGCGCACCGAGCACCGCCAGCGGCGCGAAGTTGCCGTTCTTGCGGCCATGGATCACCGCCCCCATCTCGGCCAGCGGACCTCCCACGCGGCGCATCGGCCGGCCCCGCAGGGAGCTGTCGCCGCTGAGCACGAAGTGGCGCCCCACCCGCCCCGCCAGCAGGCCGAGCATCAGCCGCATCGTGGTGCCGGAGTTGCCGCAGTCGAGCACGTCGAACGGCTCCTGGAAGCCGTCGAGCCCCACACCCTGCACCGTTACGGGTTCCCCCGCCCGGATCGCCGACACCGTGACGCCCATGGCCCGCAGGCAGGCGGCCGTGCTCAGCGGGTCCTCGGCGGGCAGCAGCCCGTCGATGCGGGTCGTGCCTTCGGCGATGGCGCCGAACAGCAGGGCGCGGTGGGAGATCGACTTGTCGCCAGGCACCCGCACCGAGCCGTTGAGGCTGCCGCCGCCGGCGAGGGAGAGCGGCGCTGGGCTGGCTGGCGACTCGGCCAAGGGGGCAGGGCGGCAGGGAGTGGAGCGATCCTATGGAGCCTGCTCTCCGGCGCTCCTCTGCGGGCGCTGCTCCCGCCGATGGCCTGGTTCGTGTCGCTGCTGCTGAGCTGCCTGCTGCCGGCTGTGCTGCTGCTGCCGCCGCTGGCCTGGACCGCGCCGCCGGCACTGGCCTCCGGGCCCGTGCCCCTGCTGCGCGATGTCTACCTCTTTGAGGGAGAGCCGCTGGAGGTCCAGGTGTTTGCGGGCGCGGTGGATGCCCCGGACATCCCCAACACCGCTGCCGGCACGCCACCGGGTGCCTACGTGGTGCTGGCCTGGCGCGGCCAGCGACTGCAGCTGCCGCGCACCAACAACGCCGGCGCCCCCAGCTACACCGACGGCCGCTGGTGGTGGAGCCCGGTGGATCCCGAGCATCCGCAGTTCAGGCAGCGGCGCGGCGGGGTGCAGACCTATGGCTGTGAGCCTTCCGCGCCATAGCCGTGCCAATGGCAGAGCGGCCCCTGGCCGGCGCCGATGGCCAGGGAGCTGCGCAGGGCGCCCTCCACATAGCGCTTGGCTTCCATGACGGCCTCCGTCAGCGGCAGGCCCCGGGCCCGCTGGGCGGTGATGGCGGCGCCGAGGGTGCAGCCGCTGCCGTGGGTATGGGGCGTGTCGATGGCGGCGTGCTGCAGCCACCGGCCGCTGGCGTCGCGCTGCAGCAGATAGTCGCGGCCACGCAGCTCCGGGCGGCCGCCGCCCTTGATCAGCACCGCCGCCGGCCCCAGCTCCAGCAGCCGCTGGGCTGCCTGTTCCACCTCGGCGGCCGTCGTGATGGCCTGGCCGCTGAGCAGCTGCGCCTCGTGGAGGTTGGGGGTGATCAGCTCGGCCAGGGGCAGCAGCAGCCGGTAGGCCTCGATGGCGTTTGGCTCCAGCAGCACCGCCCCCGCCCGCGACACCATCACCGGATCGATCAGCCGCGGGATCGCCATCGGGGCCAGGGCGGCGGCCGTGGCCTCGATCAGGCCGGCGTTGAGCAGCATGCCGGTCTTGAGGGCCGCCACCGGCAGGTCGCTGAGCACCGCTTCGATCTGGGCGCCGAGGGATTCGGGCGGCAGGGCATCCACGCGGCTGACGCCGGTGGTGTTCTGGGCCGTGATGCAGGTGAGTGCCGAGCAACCATGCACCCGCAGCGCCGTGAAGGTCTTGAGATCGGCCTGGATGCCGGCGCCACCGCCGGAGTCGCTGCCGCCGATGGTGAGGGCGATGGCTGTTGGCATGGGGCCATGATCCCTGCCAGCAGCCCCCGCCGCGATCGGGCCATGGTCCCCGCTGAACCCCTGCCGCCCTGGCGCCCGCTGCTGCGGGGTGCCGCGAGCGGGAGGGACGCTCGCCGCTGGCCCGTTGGCTGCAGCTGGCCACGCTGGCGGCCGATGGCACGCCCCGGTGCGCACCCTGGTGTTTCGCGGCTGGGGCGGCCCGGTTGCCCTGGATCTGCTCACCGACGGCCGCAGCGCCAAGGCGGCGGAGCTGCGGGCCCAGCCGGCGCTGGAGCTGTGCTGGCTGCTGCCGCGGGCCCGCTGCCAGTTACGGCTGCGGGGGATGGTGGTCGACCTGCCCTGTGAGCAGAAGCGGGCCGAACGCCAGCGCCACTGGCTGGCACTCACGCCCGAGGGGCGGGCCCTGTGGGGCTGGCCGCCGCCGGGGGAGCCCCTGGAGGCCTCGGTGCCGTTTCCGGCTGCCTTGCCGCCGGAGTCCCCCATGCCTGAGGCGTTCGTGCTGCTGCGCATCGCCCTGGCCCAGGTGGAGCTGCTGGAGCTGGGTGGCCAGCCCCACCGCCGCCGCCGCTGGCGCGCCGCCAGCGCCTGGCGGGAGGAACCGCTCAATCCCTGAGCGGGCCGGCCTGCGACGTGCCGAGGTAGGGCTCCAGAAAGCTCAGCGGCCGGGCCATGGTGGCCGAGAAGCCGAGGATGCCCGCATCGCGGTGGCTGTACAGCAGGGTGTCGTCGGCATTGAGGATGAAGGTGCCGCCGCGCTGGGTGAGGTGGTCATCACGGGGCACATAGGTCCGCCAGCGCCCCAGCACCTCCACCATGTTGCGCAGACGCACCGTGGCCAGCTCGAAGGGCCGCTGGTAGCCGCGTCCCACCAGGTTGAAGAGCGGCATCTCCAGCCGCGGCGGTGCCTGGCGGTCGCCGCTGTAGCCGCGCAGCACCTCCGCCAGGGTGCCGGGCGAGCCGATGCCGGCGCACATCAGCAGCAGCGCCGGCCAGGGCCCGAGCGGTGTCTGCAGGCCGGCGTAGAGCCCCAGCTGGCGATGCAGTTCGGGCGCGGCATCCACCTGCAGGCAGCTGCGCGGCAGGCCGGTGTAGCGGCAGAAGCGCTCGGCGCCTGTGTCAGTGCCGATCGCGATCGCCAGCAGGCCGATGCCGGCGGCCTCGAGCCGCGGCAGGGCCGCCGCCAGGGACTGGGCGTACTCGAGGCTGTCGAAGTCGCCCAACTGACCCAGGAGCACCACCAGCCGTCGCCGGCCCGCGCCCATCGCTGGCACGCCGGCGAGGCGATCGAGCAGGGGCTGGGGGGCGCGTTGGTGGGCTGCGTTCACCGGTGGTTCTCAGACGAAAGCGGGGAGAGCAAGGCAACGGAGAGAGCTGGGCATCGGCGGCGAGGAGCACCAGAGGCGCCAGCTCGTGCAGCTTGGCCTGTCTGCGACGCCGTGCGCGAATGAGCCGGCGAGCCGGCGGCTCCAGGCAGGCGGCTCAACCCAGCAGCAGCCCGGCCTCGCCGCCCTGGCTGGCCTCGGCGCTGCGCAGATCGAAGAGCAGATCCTCGAGGCTGAGCTCCTCCAGCGCCCGCTGGCGGGCGCGCTCGAGGCGCTGCTGCAGTGCGTGGGTCACCTGATCGGCGGCGGTGGCGGCGGTGAGGGGATCGCCGGCCGGGTCCGCCGGTGTCTCGCCCAGGGCCGCCAGCACCGCCGCCAGGGAGATGTCTCTGGCGGCCCGGCTGAGCCGGTACCCCCCCAGCCGGCCGCGGCGGGCCTCCAGCAGGCCGGCCCGGCGCAGCCTCAGCAGCAGCTGCTCCAGCATCGGCTCCGGCAGCTGCCGGGCCCTGGCCAGCTCGTGGGTGGAGCAGCGGCGCTGGGGATGGGCGGCCAGCTCCAGCAGGGCCTTGAGGGCATGGCTGGCCTGCCGGGAGAGCATGGCCCGCTTCAGCGCGTCGGGGCCGTCGCGCCGCTCGCCAGCCGCTCCAGCACGTGCTCGAGCGTGTAGCCGAACAGGGCGGGATCGGGCTCGCGGCCGCCCACGTCGGCCAGGCCGAGCTCGGCCCAGCGCGCATCCAGGCGGGCCTCCAGCTCGGCGGGGCGCCGCAGCGGCTCGCCCCAGGGGTGGTTGCGCTCCGGTCCGAGCTTGGTGGTGGCATCGATCGCCAGCCGGCCGCCCAGCCCCAGCCGCTCGCTGGCGAAATCGAGCGTGTCGAAGGGGGTGTTCTCGAGCACGAACAGATCCCGCTGCGGATCCACCAGGGCGCTGATCGCCCAGATCACCTGGCGCGGATCGCGGATGTTGATCGCCTTGTCGACCACCACCACGAACTTGGTGTAGGTGAACTGGGGCAGGGCGCTCCAGAAGGCCATCGCCGCCCGCCTGGCCTGCCCCGGATAGGCCTTGTCGATGGCGATCACGGCCAGCTTGTAGCTGAGTCCCTCCATCGGCAGGAAGAAATCGACGATCTCCGGGATCTGCTGGCGCAGGATGGGCGTGTAGATGCGGTTGAGGGCGATGGCGAGCATCGCGTCCTCCTTGGGCGGGCGGCCGCTGAAGGTGGTGAAGTAGATCGGATCGCGGCGCTGGGTTACGCACTGGATGTGCACCAGGGGCGAATCCTCCACGCCGCCGTAGAAGCCCATGTGGTCGCCGAAGGGCCCGTCGGCGAGCTCCTCGCCGGGGGTGATCGTGCCCTCGAGCACCACTTCGCTGTGGCTGGGCACCTCCAGGTTCACGGTCTTGCACTTCGCCAGCCGCACGCCCTCGCCGGCGTAGAGGCCGGCGAACAGCCACTCGCTCAGCTGCACCGGGATCGGCGTGGCCGCCGCCATCACCAGCAGGGGGTGCACACCGATGGCGATGGCGATCTCGAGCTTCCTGCCCAGGGCCGCCGCCTTGCGCAGGTGGCGCGCCCCGCCGCGCACGCTCAGCCAGTGCACGGTCATCGTGTTGACCGACTGCTGCTGCAGCCGGTACACGCCCACGTTGGGGGTGCCCGTTTCGGGGTCTCTGGTGATCACCAGTCCGAGGGTGATGATCCGGCCGCCGTCACCGGGCCAGGGGCGCAGCAGCGGCAGGGCATCGAGATTGACCGCCTCACCACGGAACACCTGCTGACGGCAGGGAGGGGTGAGGTCGAGATCGGGCCGGGCCTTCAGCACATCCAGCAGCACCGAGCCGAAGCGCACCGCCTCCCGCGCTCCCTTGGGGGGACGGGGCTGCTGCAGCAGGGCCAGCCGCTCGCCCAGCGCTTCGAGCTCCTCGGGCCGCTCCATGCCCAGGCTCCAGAGCACCCGCTCCTGGGTGCCGAGCAGGTTGATCGCCACCGGCATCGCCGAGCCGGTCACGTTCTCGAACAGCAGCGCGGGTCCGCCGGCGGCCAGCACCCGGTCGGCGATCGCCGCCAGTTCGAGGTCGGCATCCACCGGAGCGCTGATGCGGCGCAGCTGCCCGCGGGCCTCGAGCAGCTGCAGGAAGCCGCGCAGATCGCGCCGCGATGCGTTGCTGAAGTCCCTGCCTGCCATCCAGCCAGCCGTGCGGTGCCTACTGTGACGCACCTCAGCAGCCAGCCGCGGCCGTGCAGATCTCCTACTTCCACACCTCCGAATCCGTGCCGCCGCTGCCTCCCGTGGCCGAGGGCGGTCCCGACGCGGCGGTGGTGATCGATGTGCTGCGGGCCACCACCACCATCGCCTGGGCGCTGCAGAACGGTGCCGAGGCGATCCAGGCCTTCGCCGATCTGGCCGAGCTGGAGGCGGCGGCGGCGGCCTGGCCGCCGGCCAGGCGCCTGCGGGCCGGCGAGCGCGGCGGCCAGCGGGTGGAGGGCTACGACCTGGGCAACTCGCCGCTGGCGGTGACCCCGGAGCTGGTGGGCGGCAAGCGCATCTTCATGAGCACCACCAACGGCACCCGCTCCCTGGCGGCGGTGCGCCCGGTGCCGCTGCTGCTCACCGCCTGCCTGCCCAACCGCACCGCCGTGGCCCGGCGGCTGCTGGAGCGCGACTGCAAGCGCGTGTGGATCGTGGGAAGCGGCTGGGAGGGGGCCTACTCGCTGGAGGACAGCCTGGCGGCCGGCGCCGTGGCGTCCGCCGCCACCGAGATGGCCGTGGCTCCCCACATCGGCGTGAGTTTCGGCAACGACGAGATGCTCGCCGCCCTGGCCCTCTGGCAGCAGTGGCATCACGACACCGAGACCTGCCTGCGGGCGGCCAGCCATGGCCAGCGGCTGATCGGCCTGGGGGATCACGACGCCGACTTCGCCTGCTGCGCCGCCGTCGACAGTCTCCAGATCGTGCCCTTCCAGGCCGAGCCGGGGGTGCTGCGGCCCAGCTGAGCGCCTGCCGCGGGCACCCTGGCGCGCCCGGCCGACTCCCCTACAGTTCGCCGGTCGATCTGGGGCAGGTGGTGAGCAGTTTTCTGGCGGCAGCGGTGCAGCTCACCAGCACGCCGGATCCCGACTCCAATCTGGCCGCTGCCGAGGAGCAGATCGAGCTGGCCGCCCGGCGCGGCGCCGACCTGGTGGGCCTTCCCGAGAATTTCGCCTTCATGGGGGAGGACGCCCAGCGACTGGCGCTGGCACCCTCCCTGGCCGAGCGCTGCAGCCGCTTCCTGGTCACGATGGCCCGCCGCTACCAGGTGACCCTGCTGGGCGGGGGCTTCCCCGTGCCGGCAGGCCCGGGCCAGACCTTCAACCGCGCCGAGCTTGTGGGCACGGAAGGCCAGCTGCTGGCCCGCTACGACAAGATCCACCTCTTCGATGTGGATCTGCCGGACGGCAACACCTATCAGGAGTCGGCCACGGTGCGGCCCGGCTCGGAACTGCCGCCGGTGGTGGAGGTGCCCGGGCTGGGACGGATCGGTCTCTCGATCTGTTACGACGTGCGCTTCCCTGAGCTCTACCGCCATCTGGCCGCGCCGGCGCCGATGTGCTGATGGTGCCGGCGGCCTTCACCGCCTTCACCGGCAAGGACCACTGGCAGGTGCTCCTCCAGGCCCGCGCCATCGAGAACACCGCCTACGTGGTGGCTCCCGCCCAGACGGGTCAGCACTACGGCCGCCGCCAGAGTCACGGCCATGCCCTGGTGATCGATCCCTGGGGCACCGTGCTGGCCGATGCCGGCACCGCGCCGGGGCTGGCGGTGGCACCGATCGACCGCGATCATGGCAGGCGGGTGCGGGCCCAGATGCCGAGCCTGCAGCATCGACACCCGGCGCTCTTCTGACCGCGATGGCATCACGCTGGCGCCGCTTTTCGAGCAGAGCCCTGCTGCTGCTCGCCGTGCTTCCGGCCGTGCTGCTGGCCGAGCTCCCGGCGCTCGCCTCCACCCTGGCGGCCTGGCGCATCACTCGCGAGGGGGTGCTGCAGCTGCGCACCAGTCCCGATTCACGCTTGCAGGCCTTCTATGAAGACGGTTCGCGCCTGCGCGGTCCGCGGGTGTGGGTCGACCTGCCGGGGAGCCCCTCGCGGACCCGCACGATCCGCGGCAGCGGTCCGATCAGCGAGGTGCGCATCGGACGACCCGATGGAGCCACCACCCGCCTGGTGGTGGAATTCAGGCCCGGCGTCCGGCTCGATCCCGCCCAGCTGAGGCTGGTGGGCACGGCCCGGGACCGCTGGGAGCTGGACTTCAAGGAGCTGCCCCGCGGCGTGCGGTTCGCCCTGGGCGAAGGCGACCTGGATGGCGGTCCGGTGTTCGCTCGGGGATCCATCAGCGTCTTCCCCACGGCCTCGGCCCCTCTCTCGGCCGATGGCCTGCCGGTTGTGCCGCGGGGGCGGTTTCGGGTGGTGATCGATCCTGGGCATGGCGGGCCTGATCCGGGCGCGTGGGGATCGGCGGCCTGCGCGAGACCGATGTGGTTCTGGATGTGTCGCTGCAGATGGCCCGCCTCCTCCAGGCCCGCGGCGTTCAGGTCCTGATGACCCGCACCAGTGAGGTCGATGTCGACCTGCCGCCGCGGGTGTCGCTCGCCAACAGCAACGGCGCCGACGCCTTCGTGAGTGTGCATGCCAACGCTCTGAGCCTGGCCCGCCCGGATGTGAACGGCATCGAGACCTTCTACTTCGAGGGAGGCAGCAGCCGCTCCCGCGACCTGGCCGCCTCCCTGCAGCAGCAGATGCTGGCCATTTCGCCCGGCACGCCCGACCGCGGCGTGCGCACCGGTCGCTTCTTCGTGATCCGCCGCACGGTGATGCCCTCCGCCCTGGTGGAGATGGGCTTCGTGACGGGGATCATCGATGCCCCGCGCCTGGCCGATGCCAACTTCCGCCGCCGCATGGCCCTGGCCCTGGCGGCCGGGATGCTGCAGTACCTGCAGCGCCAGTGATGAGCCATCTGGTGGGTCTGTTCGACAGCGGCCTCGGCGGGCTCACCGTGCTGCGCCAGGTGCTGGAGCGCTATCCACACTCCCCCTGCCTCTATCTGGGCGACACGGCCCGGGTTCCCTATGGCGAGCGCAGCGTGGCCGAGATCCGGGCCATCGCCGCCGAGGTGGTGCGATGGCTGCGGCAGCAGGGAGTGGGGGTGCTGGTGATGGCCTGCAACACCTCCAACGCCCTGGCTCTGGATGTGGCGGTGGCCGAGGCGGGCGTGCCGGTGGTGGGGCTGATCGACAGCGTGGCCTCGGAGATCGCCAGCGACCGGGTGGGGGTGCTGGCGACCCCGGCCACGGCCGCCAGCGGGGCCTACCGCCGCGCCATCCATGCCTCCCGGCCGGCGGCAGGGTGATCGAGGTGGGCTGCCCGGCCTTCGTGCCGCTGATCGAGGCGGGCGATCTGGAGGCGCCGGCCCTGCGTGAGGCGGCCGCCGCTTACCTGGAGCCCCTGCTCGCGGGCGGGATCGACACCGTGGTGATGGCCTGCACCCACTACCCGATGCTCCGGCCCCTGCTGGCCAGCCTGCTGCCGCCCCATGTGCAGCTGGTCGACCCGGCCGTGGCCACGGTGCAGCGACTGGGCCCCTGCTCGGCAGCCTCGGCGACCGGCCGGAGGGCGAACGCCAGGGTGATCCGGTGCTGCCCCGGGATCAGCGCCTGCGGTTGTGCGTCACCGGTTCGGCGGCGGCGTTCGCCGCCGGGGCCACCGCCTGCTCGGCCAATGCCCTCGCGTGGAGGAGGTGAACCTGCAGGTCGACCTGCGGTCGGGCATGCGCGCCTCCTAGGATCCCGTCACGACGGAGGTGATGTGGCAACGGTTGCAGAGCTGCTCCAGCCCGTCGAGGCCGACCTCGATGCACTGCTGGCGGATCTCCGCAACCTGATCGGGGCCGGTCACCCGATCCTGCAGGCGGCGGCGGAACATCTGTTCGCTGCCGGCGGCAAGCGGATCCGGCCCGGCATCGTGCTGCTGCTGTCGCGCGCCATCTCCCCCGACGGGGCGCTGACGCCGCGTCATCGGCGCCTGGCGGAGATCACCGAGATGATCCACACCGCCTCGCTGGTGCACGACGATGTGGTCGACGAGGCAGCCACCCGGCGTGGCGTGGCCACCGTGCATAGCCGCTTCAATCATCGGGTGGCGGTGCTGGCCGGCGATTTCCTCTTCGCCCAGGCCAGCTGGCACCTCGCCAATCTCGACGATCTCGAGGTGGTGAAGCTGCTCAGCCGCGTGATCATGGACCTGGCCGACGGCGAGGTGCGCCAGGGCCTGTTCCGCTACGACACCGGCCAGAGCTTCGAGACCTACCTCGAGAAGAGCTACTGCAAGACCGCCTCCCTGATCGCCAACAGCGCCAGGGCCGCCGGTGTGCTCAGCGGCCTGCGCGAGAACCGGCTCGATGAGCTGTTCCGCTTCGGCCGCCAGCTGGGCCTGGCCTTCCAGGTGGTCGACGACATCCTCGATTTCACCGGCAGCGACCAGCAGCTCGGCAAACCCGCCGCCAGCGATCTGGCCAGCGGCTACCTCACCGCTCCGGTGCTCTATGCCCTCGAGGAGCGTCCGGCCCTGGCCGGCCTGATCGAGCGGGAGTTCAGCCAGGAGGGCGATCTCGACCAGGCGCTCGAGCTGGTGCGCGGCTGCGAGGCGATTCCCCGCTCCCGTGCCCTGGCCGAGAGCTTTGCCCGCCAGGCAACCGAAGCCATCGAGTGGCTGCCGCCCAGCGAGCCCCGCAGCGCCCTGAGGGCCCTGCCCGACTTCGTGATCAGCCGGCTCTACTGATCAGTCCGGCTGCTCAGCTGAGCCGCACCTCGGCGAGGCTGCGCAGAAATCGCTCGATGCCGGGATACAGCCGCGCCCGCTCGTCTGGGCTCAGGGAATCGGCGTGAACCACATGCACCTGGCAGCCGGCGGCGAGGGCGGCCTGGGCACCGGCCGGCGAATCCTCGAAGGCCCAGCAGTCGGTTGGAGGCATCCCCAGCCGGCGGGCCGCCAGCAGGAACACGTCCGGAGCGGGTTTNCCCTCCCCCAGCTCAGGGTCATCGCCATGCACCCGGGTGGCGATGACGCCGAGCCAGGGATGGGGCGCGGCCTTGTGGGCGACAGCCTCCCGGGAGCTGCTGGTGGCCAGGGCCATCGGGATGCCATGGGCCAGGCAGCGGTTCACCAGCTCCACCGCCCCGGGCATCGGCGGCGCCTGCACGAGCAGCGCCTCGGCGATCGGCTGGCGCACCGCCAGCAGCTCCTCGATCGTGGGCCCCTCGCCGATCCAGCGCAGCACCTGGCGGGCGCAGTCGAGCCGGCGGCGGCCGCGCAGCTGCAGCAGCTCGCCGGGCGTGAGCGGCCGGCCGAAGCGGGTCGCGGCCTCCTGCCAGGCCCGGGCATGCAGCGGCTCGGTGTCGAGCAGCAGGCCGTCGAGATCGAACAGACAGGCGGCCGGTGGGGTCATGGGCCATCCTGCGGCAGCAGAGCTCCGTTACAGCCGGGCCCCGGGGCGGTTTTCTCGCTTGAATACCGCAGCGCCGTGCCGCCCTGGCTCCATGACCCAAGCTCCCACGATCGAGTCGGTGCTGCAGGAGCAGCGCCTGTTCGCGCCGCCCGCGGAGCTGGCCGCCACGGCCCGGATCGGGTCGCTGGAGGACTACCGCGCCCTCTGTGCCCGGGCCGAGGCCGACCCGGACGGCTTCTGGGNCGACCTGGCCCGCAGCGAGCTGCACTGGTTCGAGCCCTTCCACACGGTGCTCGACTGGAGCAACCCGCCGTTCGCCCGCTGGTTCGAGGGCGGCACCACGAACCTCAGCTTCAACTGCCTCGATCGCCACCTGGAGGGCCCCCGGGCCGACAAGACGGCGCTGATCTGGGAGGGGGAGCCCGGCGACACGCGCCGCTTCACCTATCGCCAGCTGCATGCCGAGGTGTGCAAGGCCGCCAACGCCCTCAAGGCGCTGGGCATCGGCAAGGGCGATCTGGTGGCCCTCTACATGCCGATGGTGCCGGAGGCGGCGATCGCCATGCTGGCCTGCGCCCGCATCGGCGCCCCCCATTCGGTGGTGTTCGGCGGCTTCTCGGCCGACGCCCTGCGCGACCGGCTGATCGACGGCGAGGCCAAGCTGGTGATCACCGCCGATGGCGGCTTCCGCAAGGACAAGCCGGTGCCGCTCAAGCCGGCGGTGGATGAGGCGCNTCGCCGGCAATGGGGGAGCTCCCAGCGTGGAGACGGTGCTGGTGGTGCGGCGGCTGGACGGCGCCGGCGGCGAGTGCGCCATGCAGGCCGGCCGTGATCTGTGGTGGCACGAGCTGGTGGAGGGCCAGAGCGCGGTGTGCCCGGCCGAGCCGATGGCCAGCGAAGACCGCCTCTTCGTGCTTTACACCTCCGGCTCCACCGGCAAGCCCAAGGGCGTGGTGCACACCACCGCCGGCTACAACCTCTGGGCCCATCTCACCTTCCAGTGGATCTTCGACATCCGCGACGACGACATCCACTGGTGCACGGCGGATGTGGGCTGGATCACGGGCCACAGCTACATCGTGTACGGGCCGCTCTCCAACGGCGCCACCACCGTGATGTACGAGGGGGCGCCGCGGCCCGGCAAGCCCGGTGCCTTCTGGGAGGTGATCCAGAAGCACCGCTGCACGATCTTCTACACGGCGCCCACGGCGATCCGCGCCTTCATGAAGAGCGGCCGTGAGGTGCCGGATCAGCACGACATGAGCTCGCTGCGGATTCTCGGCACGGTGGGTGAGCCGATCAATCCAGAAGCCTGGATGTGGTACCGCGACGTGATCGGCGGTGATCGCTGTCCGGTGGTGGACACCTGGTGGCAGACGGAGACCGGCGGCGTGATGATCAGCCCCCTGCCCGGCGCCATCCCCACCAAGCCGGGTTCCTGCACCCTGCCGCTGCCCGGCATCGAAGCCGACGTGGTCGACCATGCCGGGGTGTCGCAGCCGGCCGATGCCGGCGGCTACCTGGTGGTGAGGCGCCCCTGGCCGGGGATGATGCGCACCGTGCACGGCGATCCGGACCGCTTCCGCAGGAGCTACTGGGAGGAGATCCGCCCGGCCGACGGGTCGCCGATCTACTTCGCCGGCGACGGCGCCCGGCGCGACGCCGACGGCTATTTCTGGGTGATGGGTCGCGTTGACGACGTGATCAACGTGAGTGGCCACCGCCTCGGCACGATGGAGATCGAGAGCGCCCTGGTGAGCCATCCGGCCGTGGCCGAGGCCGCCGTGGTGGGCCGCCCCGACGAGCTCAAGGGCGAGGGCATCGTGGCCTTCGTGACCCTGGAGGCGGGCCGCAGCGGCGACGATGGCCTCATCGCCGAGCTGCGCAGCCATGTGGGCAAGGAGATCGGCCCGATCGCCAGGCCCGATGAGATCCGCTTCTCCGATGCCCTGCCCAAGACCCGCAGCGGCAAGATCATGCGGCGCATCCTGCGGGCCCTGGCGGCCGGCGAGGAGGTGAGCGGCGACACCTCCACCCTGGAGGATCGCTCGGTGCTCGATCAGCTGCGCGTCTGAGGCCGCGGCTACGCCCAGCCGCTGATCCGCTCGGCCAGCTGCTCGATCCGCCGCAGCCGCTGCGGATCATCGGCCCAGGCCCCCAGCAGCTGGCGGCGCAGGCCGCCGCTGGCCGGGGCCAGGTGATCGCCCGGCAGCTCGATCAGCGCCGAGGCATCGCCCGGCCGTGCCTGCAGCACCCCCAGCAGCCGCGCGCTCTGGTCGATGCCGTCGCGCTCGAAGCGCACCAGCAGGTTGCGGGGCTGGCGGTAGCTGCGCGCCACCAGCTCCAGGGTCTCCTGGGGGGAGGGGCTGAATTCGCTGCGGAAGCTGAACTGCTGGCCCAGCTCGGCCAGCAGCGGCACCGAGCGCTCGGCCGAGAAGTTGTTGAAGCTCAGGGCCACCAGACCGTCGCAGCCGCGCCCGCCATCGGGGGCGAGGAGGTGCAGCTTGCAGCCGAGGCTGTGGCCCAGACGCAGCTGGGGCGCCGCGGCACTGGCGGCGCGGAAGGCGCGCCAGGCCTCGGTGGCCTGGGCCTGGTGATCGAATCCGGGCACGTAGCTCCAGGCCAGCACCTGCCAGCCGCGGGCGGCCAGGGCTTCCAGCAGGCGGCGGT
>NZ_LFEK01000047.1 GCF_001039265.1 Synechococcus sp. GFB01 | reverse complement strand
GGAATCGGTGATCGCGATGCGCGACGCAGGCGTCGATCACTTCATCGAACTGGCGGCAAGGTGCTGGTCCCGATGATCAAGCGCATCGTCGAGGATGTCGACAGCGAGAGCATCGTCGAGATGAGCGATATCGACAGCCTGCTCGAAGCGGTTTGATGTTCAACTCCTCTCCCTTTACGGGRTGGTGGGCTACTTCCTCTACTACTACCTGTATGCCGGCAACTGGGCCTACTACTTCTCCGGAGCCTGGGCCCGTCAGAACGATCAGCTGTCGCAGCTGCTGGATCCGGGGCTCTACCTCTTCGGTCGGCCGGTCGCGATCCCGAAGCTTGTGGCGGTGCCGCTGGTGCTGGGCCTGTTCACCGCCCTGGGGGTGTGGCTGGGTCGGGGGATCGAGGCCTGGTGGCGCCGCCGGCAGCGGCGCCAAGGCCTGCCGGTGGCGGCAACCCTGATCCGCCACCGCGTCTTCGTGGTCGCCACCTTCCTGGTCTTCAACGTCTTCTTCCTGTTCGCCGGCCGCCCGCTGCTGCTGCTGCTGCCGGCCTGGGTTCAGTACCTCTTCGATGTGAGCCTGGTGGCCGCCAGCACCCTCTGGCTCTATCACGCCTGGCGGCGCAGCCCCGAGCTCTACAGCCGCGAGAACCTGGCCAGCCGCTTCCGCCGTCAGCTCGAGCGGCTGGATCTCGACGTGGCCCGCTTCCTCGACGGCCGCTCCATCGCCGAGCTGAGCACCCACGAGGTGTACGTGCTGGCCAAGGTGCTGCCGGGCTTCACCCGCGAGAAGCGGCTGGAGGCCTACAAGGGGGTGGTGCGCGAAGCCCTCGAGGAGGGCTATGTGAACGTGGCCAGCAGCCTGGAGGTGCTCCAGCAGATGCGCCTCGAACTCGGCGTTGCCGACGACGAACACCAGCAGGTGCTCGAGGAGCTGGGGGTGGAGGATCCCTCGCTGCTGGATCCGGACAGGCGGCGCAGCCTCGAGGATCAGATCCGGCTGAGCGGCTACCGCAAGGCGCTGGAGCGGCTGATGCTGCTCCAGCGCCGGCAGGCCGATCCCGAGGCGATGCAGTCGCTGCGCCGAGAGTTCTCCGTCTCCGACGCCGAGGAGACGATGCTGCTCGGCGGTCTCTCGCCCACCGCCGGCGCCGCCCACAGGGCCGAGGCTCTGCTGGATCGCCTGCCGGCGCTGTGCAACGCCTACAGGGTCGTGCAGCAGCCCGAGTTGCCGCTGGAACCCGAACTGAGGCGCCTGTTGGCCGACACACTGCGCGGCCGCTGCGAGCTGAACATGGGGGCGATCCTCGCTGCGTTCACCGCCCTGGGGGCGGAATCCGCCCCGGTTGAGCTGGCGGCGCGGCTGCGGCGCCTGGAACCGGAGATCCTCAGCGACCTGCTCGCGAGGGAGTCCTGGACGACTCGCCTGGAGCCACGGCTCCTCGATCAGCTTGCCCCCGGCAACGTCGACCGCCCTGCGGCTCGAACGGCGGGCACGCCGGCCGAGACCCTGCACCATCTCGAAACGCTCGTGCAGGATCCCAATCCGCTGGTTCAGGCCGGCGCCCTGCTGCTCATCGCCCGGCTGGACCCACAGCGAGGCCAGGCCCTGGCCCGTGATGCCTGCGGTGTGGATGCGGCGCCCCTGCTGCGCGCCACGGCCGAGCGGCTGCAGCCCCAGGCACGCGATGGCGACGGGACCGCGGCGGTGAGGCTGGCCGACATCCCTGAACTGGAGAAGCGGGTGTTCCTGGCCAGTAGCGACTTCTTCCACGGCACCCACAACCTCACCCTCGACGCCCTGGCCGAGGCCGCCGAGCTGCGCCGGTTCGCCGCCGGCGAGCTGATCACCGAAGCCGGGGATACCTGCCGGGAACTGCTGCTGCTGATCGAGGGAGAGGCCTCGGTGCGCTACGGCGACGACCAGGACCGCCGCGATCCGCTGCGAGCCGGCCAGGTGCTCGATGAGCTCGAGGTGCTCACCCACAGCACCAGCGAGAACACGATCGTGGCCGACCATGACGGCACCAGGATGCTGGCGGTGCCGGTGCATGCCTTCGATGCGATCCTCGATCGGGATCCGGACTTTGCCCGCCGCGTGCTGGAGCTGGAAAGCCGGCAGCTGCAGCAGTTCATGAGGTCGGTGCGATCCTGAGCAACTGAGGAGACGGGCGATGGCAGAGGCAACCAAGGCCCGGCAGGCCGAGGAATCCGACCCCAGCGCCGGGCTGAGCCCAGCCCCGCTGCCGGGCCTAATCCGACTGTTGGCCTACCGGAGCGACTGGCTGCGGGGCGACCTGCTCGCCGGCATCACGGTGGCGGCCTATCTCATCCCCCAGTGCATGGCCTACGCCGAACTGGCGGGGATGGCTCCGATCAGCGGTCTCTGGGCGATCCTGCCGCCCCTGCTCCTCTACGCCCTGCTGGGCTCCTCGCCGCAGCTCTCGGTGGGGCCGGAATCCACCACCGCCGTGATGACGGCCGCGGCGGTGGGACCGATGGCCGCTGGTGATGCCGCCCTCTACGCCGGTCTCGCCAGCACCCTGGCGCTTCTGGTGGGAGCGGTGTGCTGCCTGGGGGCCTGGGCTCGGCTGGGCTTTCTGGCCGATCTGCTCTCGAAGCCGGTTCTGGTGGGCTACATGGCCGGTGTGGCGGTGATCATGATCAGCGGCCAGCTGGGCAAGATCATCGGCTTCCCCCTCGAGGCCGAATCGCTCAGCGGCCAGCTGCTCGAGCTGCTGCGGCATCGCGGCGAGATCCATCTGCCCACCGCAGTGCTGGCGGGTGTGGTGCTGCTGTTTCTCTTCTGGATCCAGCACCGTTTCCCGCAGGCGCCCGGCCCGCTCCTGGCGGTGCTGCTCGCCACCGCGGTGGTGGGGGTGTTCCATCTCGATCGCGCCGGGGTGGACGTGATCGGGCCGATCCCGGCGGGGCTGCCTTCCCTGGCCGCACCGGGCGGCATCGGCGGCGGCAACCTCAAGGTGCTGCTCTCCTCGGCCGTCGGGATCGCCCTGGTGGGCTATTCCGACAACGTGCTCACCGCCCGCTCGTTCGCCGCCCGTGGCGGCTACCGGATCGACGCCAACCAGGAGCTGCTGNCGCTCGGGGCGGTGAACCTCGGCAACGGCCTGTTCCAGGGCTTTCCGGTGAGCAGCAGCGGCAGCCGCACCGCCATCGGTGATGCGGTCGGCAGCCGCTCGCAGCTCTTTTCGCTGGTGGCCCTCGGCGTGTTGGTGCTGGTGCTCCTGTTCCTGCGTCCGCTGCTGGCGCTGTTCCCCAAGGCGGCCCTGGGGGCGATCGTGATCGTTGCGGCGCTGCGGCTGATCGACCTGCCGGAGTTCCGCCGTCTGCGGCACTTCAAGCGCAGCGAGTTCCATCTGGCCCTGATCACCTGCGCCGGTGTGCTCGTGACCGACATCCTGGTGGGGGTGGGCCTGGCGGTGGGGCTGTCGGTGATCGATCTGTTCGCCAGGCTGGTGCGGCCCCACGATGCGGTGATGGGCTCCGTGCCCAACCTCGCGGGGCTTCACGATGTGACCGACTGGGAGGGTGCCACCACGATCCCGGGGCTGGTGCTTTACCGCTACGACGCACCGCTCTGTTTCGCCAACGCCGAGGATTTCCGCCGCCGCGCCCTGCAGGCGATCGCGGCCGAACAGACCCCGGTCGAGTGGTTCGTGCTCAACGCGGAAGCGATCGTGGAACTCGACAGCACCGCAGTGGACATGCTCCTGGAGCTGGCCGATGAACTGCGCGGTCGCGGCATCGCCTTCGCCATGGCGCGCGTGAAACGGGATCTGTTCGTCCTGCTCCAGCGGGGCGGGATCGTGGATCGGCTCGGCCATGAGCGTTTCTATCCCACCCTGCCCACGGCGCTGGCGGCGTTCCGCGANCGCGCGGCGGGTGCTGTGCAGNGGCCGCCGCAGGCCTGAGTGCGCTGACCGCCTGGGATCACCCTGTGCCGGCGCCCCTCTCAGGCCGGCCCACCGGGCGGAGCGCCAGCACCGCTGAGCTGCAGTTCCCGCTCCAGCTTGGCCATCACCACATCCGCCACGTGCTTGATGCGGTAGCGGCAGGCCTGGGTCTCGCTGGCACGGAAGCTGCCCGTTTCCCAGTATTTGTTGCTGCCGGCACCACCGCCGCAGATCCCGAAGTAGCCGCAGCTGCGGCGGCAGGTCTCGACGCCCGCCTGCATGTCCTCCCACATGCGCTGGAAGGTGGGGCCGTGGCAGGCGCTTGCCAGGGAATCGGTGTGCACATGGCCCAGGTTGAAGCGGCCGTAGGTGGTCTCCACCGAGAGCAGTTCCGGGTCGAAGGTGGAGAAGTTGCCCTGGTGATCCACGCTCACGATCGCCATCGGACGGTTGAGCTCGGAATGGTCGACCCGGGTGCGGCTGCAGATGAAGCCGTAGAGGTCGTCGAACTCCCGGATGCGCAACGCACCGCCTGCATCCACTACCCGGTCCCACACCCGCTCGAGAAAGCGGCGGTAGAGAACCTCGCAGTCGTCACCCTCGAGGCTGGAGCGGGCATTCACCCCTTCGGTCTCCTCCATGTTGAAGCCCACATCGCGATGCCGTTCTCGAGATAGAAGTCGATCAGCGCATCCGGATGCTGCAGCGATTGCCGTGTCAGCACGCTGATCACCGAGAAGGGAATGCCGTGCTCCTGGAGGGTGGCGATGCCCCGCATCGTGGCGGCATGGCTGCCGTGGCCAAGGCGCGTGCGGCGCGCCCGATCATGGAGGAAGGCCGGCCCATCAACGCTCACCCCCACGTGGATGCCATGCCGGCGGAAGCAGGCGCACCAGGCCCCGTTGATCAGGGTGCCGTTGGTCTGCACCGCCTGGTTGATCCCAAGCGTGGGATGGCCGGCGAGCTCCTCGGCCAGGATGCGATTGGCTGCGTCATAGAACGACGGGGGCCGGGTGAGCGGTTCACCGGCGTGCCAGAGGAGTGTGAATCCATCGCCGAGGAAGGGACTCTCGAGCACTCGCCGCAGGATCGGGCGGATCAACTCCAGATCCAGCATCTTCCGGCGCTGCCGATCCGGCAGATAGCAGTAGCTGCAATCGAGATTGCAGAGCGATGTGGGCTGGATCACCAGCAGGCGAATGGGCCCGAAGCCGGCCGTGTTCACCGGTTCACCAGTTCACGAAGCCCGCAGCCGGCCGGGCGCCGTTGACGAAGCCACCCCCGGGCCGTGCGTTCACGAAGCCACCGCCGCCGTTCACGAAGCCTCGGCTGCCGCCGTAGTAAGTGTTCGCGTTGGCAAAGCCACGGTTCGCCCCATTCACGAAGCCTCGGGCGCCGGCGCCGTTCACGAAGCCTCGAGCCAGCAGGGTGCCGTCGCCGCCGGATCGGGGCCCGAAGGCGCCNTGAGCCCTCTCCAGAAGGGCCTGGCTGATGCGATCCAGTCGTGCCTCGACCTCCATCGGCGGCCCCTCATCGGCCTGAACCGCCGCCGCAGGGATGAGGGCGTGGAACACCAGCAGCAGGAACAACAGCGAGGCTCGGGGTGTGGTGAGCATGCGAGTGAGAGCGAGGAACTGACGACGAGATGGCAAGACGAGATGGCAAACCGTTGAACCCGGAGCGACCAAGCGCATCGGGGGGACGATCAGGGCCGAGGCGGAACAGCGATGCTCTCGTGATTGAGCAGCACGCTCTGGAAATAGATGGAGATCGCCTCTTCCGGCAGACCGATGCTGCTGGTCGGGCCCAGCCAGCGGTTCACCAGCTGGCGGTAGCGGGGGACACCATTCACATAGCCCTGGAGCATCCTGNCGATCGCCAGATTGGCCAGGTTGCGCAGCGTCGAGTTGTTCTCCGGCATCGCGCAGCCCACCGCATAGCGGTTGAGGGCAACGGCCGGCACCAGGGACGTGCGGGTGAATCCCCGGGAGAGGGCAGCGTTGGCGAGCAGCACCGTGTCCCCGGCCAGGGCATCGATCCGCCCACCACGCAGAGCCGTGATACCAGCTTCCAGGTTCGTCTGGGGCACCAGCCGCGCTGCGGGCTGGAGCGCCTTGATCGTGGCCTCCCCCAGGCTGCTGGCCATCACACCGATCCGCTTGCCCTTGAGGGACTGGGGACTGCCGTCGATCGCGGCGTCGGAGGTCAGCAGCCGGATGCCCGAGAGCGCAAAGGGGATCGAGAAGTCGACGAACATCTCCCGCTCCCAGGTGAACTGGCGCCGCACATCAGATCGATGGCGCCGTCGTGAACCCGCTGGAACAAACGGTTCTGATCGTCGGCCGACTCGGCGACCACCTTCACGGGCTTGCCGAGATAACCGCTCACCTCCTCGGCGATGAGCCCCGACACATCGATGACGTAGCCCTCCAGAACCCCACCAGCGCCGCTCACATAGGGCGGGAAGTCACCGTGCACCCCCAGCGACAGCTCGCCGCTGCGGGCGGCCCGCTCGATCGAGGTCTCAGCCAGGGCGGCGCTGGGCGCTGCGCCCAGTCCCAGGGCGAGGAGGGCCCCCACCAGCAGTCGTCGCACCGTCGTTCGCTGTGATGAGACCATCGGGTCAGCCGATCATGGCCTCAACCCTGATCGCGGCAGCCGCGATCGGCCAGCAATGTTCATCATGCGTTGATCCGCCCGGCATCACAGCCCAGGTGCCTGCCGCTCAGTCGTTGGTGGCCCGCTCGGCACGGTGGGTTCGGTGGGTGTGGGTGGCGTGGTGGTGGCCGAACCCGAATCCTTGTCCTGGTGGGGAATGTCGAATAGGAGCGTGCCCGCCAGAGCCTTGAGCAGTCGATTGGTGTTGGCGGATGCGGCACGGATCTGCTGCAGGGTTTCCACCATCACCGGCGAGGCGCTCTTCATCACCTGCGTGGCTTCGGCGGAGGCCGTGCCCACCTCCCGGCCGGTCTGCTGGTACAGCCTCAGCGTGTCGCGGGTCACCGCCGCTGTGCTGCCCGACTCCCGGTCCAGGTTCCCCGCCAGTTGACGGACATCCACCAGGGTGCCGTTGGCCTGGCGGGCCAGCAGAGGCAGGTCCTTCTCCACCACCGCAGCGATAGCCTGCAGCGTGCGATCGAGCTTCAGGCGGGTCTGGGCCAGATCACTGAGCAACTCGGCAGGAGTGCTGGATGGTTGAAAGGCGATCGGCAGATCTCCGGCAGGCGACCGACCCCCCGGGGCGGTGAGATCAGGCGTCAGCGCGACCACGGTTTCGCCGATCAGACCCTCCTGAGCAGCCGTGGCCCGGCTGCGCGGCCCAACCAGGGAGCGGTAGCGGGACGCGATCCGCAGCCTCACATCCACCAGGCCATCACGGGCCAGGTTCACCGTCTCCACCTTGCCGATCCGGTAGCCGGAGAGCGTGACGTTCACGCCAGGCCAGATCCCCGCGGCATTGCGGGTGCGGAACTGAACAACGGAGCTGTTGCGCCAGTGCCAGTGCTCCTGAAGCAGGTTTGAAGCCACCCAGCCGGCCAGCAGCAGGGATCCAGCCAGGAACAGCAACCCGAGGCGGCTGACCGGCATCGACATCGCCCTGCTGTGGGTCGGATCGCTCTGGCTGTCGTCGAAGCTCATCAGTAGGCGCCATGCAGGGGAACGAGCAGGGTCAGCCAGATGACCTCAAGCCCCATGACCACCAGCAGGCACTCGGGCAGCGCGTCGGCCAGCAGCGCGGCAAGCTCGACCTCGGAGTTCTTCACCTGGGCAGCCTTGCGGAGACAGACCGCCTGGGCTGCAGCCGTGAACACCGCGGCTCGCAGGACGCATTGAAGCAGGTCTGAGGCTCGCATCAGGGGGATGAGTTGCTGGAGCTCGCTGGCGAGTCCGAGCTCAGCCCGCGGGGTGAGCAGCAGGCCGCCGATCAGAAGACCCCCTTCGAACCAGGGAACCAGCAGCATCGCGCTGCATGCCGCAACGATCATCTCCTCCAGGCTCGGGGTCCACGGCCGGGAGACCCTGGCACGCTGGGGCGGCTGGCGCAGCTGGCGGCGGACACCTTCAGCCAGTCGCAGGGGTGCACAACGACAGATCCAGATCAGGCTGACCCCCACGGGGGTGACCACCTGCAGGGATCCCAGCGCGAGAGCTTCAAGGCTCTCGTTGGTGCTCTGACCGAGCGTGCCAGTCACGAGGCTCACCATGGCCCCGCCGATCACGGCACCCACCAGCAGAGCCAGCGGCGCGGCTTCGGCCAGTTCCTGAAGGATCCTGCGCAGCATCCCTGAAGGCAGCGATCCCGGAAGCGCACCCACCTTATGGGATCGGAGCGGTAGGGGCGATCGGGCTGGTGAGCCGCCCATGATGAACGCTCCCTGGCGCCGTCGAGGAGAGCGAAGCCCCTCGTTCAGCTCACCGGAGAGCGGCGCGGGCTGCTGGGATGGAAGGAGAACCATCGGTTGCGCACCCCATGGCCATGGCTCCAGCGGGCTCAGCCCTCGAGCGCCTGCATCGGCACCTGCATCAGACCCGGCTGCTGGGTGCGATCAGCAGCGCCCTCTACTACGACCAGAACACGGTGATGCCTGCCGCCGGGGCGGCNTGGCGGGGCGAACAGCTGGCCCTGCTGGCGGCCCAGCTGCACGAGCGGCAGAGCAGCCCNNGGCCTATGCGGAGCTGGTGGCGGCGGCGGAAGCCGAACTGACGCCCNGAGACCCCNNNGACCGCTCAACGCCGCAATCTACAGCTGCTGCGGCTGGAACTGGAGCGCCAGCGCTGCCTGGATCCAGCCCTGGTCTCCCAGCTGGCGATGGCCCAGTCCCGCGGCAATGCCGTCTGGCAGGAGGCCCGCGCCCGCAACGACTTCAAGGCATTCGCACCGGCCCTGGCGGAGCTGATCACCCTGCGGCGCGAACAGGCCAGCCAGCTGGCGGCGGCCGAACCGGTGCAGCGCAGCCCCTGGGAGATCCTGGCCCAGCCGTTCGAGCCCGAAATCAGCAAGGTCCGGCTCGAGGAGCTGTTCGCCCCCCTGAGGGCCGAGATCCCCGCCCTGCTGGAGAGAGCCGCCGCCGCGCCTCCACCCGGGGATCCAACGTCCACCGACCTGCCCGAAGCGCTCCAGGAGCGCCTCTGCGCCGATCTGCTCGAGAGCTGGGGATACGACCCGTTCCGCTGCCAGCGCTCCCGCTCGGCCCACCCCTTCTCGTGCACCCTCGGCCCCGGCGACTTCCGCATCACCACCCGGGTGGTGCCGGGACAGCCGCTCTCGGCCTTCCTCGCCACCGCTCACGAGTGGGGGCACTCGCTGTACGAGCAGGGCCTGCCCCGCAGCGATGACCACTTCTTCCCCTGGCCGCTCGGCGAGGCCACCTCGATGGGGGTGCATGAATCCCAGTCGCTGTTCTGGGAGTGCCGCGTGGCCCGCAGCCGCGCCTTTGCGGAGCGCTGGCATCCGCACGTCTGCGAGGGTGCGGGGGCTGATCCCTGGGGCGGCGCCGCCGGTTTCTGGCGAGCCTCAATCCGCTCCGGCCGGGCCTGATCCGGGTGGAGACCGACGAGCTGAGTTATGCCCTGCACATCGTGCTGCGCTTCGAGCTGGAGCTGGCTCTGCTGGAGCAGCAGTTGCCGGTGGAGGAGCTGCCGCAGCACTGGAACCGGCTCAGCGGCGAACTGCTCGGCATCCGGCCGCCGAACGATGCGCTCGGCTGCCTGCAGGACATCCACTGGGCCGAGGGGTTGTTCGGCTACTTCCCCAGCTACGCCCTGGGCCACCTGATCAGTGCCCAGCTGGGCGAGGCGATGGAGAGCGACCTGGGCGGCGAGGGTGCCATCGATGCCGCCATCGCCGCCGGGGAGGAGACGCGCCTGCGCGAGTGGCTGGCCCGGCGGGTCTGGCCCTCGGCCGCTCGGTGAACGGCGAGGAGCTGGTGGCCCTGGTGAGCGGTCGGCCCCTGTCGGCCGCACCCTTCCTGGCCTACCTGAGCCGCAAGCTGGAGGCCCTGCTCAGCTGCTCCCGGCCCACTGCATAGGATGCGGCCCGCAGCCACCCCCTCCCGTATGGCGAACATCGACCACGCCCCCAGCCGCACGATGCTCAACCTGCTGCACGTGCTGCCGGCCTTCGCCGATGAGGCCGAGCTGCGGCTGAACTCCATCGTGGAGCTCAACAGCAACACGATCAACAAGTACGAGCTGATCACCGAAACCGGTCACCTCAAGCTCGATCGGGTGGGCTATTCCTCCCTGGCCTATCCCTTCGCCTACGGCTGCATCCCCCGCACATGGGACGAGGACGGCGACCCGCTCGACATCGAGATCGTGGGAGTGACCGAGCCGCTGGTGCCGGGCTCGGTGGTGGAGGCCCGCATCATCGGCATCATGAAGTTCGACGATGGTGGCGAGGTCGACGACAAGGTGATCGCCGTGCTGGCNGACGACAAGCGCATGGATCACATCACCAGCTACACCCAGCTCGGCGATCACTGGCAGAAGGAGACCCAGTACTACTGGGAGCACTACAAGGACCTCAAGAAGCCCGGCACCTGCCGGGTGAACGGCTTCTTCGACGCCACCGAAGCCGTGACGATCGTCAAGCAGTGCGAATCGCGCTACAACAGCCAGATCGATCCCAAGTTGGTCAACTGACGCAGCACCGCCATGGTCCGCCCATTCCTCTCGTCTTGCTCCTCCTTGCTGGTGCTGGCCGGGCAGCTGGCCACCGTTCCGGCCAGCCTGGCTGAATCCAGTGCGACGGTGGCCGGAGCCGCCACCGCTCCCGCTGCCCTGGGGACTGCTCCTGCTACAGCGGCGATCTCCAGCACCCGCGACATCCTGCTGGAACTGGGCAAGCGGCAGATCAGCCTGCGGGAGAACGGCCAGGTGCTGCACACCTGGCCGGTGGCGATCGGCGATCCCAACACCCCCACTCCCACCGGCCGCTTCCAGGTGAAGAACAAGGTGATCAACCCGATCTACCAGAGCACCAAGAGCGGCAAGGTGGTCCAGAAGATCGGGCCGCAGGCTCCCCTCGGGGACCGCTGGATCGGGTTCAAGCACAGCGGGCCCAACCAGTTCGGCATCCATGGCACTCCCGATGCTTGGGCCTGGACCGTCACCTCCCGAGCAGCCGTCTCCAACGGCTGTGTGCGCATGCTCACTCCCCATGTCCGCAAGCTGTTCGAACTCGTGGACGTGGGCACGCCGGTGATCGTGCAGCGCTGAACGCCGCGAGCGATCCGAAGAGAATCTGGAAATCAGCCCGAAAGGGTTGGATGAACAGCGATCCGATTCGTACGGTGTTGCCGCTTTCCTGAGCCGATGTCGTTCCAGCCCCACCCCACCATCGCTGCACCGGCGGAGCAAGGTGGCCAGCTCGAGCCGCTACCCTGCGTGGCCAGCAGCACGGCTCTCAAGTGGGGCCAGGATGGCGAACTGTCGGAGCTCGATCGGGAGCGAATCCTCAGGCGCCTGGCCGCCGTCGATCCCGTGGCCGAGGCCCTGGGGAGCGGGCGGTTCAACCCTGGTCAGCCGCAGTCTGCCTGAAGTCTCCCAGTCGTCGGGCCAGGGCACGCGCCATGCCGTCCCGGCTGGCCACACCGCACAGTTTCGCCAGCGGCAATCCGCTGCCCGGGAGGCCATGGGGCAGCGCCACCGTGCTGCCGGCCGGCAGATCGAACACGGGGACCTGCCGCAGACCGTTGGGCGTGAGCTGATCCTCGAGCTGGGCCAGATGGGCTGAAGCCGGAAGCCACACAAGGTCGCCGCGGCGGCAGTCGATCAGCGACAGGGGTCGGGCTTCATGCTGGTGTCCGCTCAGCACCCGCTGCAGATCAGGCAGGGTCACCAGACCGATCACCCAGCCGCGATCGGCCACCAGCAGGCAGTGCCCATGGGCCTCCACCAGTTGCCGCAACGCCTCGATTGCCGGCAGATCCGCGGGCAGCACCAGCGGAGCCTCCGGCTCGAAGGCCTCCTGCACCGCCACTGCGGCCAGCTGGCGACGGCGATGCTCCTCCGCGGGATCGGGGCCGAGCAGGCCCGGATCGCTGATGCCCTGCCAGCGCTCGACCAGGGCCGCGCTCAGTCCGGCGGCGGCCATCAGCGGCAGGACGATCCGGATGTCGCGGGTGAGTTCGAACAGCAGCAGCAGGGCGGTGAGAGGAGCCCTGGCGCTGCCGGCCAGCACCGCCGCCATGCCCACCATGGCGTAGGCCGGCGGCTCCGCGATCGGCAGATGCAGTCCGCCCGCTCCGAGCAACTGCCCGTAGCAGTTGCCCAGCACCGCTCCGAGCACCAGGGAGGGCGCAAAACCACCTCCCACGAAGCCGGTGGCGTTGCTCACGGTGGTGGCCAGCAGCTTCATCCCCAGCAGCAACAGCAGGGTGAGCAGGGGGATGCCGCCATCGCTGCCCAGCAGCGCTTCGATGGTGTCGTAGCCCACACCCAGAACCTGCGGGAACCCCAGCGCCATCNAGCCCCACCGCCAGACCGCCGAGGGCCGTGGGCAGACCGGGCGGCAGCAGGGCCAGCCAGCGCTGCAGACGATCGCTGCGTCCCAGGGCCAGCAGGCTGACCAGCAGCCAGGACATGCCACTGGCCAGCAGTCCCAAACCCAGATAAAGCGGCAGCTCCAGCGGCGAACGCACCTCGTAGGCCGGCAGCCGCAGGATCGGCGCATCGCCGAGCACCAGCTGCGTGACCAGGCTGGAGGCCACCGCGGCCACCAGCACCGCCCGCAGACTGGGTCGACCCTGGATGGCGCTGAAGCTGCCCTCGAAGGCGAAGAACACGCCGGCGATCGGGGCCTTGAAACCCGCAGCCAGCCCGGCGGCCACGCCGGCCGCCACCAGCGCCTTCTGGCTCTGGGGTGGAAGAGCGCCGCGCAGGGCGACCCAGAGACCGATGTTGCCGCCGCTCTCCACGCTGGGACCCTCGGGCCCCAGGGAGGCCCCGCTGCCGAGGCTGAGCGAGGCGGCCAGCAGCCGGCGCAATGGCAGCTGGGGGTGGGTTCAGCCGCACCATCAGCCATCGCCATCAGGCTCGGCAGGCCTGGGCCGATGTCGCCGCCGAAGCGGCGCAGCAGCCCCACCGCCAGCCCGCCGAGGATGGGCACCACAACCACCGGCCAGAGGCTCAACCAGTCCGGCAGCGCAGAGCTGGGCAGCGGCGGGGGCTCAGGCGCGGCCGGCGGTGGGGGCAGAAAGCCGAGACCGCCCAGGCCCACCTGCAGCAAGGCCTTGAGCGGCGTGCCACTGTCAGGAGGCAGCGGCGGCAGCGCCGGCCCGGGCGGTTCGGGAGCACCGGCCTGACCCACCTGGAACAGCAGCTCCACCACCGGCCCGAAGAGTCCGTTGTTGATGAAGCCGAGCAGCTCATGGAAGGCCACCACGGCCAGGCCCGTGAGGGTGCCCACGAGCGCCGCCCAGGCCAGCAGACTCCACTGAAAGGGAAGGCTGCCGGGATCGGTGCCGTCGCCCGCTTCAGGCTTCGGGTCGGACGCTGGCAAAGATCTCCTCCAGGATGGCGCCGGCACCCTGCTGCCGCAGCCTGTGGGCCAGGTCGATCCCGATCGCCTCCGGATCCGTCTGGGAGCCACGAACCTCGTCACGGATCAGGCGCATCCCATCGAGGCTGGCCACCATGCCGGTGAGCACCAGCTCCGCGCTCTCAGCATCGCCCTCGAAGCGGCTGTTGACACCGATCGGCACCTGGCAACCACCCTCCAGCTCGCGGAGGAAGGCCCGCTCGGCGAGGCAGCGGCGAGCGGTGGGGATGTGCTCGAGCACCTTGATCTGCTCCAAGACCGCGGTGTCGCCGCTGCGGCATTCGATTCCGAGCGCTCCCTGGCCCACGGCATGGAGGGAGATCGCCGGATCGATCAGCTCGTGGATGCGATCGCCGAGACCGAGGCGCCCCAGACCTGCAGCGGCCAGGATCAGACAGTCGAACTCGCCGGCATCGAGCTTCTCCAGCCGGGTGATCACGTTGCCGCGCACGTCCTTGAACGTGAGCTGGGGGAAGTGATGGCGCAGCTGTGCCAGGCGACGCAGGGAGCTGGTGCCCACCACCGAGCCCTCCGGCAGGGTGGCGAGGGTCTTGTCCCGGTGCTTCTCGTGCACCACCAGGNCGTCGGCGGGATCCTCCCGCTCGGTGATGCAGCCGAGCATCAGCCCCTCAGGCAGGTTGGTGGGCAGGTCCTTGAGGCTGTGGACGGCGATGTCGGCCCGATCCACCAGCATCTGGGCCTCCAGCTCCTTGGTGAACAGGCCCTTGTCACCGATCTTGGCCAGGGCCACATCGAGGATCTTGTCGCCCTGGGTGGCCATCGCCTCGATGCTGATCTCCAGGCCGGGATGGGCCCTGGCGAGCTCATCGCGAACCCAGTGGGTCTGGACCATGGCCAGCTGGCTGCGGCGGGAGGCGATACGCAGGGGATTGGCCATCAGCGGCAGATCACAGCCGCCCAGATTAGGGGCCGAAGAAATCCAGGGGCAGCGGCCCCCACGTGTCCTCGGCCTCGGGATCGGCGGGGCTGTGGCCGGTGATCAGCAGACCTTCGCCCAGCCCCGCCTCGCGCCGCACCAGGAAGCGGCGCGAGGTCTGATTGGCCTTCAGGAAGACCGGCCCCTCGATGGCGGCAAGCGCCTCTCCGGCCGGATCGAGCTCGAGCGGATCCCAGCCCAGGGCCGCCTCCAGCTGTCGCAGACACTCCACGGCTAGCTGGGCCGATGGAGCCATCACACCCACGGTGAACCAGTCACAGGCTTCGAGCCGTGGCAGCAGCTCGGCCCGCAGAGCAAGACGCTCGGCTTCCGTGAGCACCGGCGCCGTGCGGAGGCCCCGCAGGGCGATCAGGCTCACTTGATGTATTCCTTCAGCACTCCGTTGCGGTTGGGGTGGCGCAGCTTGCGCAGCGCCTTGGCCTCGATCTGGCGGATGCGCTCGCGGGTCACATCGAAGATCTGGCCGATCTCCTCGAGCGTCTTCATGCGGCCGTCGTCGAGGCCGTAGCGGAGCCGCAGCACATCGCGCTCGCGCGGCTGAGGGTTGCCAGCACGCCCGTCGAGG
>NZ_LFEK01000046.1 GCF_001039265.1 Synechococcus sp. GFB01 | reverse complement strand
GAGTATTCGGCCTGCACCCAGGAGCCCTGGGACGGTCCGGCCCTGCTGGTGTTCGCCGATGGCCGCAGCGTCGGCGCCACCCTCGATCGCAACGGCCTGCGCCCGGCTCGCTACTGCATCACCAGCGATGGCTTCGTGGTGATGGGCTCGGAGACCGGTGTGGCCGAGCTGGAGGAGAGCCGCATCATCGAGAAGGGGCGTCTCGGTCCGGGTCAGATGCTGGCCGTGGATCTGGAGAACGGCCGCCTGCTGCACAACTGGGAGGTGAAGCAGGAGGTGGCCTCGCGCCACCCCTACGGCGCCTGGCTGGCCGAGCACCGCCGCAGCCTGCCCCCCCCGCCCTGGACCCAGGAGCGCCAGCTGGCCGATCTGGAGCTGCTGCAGCTGCAGACGGCCTTCGGTTTCACCGCTGAAGACTTCGATCTGGTGATCGAGGACATGGCCGGCGCCGGCAAGGAGCCCACCTACTGCATGGGCGACGACATCCCCCTGGCGGTGCTCTCCGGTAAGCCCCACCTGCTTTACGACTACTTCAAGCAGCGCTTCGCCCAAGTCACCAACCCGCCGATCGATCCGCTGCGGGAGAAGCTGGTGATGAGCCTCGAGATGCATCTCGGCAGGCGGGGGTCGGCTCTGCGGCCCGAGCCCGCCGCGGCGGCCATGCTGCATCTCAGCAGCCCGATCCTCAACGACGCCGAGCTGGAGGCCCTGGCCCATCAGGGGCTGGCGACCACCACGCTCTCCACCCTGGTGCCGATCCATGATGGTCCGGCCTCCTTCGCTGCTGCCCTGGAGCGGCTGCGCTCCGAGGCAGAGGCCGCCGTGCGCGGTGGCAGTCAGATCCTCGTGCTCTCCGATCGCGCCGATCTCGACGGACAGCACCGCGGCATCAATGCCACCACCACCTATCTGCCCCCGCTGCTGGCCGTGGGGGCCGTGCATCATCACCTGCTCAACCTGGGGCTGCGCCTTCAGGCCTCCCTGGTGGTGGACACGGCCCAGTGCTGGAGCACCCATCATCTGGCCTGTCTGATCGGTTTCGGCGCCAGCGCCGTCTGCCCCTGGCTCACCTGGGAGACCGCACGCCACTGGCTGGCCCAGCCGAAGGTGCAGACCAACATCGAGCGGGGCAAGCTCCCCGCCCTCACGCCCGATCAGGTGCAGGCCAACGTGCGCCAGGCCCTCGAAGACGGGCTGCGCAAGATCCTCTCGAAGATCGGCATCTCCCTGCTGGCCAGCTACCACGGCGCGCAGATCTTCGAGGCGATCGGCATCGGTGCCGATCTGATCGCTCTGGCCTTCTGTGGCACCACCAGCCGGGTGGCGGGCCTCAGCCTGGCCGAACTGGCCAGCGAAACCCTCAGCTTCCACATCAAGGCCTTCCCCGAGCTCAACCGCAGCAAGCTCGAGTTCATGGGCTTCGTGCAGTACCGCACCGGTGGCGAGTACCACCTCAACAGCCCGGAGATGGCCAAGGCTCTGCACGCGGCGGTCGAGGCCGGACCTGGCTATGACCACTTCGCCACCTACAAGACCCTCCTGGAGAACCGGCCGGTCACGGCTCTGCGCGACCTGCTGGAGCTGACCCCCGCCCCGGTGCCCCTGCCGCTCGATCAGGTGGAGAGCGTGGAGAGCATCTGCCGCCGTTTCTGCACCGGCGGCATGAGCCTCGGGGCGCTTTCCCGCGAAGCCCACGAGGTGCTGGCCATCGCCATGAACCGCATCGGGGGCAAGAGCAACAGCGGCGAGGGCGGCGAGGATCCGGCCCGGTTCCACGTGCTCGACGATGTGGACGGCGAGGGGCGCTCGGCCACCCTGCCCACGATCCGTGGTCTGCGCAACGGAGACACGGCCTGCTCGGCGATCAAGCAGGTCGCCTCCGGTCGTTTCGGCGTGACCCCCGAATACCTGCGCAGCGGACAGCAGCTCGAGATCAAGGTGGCCCAGGGCGCCAAGCCCGGCGAGGGCGGCCAGCTGCCGGGACCCAAGGTCGATCCCTACATCGCCTGGCTCCGCAACAGCAAGCCCGGCGTGGCGCTGATCTCACCGCCGCCCCACCACGACATCTATTCGATCGAGGATCTGGCCCAGCTGATTCACGACCTGCACCAGGTTCACCCCGCCGCCAAGGTGAGCGTGAAGCTGGTGGCCGAGATCGGCATCGGCACCATCGCCGCCGGGGTGGCCAAGGCCAATGCCGATGTGATCCAGATCTCCGGCCATGACGGTGGCACCGGCGCCTCCCCGCTGAGCTCGATCAAGCACGCCGGCAGCCCCTGGGAGCTGGGTCTTACCGAGGTGCATCGGTCCCTGCTCGAGAACGGCCTGCGCGATCGCGTGCTGCTGCGCGCCGACGGCGGCCTCAAGACCGGCTGGGACGTCGTCATCGCCGCCCTGCTGGGCGCCGAGGAGTTCGGCTTCGGCTCGATCGCCATGATCGCCGAGGGCTGCATCATGGCGCGCGTCTGCCACACCAACAACTGCCCGGTCGGGGTGGCGACCCAGAAGGAAGCGCTGCGCCAGCGCTTCACCGGCCTGCCGGAACATGTGGTCAATTTCTTTCTGTTCGTGGCCGAGGAGGTGCGCCAGCTGCTCAGCGTGCTCGGCGTGGCCCGCCTGGAGGATCTGATCGGTCGCAGCGAGCTGCTGCGTCCCCGCGCCGTGACACTGGCCAAGACCCAGGCCCTCGATCTCTCCTGTCTGCTCGAGCCGATCCCGGCGGCGGCCGACCGGGGCTGGCTCCAGCACGCCGCCGCCGCCCACGGCAATGGCCCGATCCTGGAAGACCGGCTGCTGGCCGATGCCGAGGTGCTGTCCGCCATCGATCACCATGGCCGGGTCGCCCGCACGATCCCGATCGTGAACACCGATCGGAGCGTCGGGGCACGGCTGGCCGGTGAGATCGCCGCCCGCCATGGCAACACCGGCTTTGCCGGTCAGCTCGATCTCACCTTCGAGGGGGCGGCCGGTCAGAGCTTCGGCGCCTTCCTGCTCCAGGGAATGAACCTGCGCCTGGTGGGAGAGGCCAACGACTATGTGGGCAAGGGCATCAATGGCGGCCGCATCACCGTGGTACCTCCGCCTGGTGGCCATGATCCCGGCAGCCAGGTGATTCTGGGCAACACCTGTCTCTACGGGGCCACCGGGGGCGAGCTGTTCGCCCTGGGCAGGGCCGGTGAGCGGTTCGGCGTGCGCAACAGCGGTGCCCGAACCGTGGTGGAGGGTGCCGGTGATCACTGCTGCGAATACATGACCGGGGGCGTGGTGGTGGTGCTTGGCAGCACCGGCCGCAACATCGCTGCCGGGATGACCGGGGGGGTGGCCTTCATCCTCGATGAGGATGGACTGCTGGCCGAGCGGGTGAATCGCGAGATCGTGGCCATCACCGAGCTCACCACCTCGGAGCAGGAGGCTCTGCTCAAGCCGCTGCTGGCGGCGCATCTGGAGGCCACCGGCAGCAGCAAGGCCGCCGCGATCCTGGCCGACTGGAGCCGCTGGAAGACCAGCTTCCGGCTGCTGGTGCCACCCAGTGAGAAGGCGGCCATGGGATTGGCGGAGCGGGAGGCGGTGGTGGCCTGAGGCCCCACCGTCCCGTTGGCTCACCGCTCCGTTCGCTCCGCAGTGGTTAGCGCGGAAACTCCCGCATCAGCCGCCGCACCTCGCCGGCGTGGTAACTGCTGCGGGTGAGCGGGCTGCTCACCACCTGCAGGAAGCCCAGGTCCGCTTCGCCGTGGTGGCGGTACGCCTCGAACTGCTCCGGTGTCACGAAGCGATCCACGGCCAGGTGCTTCGGCCCGGGGGAGAGGTACTGGCCGATGGTCATGATGTCCACGGCGTGGCGGCGAAGGTCGGCCATGACCTCGAACACCTCGGAGTCGCGTTCGCCCAGGCCCACCATCAGGCCGGATTTGGTATAGGTGCGTGGCCAGCCCTCGTGCACACGCAGGAGCAGCTCCAGGGAGCGGTCGTAGCGGCCCTGGGGCCGGGCTGTTCTGTACAGCCGCGGCACCGTTTCGATGTTGTGGTTGAGCACCTGCGGGGCAGCGGCCATCACCGTGGCCAGTGCCTCCCAGTTGCCGCAGAAATCCGGAATCAGCAGCTCGATGGTGGTGCCCGGCGAGCGGCGCCGCACCGCCTCGATGCAGGCCACGAACTGGCTGGCGCCGCCATCGGCGAGATCGTCGCGATTCACCGAGGTGATCACCACGTGGCTCAGGCCGAGCCGCTGCACGGCTTCCCCCAGCCGCTCCGGCTCGGTGGGATCCAGCCCCCGCACGCTCTTGTCGAAGTCGATGTCGCAGTAGGGGCAGGCGCGGGTGCAGCCCGGTCCCATGATCAGGAAGGTGGCGGTGCCCCCGGCGAAGCATTCGCCGATGTTGGGGCAGCTGGCCTCCTGGCACACCGTGTTGAGCCTGAGGTCGACCAGCAGGTCTGCCACCGCACCGATGCGCTCGCGCTGGGGGGCCTTCACCCGGAGCCACTCCGGCTTGGTGGGGGCGATCAACAGCGGCGGCGCGGCGGAACCACGACTGTAGGAAGACGCCGAGAAGACCCCGATCGGGCCCCGGCCATCCCCTAAGCTCGATCCATCGGGATGTAGCGCAGCTTGGTAGCGCACTTCGTTCGGGACGAAGGGGCCGCAGGTTCGAATCCTGTCATCCCGACTCTTGAGGTCGACCCGACCTAGACCAGCGCCGCTCCGGGGTAGCCCCTCGGGGTCACCATCCAGCCGTCCTGGCTGCGGGTGGTGCTGTTCCCCACCAGGACCAGCGTGAGCATGTCGACCTGTTCGATCGGCAGGTCGCCCAACTGATGCCGCTCCACTTGCTCGTCAGGCCGGCCCAGCTGGCGTGCCAGCAGCACCGGCGTGCTGGCGGGGCGGTGGCCGAGGAGGATGGCGCAGGCCCGCTGCAGCTGCCAGTCGCGTCCGCGGGAGCGCGGGTTGTAGAGCGCCACCACGAAATCGCCGGCCGCGGCAGCCTCAAGCCGCCGCTCGATCACCGGCCAGGGGGTGAGCCGATCGCTCAGGCTGATCGTGCAGAAATCGTGCATCAGCGGGGCCCCGGCCCGCGCCGCCGCCAGCTGCACCGCCGAGATGCCTGGGTGCACCGCAAAGGCCGGACGCTGATCGGCGTCGACGGCCAGCCAGAGCTCCAGCGCAAGGCCGGCCATGCCGTACGATGCCGCTGTCACCCGACGAGACCAGTGCCACCCGGACGCCCTGGCTGGCCAGCTCCAGGCGAGGGCGCAGCGCTGACGCTCCTCGGTGAGCTGCCCGTCGCAGCGCAGCTGATCCGGTTGGCGCAGGGGCTCGAGCAGATCGAGATAGAGGCCATAGCCCACCCACACGCTCGACTCCGCCAGCGCCCGCCGTGCCGCCGGGGTGAGCAGATCCAGCCGGCCCGGCCCGCTGCCCACCAGATGCAGCTGGCCCTGGCCCGGTGCCCATTGCTCGGGGCAGCGGGCGATCGCCAGGGTGACCGCCCCCTGCTCTCCGGCGCCGGCGCGGGCCACGGTCTTGGCCAGCAGCAGATCGCCGTCGCTGCCGGCGGCGAGCAGCGCTGACGCCTCGGCCACGCTGGCGGTGCCCATCTCACGGGCCACCGCCTCGGACGGGTTGGGCACCGCCACGGCGCTCAGCTGAGGGGCCGCGAACAGCTGCAGCGGCCACTGGCGCTTCGCCGCCAGCTCCAGGAGAGCCGGCTCATCGCCCTTGCGATCGATGCTGGCCAGGCCGGCCACGGCTTCGGGGGCCAGTCCGGCGCTGGCGAGCTGGACATCCACGAGGCGCTCCAGCAGGCTCAGGCTGGTGCCGCGTTCGCAGCCCATGCCGAGCCACAGGCAGGGGGGATGCCAGCGGCAGCCGGGCCCGCTGTGGGCGCTGATCAGCAGGTCGGCCTGATCGGCTGGTGCGTCCACCACGCCCGCGGCGGCGGGAAGCTCCCGCCAGCGTCGGCTGCCGGCGCTCTGGGCCACCCGGATCCGACCGCCCTGCCGACCGGCCCGCTGCATCAGGGCACTCCAGTCGCCGCCGCCGCCGCGGCGCCAGCCCCAGCCGCCTGCCGAAGCTGTCGAGCGCCAGGCGTCCGCTGGCGCCGCTGCTGCCCGTGAGCACGGCCTGGCCGCCGAGCAGCGCCGCCACCTCCTGACTGAGCTGTTCGGCCCCGCCGCGGTGACCGCCCAGCAGGGGGATGGCGAAGCGGCCGGCCGGATCGATCACCACCACTGCCGGATCGGTGTCCTTGTGGGCCAGCAGCGGTGCGATCAGGCGGGTGATCAGGCCGCAGGCCCCCACCACCACAAAGGCCCGCGCCGTCGGCCAGGCGTCGGCCAGCACCGCGGGTGCGGAGGGCTCGGCGCCCGGCAGCACCAGCGCATCGATCACACGGGCCTGCTGCAGTTGCCGCAGTGGCACTTCGGCCTGCGGGCTGAAGCCCAGACCCCACACCTCGATGGTCTGGCTCATGATCCCAGGCGCTCCCGCAGGCCGGCCAGCGGTCCCTTCGCCTTCGGCTGGATCAGGGAGCCGTCGTCGCGCACCTGGTCGCGGGCCGAGCCGGAGAGGCTGCTGTTGGGAGCGATGCGCTCGGCATCGGCGGAGAGCGGGGGTGCGGCCGTGATCGCTTCTGGGGGCGGCGCCGTGTTGGGTGTGCCCCGATCCGCGTCGCCGGGGTCGGCCAGCGGCGACGCTGCCGGGGCGGCAGCGTCATCGGGTGCGCCATCGGGGTTGGACACGGAGGGGGGCTCGGTCGAGGGGGTGGTTTCGGGCTCGGCCGGCTGCTCTGACCCGTTCCCGCTTTCCGGTTCGGTCGGGGCGCTGGGCTGGGGTTCTGATGACGGTTCGACCGGCGCTTCGGCTTCGGCGAGCCCAGGCGATGCGGGCCCGGCTGCCGGATCGGGCTGGCCCGGCATCGGGGGCACGGGGGTCTCAGACTGCCGCCCCAGCAGGCGAGCCAGGCTGTCGGGTTCGATGCGGTCGGTCAGCCACACGGGCCTCGGGGCCGCGGGGCTGACCACCACTTCCGAGACCAGGCTGTTGAAGGGAGGGTTGAGCGGCTCCCCCAGCCCATCCACCAGATCCAGCTGGAGACTGTTGCTGCCCTGACGCCAGCCCCGCAGCCACAGCGGCGCGTTCTGGTCCACCAGAAAACTGTCGCCGTTGACGGTGACCCGCAAGCGCCAGCTGGCGTCACCCTCACGCAGACCCTGCAGCGGGGCATCGATCAGCAGCCAGTCGAGCAGCACCGGCTCGCTGCGAGGTTCCGGCCCGGGACTCACGGCGATCAGCTGGGGCGTTCCCCCCGCCGGCACCCGCAGGGGCGTGGGGGCCACCCGCTGCAGGCGGATCTGGCTGAAGGCACGCGGGTCCTTCACCACCTCGCCCCATGGGCGGGCCGCATAGGCGGTGATCCGGTGGCTGCCGGGGCTGAGTGGCGGCATTTCCACCGCCAGCGCATCGCCATCACCGGAGCCGGGTCGTGTGACCCGCTGCGGCGCCTGATCATCGACCTGCACCACCACATGAGCGCCGAGTCCGAGCTCGCCGCCGTCGGTCAGGGGCCAGTCGCGCAACGACAGCTGCAGACTCCAGGGGCCATCCGCGAGCGTGGCTCCGTCGGCGGGTGCCGTGATCCGCAGCTGGGGGCTGTGTTCCGCCAGTGCGGCCGCCAGCTGCTGCACCCCGGCCGKKGCGCCACCTCCTGAAGGGGGCCCGACGGGGCCGTGGCCTGGAGCACCGGCGCTGCCGGCTGCCTGCGCTGGCAGCCCGCCTGCAACCCCAGCAGCAACACGATCAGCAGTCCCGCCAGGGCCGACGACCAGATCGACCGTCGAAAGCGGCTGGCTTGCCGACCTTCCGGGCACCGGTCAGAGGCTTGGTCGCGGCTGGTCACCCTGGCTGGATCCGGCATGGAACTGGTGGCATTCTGCTGGCCTGCTCCGGAGCGGCCCCGTCGCAGCCTTTGGGCGCCGCGCAGACGGCAGGAGAGAGAAGAGATCGCGAAGGCGGGCGGATCTGTGGTATAAGAAAAGCCGCCAAAAAACATGATTGAAAGACTAGCTTACTGCCTCTCGGAGCCCAGTCCTGGCCTGGGAAGCGCCGGGATTGAACCTTTGTAACTGAGGCCCAGAACCCATTGGATGCGACCCCTATAGTGCCGCCAGCGGTCCCCTATCTGGGGCCCCAAGCTCCAGCTGCGGCAATGGGTTTCGCGATTCCGTGATGCCTGCTTCAGCTGGTGCCCATGGCGGCGAAAGCCGGCATGGGGCCCACCGGTGGAGGCGATGCGGCTGCTCAGCGGCCCCAGCGACCCGCCGACAGGGGTGGACCTCCACCTCGATCCCGTCCCTCGAGGAACGTCTCGATGACCATCAGCCCACCAGAGCGTGGGGAAAAGGCCAAGGCCATGGTCGACCGGAACCCCGTTCCGGCCACGTTCGAGCTTTCGAAAAGCCCGGACATTTCGACCGCACCCTGGCCAAGGGTCCCAAAACCACCACCTGGATTTGGAACCTCCACGCCAATGCTCACGACTTCGACAGCCACACGAGCGACCTCGAAGAGGTCTCTCGCAAGATCTTCTCGGCTCACTTCGGCCACCTGGCCGTCATCTTCATCTGGTTGAGCGGTGCCTTCTTCCACGGCGCCCGCTTCTCCAACTACACCGGCTGGCTCGCCGACCCCCTGCACGTGAAGCCTTCCGCGCAGGTGGTCTGGCCGATCTTCGGCCAGGAAATCCTCAATGGCGATGTGGGTGCCGGCTTCCACGGCATTCAGATCACCTCCGGTCTCTTCCACATGTGGAGGGCTTGGGGCTACACCAGCGAAACCCAGCTCCTCGCCACCGCGATCGGTGCCCTGGTGATGGCCGGCCTGATGCTCAATGCCGGCGTCTTCCATTACCACAAGGCAGCTCCCAAGCTCGAGTGGTTCCAGAACGTTGAGTCGATGCTCAACCACCACCTGGCTGGTCTGCTGGGCCTGGGCTCGCTCTCCTGGACCGGGCACCTGCTGCACGTGTCGCTGCCCACCACCCAGTTGATGGATGCCATCGACGCCGGCAAGCCGCTGGCGCTCAACGGCAAGACCATCGCTTCGGTGGCCGACATCCCCCTGCCGCATGAGTTCCTGAACCAGGACCTGCTCACCCAGCTGTTCCCCGGCTTCGGAGCTGGCATCTCAGCCTTCTTCTCCGGCAACTGGGCTGCCTACAGCGATTTCCTCACCTTCAAGGGTGGGCTCAATCCAGTCACCGGCAGCCTCTGGATGACCGACATCGCCCATCACCATCTGGCGATCGCGGTGCTGTTCATCGTGGCTGGCCACATGTACCGCACCAACTGGGGTATCGGTCACAGCATCAAGGAGATTCTCGAGGGCCAGAAGGGGGATCCCCTGCTGTTCCCCGCTCCCAATGGTCACAACGGCCTGTTCGAGTTCATGACCACCAGCTGGCATGCCCAGTTGGCCGTGAACCTGGCCCTGCTCGGCTCGCTGAGCATCATCGTGGCCCACCACATGTATGCGATGCCGCCCTATCCCTACATCGGCATCCACTACCCAACCCAGCTGTCGCTGTTCACGCACCACACCTGGATCGGTGGCTTCCTGATCGTGGGTGCAGGCGCGCACGCCGCCATCGCCATGGTGCGTGACTACGACCCCGCCAAGCACATCGACAACGTGCTGGATCGGGTGCTCAAGGCCCGCGACGCCNTGATCAGCCACCTCAACTGGGTGTGCATCTGGCTGGGCTTCCACAGCTTCGGCCTCTACATCCACAACGACACCATGCGTGCCCTGGGCCGTCCCCAGGACATGTTCAGCGACTCCGCCATTGCCCTGAAGCCCGTCTTCGCGCAGTGGATCCAGGGTCTGCACGCCGCTGCCGCCGGCACCACCGCTCCCAACGCCCTCGCCGGTGTGAGCGAAGTGTTCAACGGTGCCGTGGTGGCTGTGGGTGGCAAGGTGGCTGCGGCTCCGATCCCCCTCGGCACGGCGGACTTCATGGTCCACCACATCCACGCGTTCACGATTCACGTGACCGTGCTGATTCTGCTGAAGGGTGTGCTCTATTCCCGCAGCTCCCGCTTGATTCCCGACAAGGCGAATCTCGGCTTCCGCTTCCCCTGCGACGGCCCCGGCCGTGGCGGTACCTGCCAGGTGTCGGCCTGGGACCACGTGTTCCTCGGCCTGTTCTGGATGTACAACTCCCTGTCGATCGTGATCTTCCACTTCTCCTGGAAGATGCAGAGCGACGTGTGGGGCACCGTCAATGCCGACGGCAGCGTGTCGCACATCACCAATGGCAACTTCGCCCAGAGCGCCATCACCATCAATGGCTGGCTGCGTGATTTCCTGTGGGCCCAGGCCGCACAGGTGATCAACAGCTACGGCTCCAGCAGCAGTGCCTATGGCTTGATGTTCCTGGGTGCCCACTTCATCTGGGCTTTCAGCCTGATGTTCCTGTTCAGCGGCCGCGGCTACTGGCAGGAGCTGATCGAGTCCATCGTCTGGGCTCACAACAAGCTGAAGGTGGCCCCGGCCATCCAGCCCCGCGCGCTGTCCATCACCCAGGGCCGTGCCGTGGGTGTCGCCCACTACCTGTTGGGCGGCATCGCGACCACCTGGTCGTTCTTCCTGGCCCGCATCATTGCGGTCGGCTGACCTTTCCTGACCTTTCCCAATGGCAACGAAATTTCCTTCGTTCAGCCAGGGTCTGGCACAGGACCCGACAACCCGCCGGATCTGGTACGGCATCGCCACGGCTCACGACTTCGAGAGCCACGACGGCATGACCGAGGAGCGGCTTTACCAGAAGCTGTTCTCCACCCACTTCGGACACCTGGCCATCATCGGCCTCTGGGTTTCGGGCAACCTGTTCCATATCGCCTGGCAGGGCAACTTTGAGCAGTGGGTCGCCGATCCCCTGCACGTGCGTCCCATCGCTCACGCGATCTGGGATCCCCACTTCGGCCAGGGCGCCATCGCGGCCTTCACCCAGGCCGGCGCCTCCTCTCCGGTGAACATCGCCTATTCCGGTCTGTACCACTGGTGGTACACGATCGGCATGCGCACCAACGCCGAGCTGTATCAGGGTTCCATCTTCATGATGATCCTGTCGGCCTGGGCTCTGTTCGCCGGCTGGCTCCACCTGCAGCCCAAGTTCCGGCCTTCCCTGGCCTGGTTCAAGAACGCTGAATCCCGGCTCAACCACCACCTGGCTGTGCTGTTCGGTTTCAGCTCGATCGCCTGGACCGGTCACCTGGTTCACGTGGCCATCCCCGAGTCCCGCGGTCAGCACGTGGGTTGGGACAACTTCCTCTCGGTGATGCCGCACCCCGCCGGTCTGGCTCCGTTCTTCACCGGCAACTGGGGCGTCTATGCCCAGAACCCTGACACCGCCTATCAGGTGTTCGGCACCTCTGAAGGCGCCGGCACGGCGATCCTCACCTTCCTGGGAGGCTTCCACCCCCAGACCGAGTCGCTTTGGCTCACCGACATCGCCCATCACCACCTGGCGATCGGCGTGATCTTCGTGATCGCCGGCCACATGTACCGGACCAACTTCGGTATCGGCCACTCGATCCGCGAGATCCTCGAGGCCCACAACCCCCCCAAGGGCACCCCTGGTGACCTGGGCGCCGGCCACAAAGGTCTCTACGACACGGTCAACAACTCGCTGCATTTCCAGCTGGGTCTGGCTCTGGCCTGTCTCGGTGTGGTCACCAGCCTGGTGGCGCAGCACATGTACTCGATGCCGTCCTATGCGTTCATCGCCAGGGACTACACGACGCAGGCTGCCCTTTACACCCACCACCAGTACATCGCCATCTTCCTGATGTGCGGTGCCTTCGCCCATGGTGCGATCTTCTTCATCCGTGACTACGACCCCGAAGCCAACAAGAACAACGTGTTGGCCCGGATGCTCGAGCACAAGGAAGCGATCATCAGCCACCTGAGCTGGGTCTCCTTGTTCCTTGGTTTCCACACCCTGGGCCTCTACGTCCACAACGACGTGGTGGTGGCCTTCGGCACCCCCGAGAAGCAGATCCTGGTCGAGCCCGTCTTCGCCCAGTTCGTCCAGGCCGCATCCGGCAAGGCGATCTATGGCATGAACGTGCTGCTGTCGAACCCCGACAGCTGGTGAGCAATGCTCCTGGCCCCGGCGCCGTCTGGCTGCCCGGCTGGCTGGAGGGTCTGAACGCCGGCAACAACAGCCTCTTCCTCCAGATCGGTCCTGGTGACTTCCTGGTGCACCACGCCATTGCGCTGGGTCTGCACACCACCACCCTGATCCTGGTGAAGGGCGCCCTCGATGCCCGCGGTTCGAAGCTGATGCCCGACAAGAAGGACTTCGGCTATTCCTTCCCCTGCGACGGCCCCGGCCGTGGCGGCACCTGTGACATCAGCGCCTGGGACGCCTTCTACCTGGCTGTCTTCTGGGCCCTGAACACCGTGGGCTGGCTCACCTTCTACTGGCACTGGAAGCACCTCGCCATCTGGCAGGGCAACGTGGCCCAGTTCAACGAATCCAGCACCTACCTGATGGGCTGGTTCCGCGATTACCTGTGGCTCAACAGCTCCCAGCTGATCAACGGCTACAACCCCGCCGGCAGCAACAACCTGGCCGTCTGGGCCTGGATGTTCCTCTTCGGGCACCTGATCTGGGCAACCGGTTTCATGTTCCTGATCTCCTGGCGTGGTTACTGGCAGGAGCTGATCGAAACGATCGTGTGGGCCCACCAGCGCACACCGCTCGCCAATCTGGTGGGCTGGCGTGACAAGCCCGTGGCTCTCTCGATCGTCCAGGCTCGTGTGGTCGGTCTGGCTCACTTCACCGTGGNCTATTTCCTCACCTACGCCGCCTTCCTGATCGCCTCCACCTCCGGCAAGTTCGGCTAAATCCCGAACCCCTCGAGGGACGACACACCCCCGGCAGACGCCGGGGGTTTTNTTATTGGCAGCTCTCGACCTTCCAGGACTGATGCTGGCGGACGTTTCTCGCGCGACACCGCAACGACGATGAACCGCGATCAGGGTTTCCTGGACTCACCCCCTGGATCACTGCCTTAGGTATCGATGCAGCTGGCAACGGCCCTGATCTCCAGGAGCTCATCCTCTGGTGCCTGCATCAGCTCCACAGCGCCAGGCCCAGTGGATCCCATCGACGCGCCTGTCGCCCGAGCAGCGCCGACGGTGAGCGCCCTGCGCCCGCGCGCTTGATCCAACAGCGGATCCTTCCTTCGTGCCATCACCTGGCACCTCCGCCGCGGCAGCGCCACTGTTCGCATGATGCGCCTGCAGCAGCGAGAGATCCTGCAAGGTGCCGGGACTCTGATCACCCAGCCCTGTGATCCCCATCGGCGTTGTGGACGCGACCCTCTGCGCCCTCAGAGCCCCGCTGGTGCCGCAGTCAGCGCCAGGGAGCGCATGAAAAAAGCCCCGCCTGAGCGGGGCTTCTGTCTTGGGTGTTCTGGAGGCAGGTTGTGGGCTTCAGCCGACGCTCCAGACGCCGCCGGCGATCTTCACCAGGGGGCCTACCAGAGCAGTGCCGCAGAGGAACCAGGCGAAGGCCGCGCCACCGCAGCCGCCGAGCCAGAAGCCGCTCGCGAATTCCGCCCAGCCTGCCTTGGTGAACAGATCAGCAGGAGGATTGTCGATGGTGGCATCAGCCGGCTGCACGTTCGGACCGCTGCCGGCGGTGCCGTAGATCGACAGGCAGACGGTGAGGATCGAGACCAGCCCGATCGCGNCCAGCAGTCCGGCAGTGCTGGCGTATTCGGTGNCNNGCAGCGGGCCGGTGATGGCGAAGGGCCCGTAGAGGAAGAAGCCGTGCGCCATGCCCACTTCAAGGCCGCGGCGGTTGGGTGAGAGGGAGGGGCGATAGGCCGGCAGGGCATTGAGGAAGGCCCTGGTGAAGTAGCTGCTGTTGACGGGGGTGGCCAGATTGCCGACACAGGGGTCGGCCACGGGGGTCACGGTCATGGGGAGGAAAACAGATTCAGAACACGAGGTGCGATGCGGAGGCCGGCAGCGCCCTCAGTCGCTGGCTTCGATCACGTTGAACAGCAGGGCCATGGCCACGGCCGGCCCGAGAATTCCCACAAGGGGCACGAACACGGAGGGCATCCAGGCTGCGGCGAAATCTCCAGTCATGGCGCGGGCCAATAGCAAGCGCCGGTACTGTAAGAAGCACCAACTCAGCGGCCTTGGCGCCGTTGAGGCGGCGACATAAAAGTTCAATCCATGAACGGTTCGTTCCTGGCGGCCGGCGCTTCCCTGCTGGCCGTCTTGCTCTGGTGGAGTTCGCGCCGACGGCCGGCGGCCCTGCTGCAGTCCACCGATACCCACGCAGTGGCTGCCCTGAACCGCGCCCAGATCGCCCTGGTGCAACAGGAGGCGACGGCAGACCGCTCCCCGGAGTGCTCCACCCCCGTGCAGCTGCCCCGGAGTGGTGACGTCCGTCAGCGCCGCCAGTTTCTCGAGCAGTTGCGCGGCCAGCTGGCGGGTGACCGTCATGACCGCCTGGCGGCGATGCAGCAGGCCCGGCTGTGGGGCGACCGCTCCACTCTGCCGCTGCTGCATCGCGGTCTGCGGGATGTGGATCCCGCCGTCTGCCATGAGGCGTGCCTGGCGATGGACCGATTCCGCGGCCGCACCGCCGCGGCGCAGCTCGTCGTTCAGCCGGTTCGCCCCAACCTGGCCCGCACCCGGTAGATCGGTCGACCCTGGCTCTCGTGGTAGGTGCGCATCTGCAGCTCGGCGAGCAGGCCGAAGCAGAACAGCTGGATCCCGGCCAGACAGCAGATCATGGCCAGCAACAGCAGGGGCCGATCGCCGATATCGATTCCCAGCAGCAGTTTCTCGCCGACCAGCCAGAGGGTGATCAGAAGCCCCAGCCCCATCGCCACCAGCCCGCCGAAGCCGAACACATGCATCGGCTGGTGAGGAACCGCTTCATGAACCACACGGTGAGCAGATCCATCAGCACCCGGAAGGTGCGATCGATCCCATAGTTGCTGCGGCCGAAGCGGCGCGGCTGGTGATGCACCTTCACCTCGCTGATCCGGGCCCCCTCGATGAAGGCCAGAGCCGGCAGGAAGCGATGCAGCTCGCCGTAGAGATTCAGGTCTTCGACCACCTCGCGGCGGTAAGCCTTGAGCGAACAGCCGTAGTCGTGGAGGCGCACGCCTGTGACACGGGCGATCAGCCGGTTGGCGATCCGACTCGGGAGCAGGCGGCTCACGGCGGCATCCTGCCGCTGATGGCGCCAGCCGCTCACCAGGTCGTAGCCCTGCTCCAGGCGTTCCAGCAGCAGGGGGATATCGGCCGGGTCGTTCTGAAGGTCGCCGTCGAGGGTGATGATCACCGGCATGTATCATTATTGCTGCGCCCGGACGTCTCGGTATCCGCGTGCGCATCGAGGGGCCGANGCGCGGCTGGTGATGCACCTTCACCTCGCTGATCCGGGCCCCCTCGATGAAGGCCAGAGCCGGCAGGAAGCGATGCAGCTCGCCGTAGAGATTCAGGTCTTCGACCACCTCGCGGCGGTAAGCCTTGAGCGAACAGCCGTAGTCGTGGAGGCGCACGCCTGTGACACGGGCGATCAGCCGGTTGGCGATCCGACTCGGGAGCAGGCGGCTCACGGCGGCATCCTGCCGCTGATGGCGCCAGCCGCTCACCAGGTCGTAGCCCTGCTCCAGGCGTTCCAGCAGCAGGGGGATATCGGCCGGGTCGTTCTGAAGGTCGCCGTCGAGGGTGATGATCACCGCTCCACGGCTGGCGTCGAAGCCCGCTGCCATGGCGGCACTCTGGCCGTAGTTGCGGCGCAGCAGCACGGCCATCAGTTCCGGCACCCGGCCGCACAGCCCCTCCAGCACCACGGCGGTGTCGTCGCGCGAGCCGTCGTCGACCAGCACCAGCTCGAAGCTCCGGCCCAGGGGCCGCAAGGCCGCCAGCAGCTGCTCCACCAGCAGCGGCAGGCTTTCCGCCTCGTTGAAGAGTGGCACGACCACCGAGAGATCCATCTCCGCCCGTTCGCTGCGGCTGAACCTAGGCGGCAGCGGACTGCCATCGTGACAACGCATCACCCGGCCGGCGCCGCGCAGTTCGCGCCGGTAGTGGCTCGCCACCGGGTGATCGTTGCGGGGGCTGAGGTCATCGATGCCCAGTCCATCGCGGCCGTGCTCTCGACCGGAACTGTGCAGATAGCGACCCTGGCCCAGATGCAGCCCCACGTGGGTGCAGCGCTGCGGGTTGCCGAAGAAGATCAGATCGCCCGGCTGAAGCAGCTGGTACTGCCCGGGGCGCACCGCCACGGGCTGGCAGAAACGCTCCTGGAGATAGCATCCCTGGGCAGCCAGATGTCGGCACTGGCATAGGCCGTCTGCACCAGGCCCGAGCAGTCGAAGTGGGGCCCGAGGCTGCCACCCCACAGATAGTGATTGGGCTGCTCGAAGGCCGCTGCGGCGAAGGCCAGCACCTGCTCAAGCGTCGGGTGATGGTGGAGCGATCGAGCAGCAGAGGGCGTGGACGCGGGGCGGCCGTGGCCGAGCCCAGAAGCTGGCCGGGTGACACCCAGCCGGGGTAGCCGTCGTCGAGCAGGCGCACCCGGAGGCGCCCGGCCTGCCGCTCGGTGAGCACCAGCAGGTGGCGCCCGGCAGCGGCCTGGGTGGCCAGGCCATCGCCGCGCGGCCGGCTGAACAGATCCAGGCTTCGCTCCAGTCTCCAGCTGCTGCCAGGCAGCAGCAGCTCGAGGGCGGCGGGCGTTCCAGGTGGGAGGGAGCCTTGCGCCATGCCTAATCTCGCCACACAGGTTGCCGGCAGTGATGGCGTTCTACAGCCCCGATCCGGCCATGGACCAGACCCTGGCCGATCTGGTGCGGGCGCTCGAGCTCGATGGCCGCCCGGGCCTGGCTCAGAAGCTCTCGATCACCTGGGTCCGCTTCACGACCTCCCAGCTGGGGGTGGCGGCCGATCTGGAGCCCGGCCGGTACTGGCAGATCCCGGCGGCCGGCGCCAGCTGGGGCGGGGCTCGTCAGCGTTACCCGGCCAGCGTGGTCAAGCTGGTGTATCTGGTGGCCGCCGAGGCCTGGCTGCAGGAGGGCTTGCTGGCCGACGGCCCTGAGCTCAGACGCGCCCTGGCCGCCATGATCCAGCACTCCAGCAATGACGCCACCTCGCTCGTGGTGGATCTGCTCAGCGGCACCACCAGCGGCCCTGAGCTTGCGCAGGCTGCCTGGTCGTTGTGGCAGAGCCAGCGACAGCTCGTGAATCAGTGGCTCAGCCGCCTGGCCTGGCCTGAGCTCGAGGGGGTGAATGCCTGCCAGAAGACCTGGGAGGACGGTCCCTATGGCCGGGAGCGGCTCTTCTACGGCGAGCAGATGGAGAACCGCAACCGGCTCAGCACGGAGGCCACCGCCCGGCTGCTGCTGGCGGTGATCGCCTCGGCGCTGATCTCGCCGCCGGCGGGGGCTCGCATGCGCGCTGTGCTGGAACGCAGTCTCGACGCTGCCGATCGGGCCGCCGACCCCGACAACCAGGTGGACGGCTTTCTGGGTGAGGGCCTGCCGGCCGGCACCCGCTTGTGGAGCAAGGCGGGTTGGATGAGCCGGGCCCGGCATGACGCCGCCTATGTGGAGTCTGAAGGGCAGCAGCCGTTCCTGCTCGTGGTGTTCTCGGAAGGGGAGGACTGTGCCACCGATGCAGCTCTGCTGCCGGAGATCGCCAGACGGCTCAGCCTGGCCTGAAGCTGTGCCCGTCGGCTCCTGGGCCGCTCTGGAGCACCGGCCAGAGGGAAATAGCGCCACCGGATGGTGGCGGTCAGTTGGGCAACGGAGAGGGAGGGATTCGAACCCTCGACAGAAGTTGCCTCCTGTAACTCCTTAGCAGGGAGCCGCTTTCAACCACTCAGCCACCTCTCCAGTGGNTTGGTGAGCTTATCAGTGCGACCGATCAGGCTTCGGCGGCGGGGCCGGTGCCCAGCCGCGGCAGGCGGTGCTTGAAGCCGCAGAGGATTTCCCAGGGGATCGTGCCGCAGCGCTCGCTCCATTCCTGAGGCTGGATCTCCTGGTCGCCATCGCGGCCCAGCAGGGTCACCACCGAGCCCACCTCCAGGGCCGGGCAGTCGGTGGCATCGAGCACCAGCTGGTCCATGGTGATGGCGCCCACCTGGGGCAGGCGCTGGCCCCGGAAGAGCACCTCCAGCTGATTCGAGAGCAAGCGCGGCACACCATCGGCGTAGCCGATGCTCAGCACGGCGAGGCGGCTGGGGCGCTCGGTGCGGAAGCGGTGGCCATAACTCACCCCCACCCCGGCAGGAACCTCCCGGATCAGGCTGACCCGCGCGTACAGGCGCAGGGCGGGCAGCAGCTCGACGCCGCCGGCGAGGTGCGGGGCAGGGCTGTGACCATAGAGAGCCAGGCCGACGCGCACCTGGTCGTAGTGAAGGCCGCGATCGCGCAGCGTGCCCGCGGAATTGGCCAGGTGGCGACAGCCCGGCTGCAGCCGCTGCTGGCGGATGCTCTCGAGCACCGTCTCAAAACGCCGCTGCTGGCAGGCGGTGAAGCCATCGTCGCAATCCGGCTCGGCGTCGGCACTGGCCAGATGGGAATACACCCCGGCCAGGTGCACGGCGTCCAGCTCGGTGATTGCGGCCACCAGCCGAGGCCCCTCCTGCCAGTCGGCCCAAGCCGCGTCATGCCGGTGTCGAGCTTCAGCTGCAGCGTCATGCTGCGGCCGGTGCCGCTGGCCAGGTTCTGGCAGAGCAGGGCCTCACGCATGCCGCTCACCGTGGGCATCAGCTGCCAGCGCAGACAGTTCCGCAGCTCCTCGCTCTGGCTGAGATTGCCCAGAACCAGCACAGGTGCCTGGATGCCGGCCTGGCGCAGCTGGATGCCTTCGCCCAGGGTGGCCACCCCGAGGCTGCTGGCTCCGCCGGCCAGGGCTGCGCGGGCCACGGGCACGGCACCGTGGCCGTAGCCATCGGCCTTCACCACGGCCATCAGGGCGCAGTCGGGGCCCAGATGGCGGAGCAGATTGCGGGCATTGGCCCGGATCGCCTCGGCGTCCACCTCGACCCAGGCGCGGTGACGCTCCAGACCCACCTCCAGCAGAGGCTCCGCCGCCGGACTGACCGGGCGGCTCCGACCAGGATTGGTGGCCTGGGTCACGGATTCATCCCTGAATCCCACTTAGCATGCCGGTTAACACGGGGTCTGGCATGGGCCACGTCCTGGTTCTGAATGCGTCCTATGAGCCCTTGAACATCACCACCTGGCGACGGGCCATGGTGATGTTGCTGAAGGGCAAGGCCGAGGGGTTGGAGCATGATCCCGACCGTCAGATCCGTGAGGATACGTTGCTTCCCACCGTGATCCGGCTGCGGCAGTTCGTGCGGGTTCCCTACCGGGAGATGCCGCTGACCCGTCGCAATCTGTTCCACCGCGATGGCCACCGCTGTCAGTACTGCGGTTGCACCGACCAGCCGCTCTCAGTGGATCATGTGATCCCCCGCAGCCGCGGTGGCAGCGACAGCTGGGACAACGTGACCACCGCCTGCCTGCCCTGCAACGTGCGCAAGGGCAACCGCACGCCTCGCGAGGCCGGCATGCCGCTGTCCAGGAAGCCCCATCGGCCGATCAGCAGCCTGAGCTTCGAGGCCACGCGCCAGATCCGCTCGGGCCGGAATCGGGAGTGGGCCAAGTACGTGATCGGTCTGGAGGCTGTGCCGGAGCTCGATCAGGCCGCCTGACGGACCGGCAGGGAGCCGGCCCGTAGGGGACAACCGCCGTTCCAGCCGGCCTATGGCTCAGCTGCCTCCGGCCGCGCTCGCGGCCAGTTCCTCCAGCTGGCGGCTCTGATCGGCGGCGTTGCAGGCTCCGATCAGCTCGGCCAGCTGTCCATCGAGCACCGGTTCGAGCGAGAAGTTGCGGCCCAGGCGGTGATCGGTCACCCGGTTGTCCTTGTAGTTGTAGGTGCGGATCTTCTCGCTCCGGTCACCGCTGCCCACTTGGGCGAGTCGGGCCGAGCGCTCCTGGGCCTGGGCCGCAGCCAGCTCCCGTTCGTAGAGCTTGGCCCGCAGGATCTCCAGGGCCCGCTCGCGGTTCTGCAGCTGGGATCGCTCCTGAGTGCAGAACACCCGGATGCCGGTGGGTTTGTGCAGCAGGTCGACCGCCGTTTCCACCTTGTTCACGTTCTGGCCGCCGGCGCCGCCGGAGCGGGCCGTGCTGATCTCCAGATCCCCGGGGTCGATCTGCACCTCCACCGGATCGGCCTCGGGCATCACGGCCACCGTGGCCGTGGAGGTGTGCACCCTGCCCTGGCTCTCGGTGGCCGGCACCCGCTGCACACGGTGCACCCCCGCCTCGAACTTGAGCTGGCTGTACACACCCTCGCCGCGGATGGCGAGAATCAGCTCCTTGTAGCCGCCCAGCTCCGCCTCCGAGGCACTCACCGGCTGCACCCGCCAGCCCACACTCTGGGCATAGCGGTCATACATGCGGGCCAGGTCACCCGCCCAGATGGCGGCTTCATCGCCACCTGCGCCGGCCCTGATCTCCAGCATCACGCTGCGCTCATCCCGTGGGTCGCGGGGCAGCAGGGCCAGCGTGAGCTGCCGCTGAAGAACATCGATCGCCGTGGCGAGCCTGGAGAGCTCCTCACTGGCCAATTCCTCCATGGCGCCATCGCCACGGGCCTCGCGCAGCAGATCGCGGGCCTCCCGCTCCTGCTGCTGCAGCCGC
>NZ_LFEK01000045.1 GCF_001039265.1 Synechococcus sp. GFB01 | reverse complement strand
CCGCCACCAGCCGTTGGGTGGCCGAGGCGGCGGCCAGCGCCTGCACGCGTTTCTCGAAGGCGGGCGTCACTTCTGCGCCGAGGCGGCAGCGGCCCCCTGGTTGCCCTTCTCGAACAGGGACAGCACGAAGCGCACCTGCATCGGCGGCGGCGGGCGGGGGGGGCTGGCTTGGGGTCCGCGGCGGCCGGGGGCATCGGTTGCTGCAGCGTCAGATCGCACTGCGCCACCAGCAGGCTGAGCTGCTCCAGCGACCGCATGAACGCCATCAGGTTGGGGAAGCGACCGCTGGCCACAAGGCTGAGGCGCTGCTCCTGGAAGCCCGATTTGGCCAGGGCACTGCAGGCGTCGTTGTCGGCAGCCTTCTCCTTGGCAGCGGGCTTGGCCTTGCCCTGCCCGGCGGGCTGGGGTTCGGCCGCCACTGGCTGCAGCTCGTCGAGCTGCACGCCATGACGCAGTGCCTCCAGGTTCACCTGGGCCATGAAGGTGGACACATTGCCACTGCCGGCGATCAGCCCCAGCAGCCGTCGCTCGGCATCAGCGGCCTGCGCCTGCTGCGCCATGCTCTGTTTGAGCTGACTGCGCAGCACGGGCACCTGGCGCTGCTTGCTCTCAACGGCAGCGAGCCGCTGCTGATCGGAGACGATGCGCCACAGGGTCGGGATCACCCATCCCCCCAACACCAGCAACGCCAGCAGGCCTCCAGCAGCCAGAGGCGCACCCAAGAGGAGCCGCCGATCGATGCGACGTTCCGCAAGCGCAGGCTCCAGGCTCACGGCCTGCTCGACATTCGGCATCATGGCAGCAGTCCCTCCTTGCGCAGCAGCTGCAGGCGTTTCATCAGACCCTGGGCACCCAGGCGGCCCAGGGTGCCCTCCAGGGCGGGATCGGCGGCCAGATCGCGAGCCTGCGCCTGGATCTCGAAGGCCACCTGGCTGGATGCCGGCCTGGCCGCGGCGACCGGCTGGACGTCAGCCGTGGCTTTGGCGTCGCTCCCGGTGGCGCGGGTGGCCTTGAGCAGCCTCGGTTCGCTCAGCAGCGGCGACTGGGCCAACTGCAGCTGAAGCACGTTGAGGCGCACGAAGCTGGCCGGATCCGACACCAGACCGGTCAGGGTGACGGTGGAGCCGGTGCGCTTCACCTCGGTCAGCTGCACCCCCTCCGGCACGCGCTCCTGAAGGTCTCGCATCAGCGCCGCTGCCGACGGGATGGCAGCCAGAGCCTTGGCCAGGGTGATGTTGCCGGCCCGCTGCTGCTGCAAGTTGGCCTCGCGGGCCTGGAGGACGTTCTGCAGGCTGGCCATCTGGGCGTCCACCTCCATGGCCTTCACGAGCGAAACGTTGACCAGTCGCTGTCCCAGGGTCGCGAGCAGTCCCAGGGCGGCAGCCCCGGCGAGCACGCCCAGCCCCCAGATACCACCACGCCGCAGCACCTCACGCTGCTCGAGCACCACGTCGCCCGGAGTGGCCAGCCCCAGCTCCTGGCGTCGTTCGCGCAGCATGTCAACGCGATGCGCGGGATCGAGAGGCAAGGTCATGACGCCAGCTCCATCTGCGCCAGCCCGCGCAGGGCCAGGCTGCCGTAGCCACCGGTGTCCACCGGCTCGATCGCCATGCCAAGCTCCTCCAGATCCTGCTGCAGGGTCTCCAGACGTCTGGGCTGGACTTCGGGCACGGCGTCGATCAGCAGCGTTGCAGGGNCAGCGTCGGACAGCCGCCGCTGGGAGCGCAGAAAGGTGAGGCTGTTGACCAGCTCCTTCGCCTCACGATCGGGTGTCCCGGCGATCAACCGCTCATACACAGNCACCCCGGCCTGCCACACCAGCAGGCGCAGGTCCCTGAGCCGCGGCTGAAGCAGCGCCACCAGGCAGCGCGGGTCCGCGGCCTCGAGCCGCTCCTGCAGGCCCACCATCAACGCCAACTGCCTGGGAACGATGCGATCGAGCTGCACGCCAGCGATGCCGAACACCTCGATCCAGCGCTGCAGCAGCTCCCGCTCCACCGCCACGACCACCGCCTGGGCTTCGTCACAGTGCAACGGAGCCAGGTCGAGCCAGCATGAATCGAGCGGGAAGGGCAGGCCCAGATCCGGTGCCATCTGACGCAGACGGGCCACAGGATCCGCAGGCCAGTTCTTCAGCGGCCAGCTCAACACCCGCCAATGGGAAACCTCGGGCGGCAGCACCACGGCCAGCTGCGACGTGATCCGGCCCTGCTCCACCAGCAGATCGCCGATGAAATCGCCCAGCGCCTCGATCTGCAGAGGATTGCCCTCCCGGCAGATGGACGGCGGCAGAGGCACCACCGAAGCTTCCCGGGGGGCGGCTCCAACGGCCGGCAATGACTGCACGACGNCAAGCTGATCGGTGAGATCGAGCCCAGCCCGGGTCGGGAACAGGCCTGCCCGCAGGGTCTGCCACGTGTCCTGCACGCCTGAGAGAACCAATTGCGCCCACCAACGTGATCGCCTGAAGGGTATCGGCAGATCAGCGCCATGGAAGCCCCAGCCCGACAGCCGCGCCGAGATGGGCCAGACCGTGGCGGTGCAGCTGCGTGCTCAGCCCCTCCAGGATCCGCGGCACGAGCTGCGGCCCCTCGTAGATCCAGCCGGTGTAGAGCTGCAGCAGCGAGGCCCCGGCCCCGATCCGCTCCCAGGCCGCCTCGGGCGAATCGATGCCGCCCACGCCGATCAGCGGCAGCGCCGGACCCGCTGCGGCCCGCAGGCGTCGCAACACCTCGAGGGCCCGCGGTCTCAGGGGGCGGCCGCTGAGGCCACCGGCTTCCTCCGCCAGGCTGCGGCCGGTCTGCGCGAGGCGGCGCTGCTCCAAACCCAGCCGATCGAGGCTGGTGTTCACCGCGATCACGCCGGCCAGCCCCTCCTCATAGGCCAGCCTGGCGATCGCGTCGATGGCGTCATCCTCCAGATCCGGCGCGATCTTCACGAGCAGCGGCGGACAGCCCGACAGGCGCCGCAGCCGCTCCACCAGCCGTCGCAGCAGCGACTCCTCCTGCAGATCCCGCAGCCCGGGGGTATTGGGTGAGCTCACATTGATCACGGCGTAGTCGGCCAGGGGGGCCAGCAGCTCCAGGGAGCTGGCGTAGTCATCCGGGGCCAGCTCCAGGGGGGTGATCTTCGACTTGCCGAGATTGATGCCCAGAACCGCCGGCCGCTGCCCCGGAGGCGCCAGCCGCTGGCGCTCGAGGGTCCGCCGCACCGCCTCCGCGCCGGCATTGTTGAAGCCCATGCGGTTGAGGGCCGCGCGCTCCGCCGCCAGCCGGAAGAGCCGCGGCCGCGGGTTGCCCGGCTGGGCCTGCCAGGTCACGGTGCCGAGCTCGGCGAAGCCGAAGCCGAAGCAGTGCCAGATCCCCGCCGCCACGGCGTTCTTGTCGAACCCGGCCGCCAGACCCACCGGGTTCGCGAAGCGGCAGCCGAACAGGGTCTGCTCCAGGCGCGGATCACGCCACTGAAGTTCAGCCGCCAGCCCCGCCAGCACGCCGCTCACCCCGGGCCAGTCGCGCCGCAGCGAAGCCTGAGCCAGGGCCGCCAGGGTGAACTGGCTGAGCTGCTCGGCGTCGGCTCCATCGTCGCGGGCCAGCAGCGGACCCACCAGCTGGCTGTAGAGGCGGCCGGTGCCGCTCCCCGCTGCCGTGTCAGCCGCCATCTAGCCCGCCGCCTCGCCTCGATCCAATCCTCCCGCGTGGCGCTCCAGACGCCAGTGGCCATCCACCTGCGGCTTCACAAGCCAGTCGCGCCAGGGCCAGGCCTCCCGACGCTGCTCCAGCTGCCGCACCGGCAGCTCCACCAGCTGGGCCAGCTCCACGAGGCTCAGGCTGTAACCCCGCTCCGCCAAGCGATCGGCCAGCTCGAGGCGGCTGAGCAGCCGCTGCAGCGCCGGCGGTGCCGGTTCGCCAGCCAGTTCAGCAGCCGGAGCTGGGGCTGGAGTCGGAGCCGGCCCGGGTGGCACGTCGGCCTCCAGCCTGGCCGTGGCCAGTACCTCCCCGGCCGCCAGCTCGGGCAGCTGACCGCGCGAGAAGGCCACCGCGATCGCATCGCAGCGCTCGTTGTCGGGATCGCCGCTGTGGCCCCGCACGTGCTGCAGCGACACATCCGCCAGGCGGGCGCGATCGAGCTGCTCCCACAGATCGCGGTTGAGCACGGCCCCGCCGGAAGCGGTCCGCCAGCCCCGACGCTTCCAGGCGGGCAGCCAGGTGCTCAGGCCATCGATCAGGTAGCGGCTGTCGGTGCGGATCACCAGGTCGGGATGACGCGGCAGGTCCTTGAGGGTCTCGAGCAGCGCCAGGGCGGCGGTGAGCTCCATGCGGTTGTTGGTGGTGGCCCGCTCGGCTCCCCCCATTTCGTGCACGGCGCCGTTCTCGAACCGCAGCAGCGCCCCCCAGCCACCGGGCCCGGGGTTGCCGCTGCAGGCACCGTCGCAGGCCGCAGCCACCACCCGCACCGTCTCACTGGCCACTGGACAACCCCCGAATGTTCGCTAAAGAACGATTTACGTTCGCGACGGCCACTCAGGTCTCCCCCTGCCCATGGCGTCTCCTCGCATTCAGGATCCGCGCTTCCGCCGACCCTACCTCGTGGCAGCCGGCATGGCCGCCTCCGGCATCGCCCTGGCCCTCGCCGGTCAGCATGCCCTGGCCAGGACCCTGTTCGGCAGCGAACCCGTGCCGGCCGATCGGTTCATCGCCCTCGCCCAGCCTCTGGCGGGCAACCGCTGGACCCTGGTCCTGCTGGAGCAGCTCCAGGAAACCACCCCCTGCTGGCAGCGCCAGGATGCTGGCGGGCTGGTGAACGTCACCGACAGCGTGACCAACCCAGTCCTCTGCGGTCGCCACAGCTCCAGCAGCGCCTACTCGCTGCGGGTGAACGGCACGGATCTGACCAGCTCCTGGCGGCTGCGGCTCGAGGCTGACGGCGGCCAGCTCCAGCTGCAGGCCTCCAGCCCCCAGGCCGCCGCGCCGCTCGTGGTGGCCAGTGCGCCGATCCCCGAGTCGGCCCCTCCTGAAGGCCAGCTCGTGCCGCTGGAGTTCCAGCCCGGCTGGGGCCTGGAGCAACGCAGTTACGANGGCCGNCGCCTCAGCCACCTCTACCTGAGCAACGGCGATCCACTGCCGTTGCTGCTCGCCAAGGCCTCCAGCAACGGCACCCTGCTGGCAGGGCCGGCTCTGCCGCCTCCTCCCGTCACCAGCCAGCCACGCCGCAGCAGCCCCGCCGAGCGAATCGGCTATGCCGAGCGAATCGGCTATGCCGAGCGGATCGGCGACTCCGGCATCGGCGGCGTGATCGCGCTGCAGGTGGTCCCCTATCGCGACTGACACACCAGAGCTGGGGTGCCAGTTGAAGGAGAGGCACCCCAGCCCTCGACGGCTCCATCCCTGGCTCTTAAGGTCCGTTTGTGTGAGGAGTGCGGAACGACCGCTCCGGGTCGAAACGAGGACAGACTCCGGAGCAGCGTTCCAAACCCCAGGCCCCGCCTTCGGCGGGGCTTTTTTTTTTGGCCAGTCTGCAGCTGGCGGGGACACATCAAAAACCGGCCCCCGCAGGGGCCGGTGACTGCGCTCAGCGGCGGATCACTTGATGGTGACCTTGCCGCCGGCCTCTTCGATGGCCTTCTTGAGGGTCTCGGCATCGGCCTTGGAGATGCCTTCCTTCACCGCCTTGGGAGCGGCTTCGACCAGGGCCTTGGCTTCGCCGAGGCCGAGGCCGGTGGCCTCGCGCACGGCCTTGAGCACCTTGATCTTGGCGGCGGCATCGAAGCNGTCGAGGATCACATCGAACTCGGTCTTCTCCTCAACGGTCTCAGCGGCGGCGGCACCGGCGGCCGGAGCGGCCATCACCACGCCGGCGGAAGCGGCGGCGGAGACTCCGAAGGCCTCTTCGATCTGCTTGACAAGCTCGGAGGCTTCCAGCAGCGAGAGGGTCTTCAGCTGTTCAAGAATGTTGTCGGTAGTAGCAGACATGGTTGGGAATCAGCAACAGAAAGGGGATGTCGCTAGAGCTCAGCTGTCGCTTTCGGCGTGCTGCTTGAGCGCCCGGGCGAGACCGGACGGAACCTCGTTGATGCCCACGGCCAGTTTGGTGGCCACGGCGTTGATCGCACCGGCGATCTGGGCCATGAGCACCTCCTTGGAGGGCAGATCCCCGATGGCCTTGATGTCGTTCTGGGAGAGGAGCTTGCCTTCGAACAGGCCGCCCTTCACCTCCGACTTCTTCGTGTCCTTCTGAAAGGACTGCACGGCCTTCACGGCACCACCCACGTCGCCCTTGACGAGCACGAAGGCGTTGGTGCCGGTGAGCAGGGAATCGAGTTCCGACCAGGCGCTGTTGCCATCAATGGCCCGGCGCATCAAGGTGTTTTTGGTCACCTTGCACACACCGTTGCTGGCCTGCAGACGGGTCCGCAGATCAGACATCTCCTTGATGGACAGGCCCTTGAAATCAAGGACCAGCGCCATTTCGGCCTCGCCGAGGAGCCCCTTGAGCTCTTCGACGATCTGTTGCTTGTTCTCCAGCGTACGGCCCATGGGAAACGGAACGGATCGGGGGAACAAGCCGGGTACGCGGCCCCTGACGCCCCCCGCTCGAACGAGGGAAGGGCTCGAGGCCGCGGCCTGTTCAACGCCCGACCCCATTCCTGACGGAACGGCGCGGAGAACCAAACCTGTCGCGTGGACCTCGGCAGGACTTACGGGTATTCACCCACCTGCTGTCTTGGGCAGGGCGCGTGCCCTGTCTGGCCGTAGCCAGCCCACAACCTTACAGCAGCGGCTTCAGGCTTCCTGCTTGAGGTCCTGCAGGGCCGAGAAATCCACCTGCACCGAAGGGCCCATGGTGGAGGTCACGTAGAGCGAACGCCAGTAGCGGCCCTTGGCGCCGCTGGGCTTGTTGCGGTCAATGGTTTCCTGCAGGGCCTTGAGGTTCTCCAGCAGCTTGGTCGCATCGAAGCTGGCCTTGCCGAAGCGCACATGCACGATGCCGCTGCGGTCGGCGCGGAACTCCAGCTTGCCGGCCTTGAATTCGGCGATCGCGCCGGCCAGGTCGGTGGTCACGGTACCGGCCTTGGGGTTGGGCATCAGGCCGCGCGGACCGAGCACACGACCCAGCTTCGCCACCTTGGGCATCATGTCCGGCGTGGCGATCAGCAGGTCGAAGTCCATCTGGCCTCCGGCGATCTCTTCCACCAGATCGTCGTCACCGGCCAGGTCGGCACCGGCGGCCTTGGCGGCGGCCACCGCCTCACCACGGGCGATCACGGCGATGCGGATCGACTGACCCGTGCCGTGGGGCAGAGCCACGGTGGTGCGCAGCTGCTGGTCGGTGTATTTGGGATCGATGCCCAGACGCACATGGGCTTCGATCGTTTCATCGAACTTGGCGTTGGCGTTGGCTTTCACCAGTTCGATGGCCTCCAGGGGGGTGTAGGCCTTGTCCTCGACCCTGGCGGCGAGGTCGGAATAGCGCTTGGAAACTTTGGGCATGGCAGGAATGGGGTGCGGGCGATTCAGGCTCGAGGCCCCGCGGGGCCGGCTGGATCTCCCCCGATGGATGGGATGGGGTGGGATGGGCTGAGGCCGAAGCCTCAGTCGTTCACGGCGACGCCCATGTTGCGGGCGGTGCCTTCGATGATGCGCATGGCCGACTCCACGCTGGTGCAGTTGAGGTCGGGCAGCTTGGTCTTGGCGATCTCCTCGAGCTGGGCACGGGAAATGGCACCCACCGACCCCTTGGCGGAGGTGGCGGCGCCNTTCTCGATGCCGGCGGCCTTGGAGATCAGCACCGAGGCGGGCGGGGTCTTGAGGATGAAGGTGAAGCTGCGGTCTTCGAAGACCGAGATCTCCACCGGAATCACAAANCCGGCCTTGTCCTGGGTGCGGGCGTTGTACTCCTTGCAGAACGCCATGATGTTGACCCCGTGCTGGCCGAGGGCGGGGCCCACCGGCGGTGCGGGGTTGGCTTTGCCGGCATCAAGCGCCAGCTTGATCACGGCAACGACTTTCTTGGCCATCGTCTGTGCGTCGGGAAACTGCGGATCGCCTCCGTGGAAGGGGAGGCGGGTCGAAGACGGCCGCCCTCCGCAGGGAAGCGGCCGCTGAGCCGGGCCGGGGGGCCTAGCTCTGCTTGCTGATCTGGGAAAACTCCAGCTCCACCGGCGTCTCCCGGCCGAAGATCGAGAGCAGGGCCTTGAGCTTGCTGCGCTCGGCCGACACCTCGATCACCTCGCCCTGGAAGTCCTTGAACGGTCCGGCGGTGACCAGGATCTGGTCGCCCTCGGTGAGATCGACCTTCACCACGGGCTTCTTCTCGGCCGCCCGCTTGAAGATGCGGTCGACCTCGGTGCGGCTGAGCGGCCGGGGNTTGATGTGCCCGCGGNCCTTGCCGGTGCCGCGGCGATCCTCGGCCCCCACGAAATTGATCACGTTGGGGGTGCTGCGCACCGCCATCATCGTGTCTTCATCGAGCACCATCNGCACCAGCACATAGCCGGGGAACACCTTCTCCTCGGTGCTGGTGCGGCTGCCGTCCTTCTTGAGCTTCACCCCAGGGGTCTGGGGGATCTCGATTTCGAGAATGCGGTTGTCCACGCCCAGGGTGACCGCGCGCTGCTCCAGCGTGGCCTTCACCTTCTTCTCGCAGCTGGAGGCCACCTGTACCGCGTACCAGCGGGCGATCTGGGGTTTCTCGGCCTCGGCACCCGGCAGCTCCAGCACCTCGGGAGCGGCGTCGGCGGCTTCGGGCGGGGTCATCGACAGGGGGTCGGACACGGGNCTCAAGAACGGAAACGCGCGAAGGGAACGGAAGTCAGCCGAACACCCGGGCGGACGCCCAGCTGTAGAAGCGGTCGATGGCGGCGATCGCCGCGGCCGACAGACCCACCATCAGGATCACCGCCAGCGACTCACTGAACAGCTGCTGGCGGCTGGGCCACACCACCTTGCGCAGCTCCGCCAGCGTATCGGCGGCAAAGCCCCCGNCCTGCGGCACCGGCTCGGCCTGGGCTGCAGCGCTCGACGCAGCAGAGGACACGGAAGTGGGAGTGGGGTCGGGCTCCACGGGGCCGGGCTCTCCTGGGGTGGTTTGGGAGGGGTTGAGCGGGAGGGATCGTCAGGCCTGATGCTGGCTGGCGCACCATGCCAATCCAACACCCTACCCGAGGGGCTCGAAGCGAAGCGGCTCCCCCGCCGTCACCCGCACGCCCCGCGCACCGCTGAAGCGCTCGGCCAGGAGTTCCGTGGCCAGCGGATTCTCGATGCGGCGGCGCAGCACCCGCCGCAATGGCCGGGCCCCGTATTCGGGCTCGTAACCCTGCTCCGCCAGGGCCGCCACCACCGGCTCGTCCACCTCCAGCGCGAGCTGCTGCTCGGCCAGCAGGGACGCCAGCTCGGCCAGCTGCAGCCGCACGATCCGCTGCAGATCCTCGCGGCCCAGGGGGCGGAAGCGGATCACCTCGTCGATGCGGTTGAGGAATTCCGGCCGGAAGTGGCTGGCCAGGGCCTGATCGATCTGCTGATCAAGCCCGGCATCGGTGGCGCCGGGGGAGTCGGTGGGGGGGGCGCCGGCCGGTTCGCCGCGGCGGGCGTTCTCCAGGATCGCCCGGCTGGCCAGGTTGCTGGTCATGATCACCACGGTGTGGCGGAAATCCACGGTGCGCCCCTGGGAGTCGGTGAGGCGGCCGTCATCGAGCACCTGCAGCAGCAGGTTGAACACCTCGGGGTGGGCCTTCTCGACCTCGTCGAGCAGCAGCACGGCATAGGGACGGCGGCGCACCGCCTCGGTGAGCTGCCCACCCTCCTCGTAGCCCACGTAGCCGGGCGGCGCCCCCACCAGGCGAGCCACGGCGTTGCGCTCCATGAATTCGCTCATGTCGAGCCGCACCAGGNCGTCGTCGTCGTCGAACAGGGCCGCCGCCAGGGCCTTGGCCAGCTCGGTCTTGCCCACGCCGGTGGGGCCGAGGAACAGGAACGAGCCCACCGGCNGCGTGGGGGCCTGCATGCCGGCACGGGCCNGGCGGATCGCCGCCGCCACCGCCGCCACCGCCTCCGGCTGGCCGATCACCCGCTCTCCCAGGCGTGCCTCGAGTTCCAGAAGCTTCTGACGCTCGCCGGCCAGCAGTCGCTGCACGGGGATGCCGGTCCAGCGGGCCACCACATCGGCGATGTCGCCCGGTTCCACCTGCTCGCGCAGCATCGTGTCGCGCTGCATCGCCGCCTCGAGGTCGGCGCGCCGCTGCTGCAGGCCATGCAGCTGGTCGTACTGCAGCCGAGCCGCCTCCTCGAGATCACCGTCCCGCTCGGCCTCGGCGATGGCATGGCGCAGGTCCTCGTCCTGCTGCAGCAGTTCGCGGAGCTCCGCCAGCCGTTCGCGCTCTGACTGCCACCGCTCCTGCAGCAGTCGCAGGGCCTCGGTGGCCCGGCGGCGCTGCTGCTGCAGAGCCAGCCTTTCCGACTCCGGGGCCTGTTCGGCCGCCAGCAGGGCCAGCTCCACCCGGCGCAGCTCGGCTTCGGCCTGCTCCACCGGCAGCGGTTTGGAGGTCATCTCCATGCGCAGCTGGGCAGCGGCCTCGTCGATCAGGTCGATGGCGGAATCGGGAAGGCAGCGGTCGGCGATGTAGCGGCTCGCCAGCCGTGCCGCCGCCACCAGGGCGTCATCGCGGATCGTCACGCCATGGTGCAGTTCGTAGCGCTCCTTGAGGCCGCGCAGGATCTCCACACAGGTGTCGGGCGCCGGCTCGCGGATCAGCACCTGCTGGAAGCGGCGCTCCAGGGCCGGATCCTTCTCCAGGTTGCGGCGGTACTCCTCCGGCGTGGTGGCCCCGATGCAGCGCAGCTCGCCGCGGGCCAGGGCGGGCTTGAGGATGCTGCCGGCATCGGCGCTGGAACGGTCGCTGCTCACCACCGTGTGCAGCTCATCGATGAACAGGATCACGCCCTGATCGGCCTCGCGCACCTCCGCGAGCACGCTGCGCAGGCGCTCCTCGAACTGGCCGCGGAACTTCGCCCCGGCGATCAGGGCGCCGAGATCCAGCGCCACGAGCCGCTGGCCGCGCAGGGCCTCGGGGNACCTCGCCCGCCTCGATCCGCTGGGNCGAGCAGCTCGGCCACGGCGGNCTTGCCGACGCNGGGCTCACCGATCAGCACCGGGTTGTTCTTGCTGCGGCGCGAGAGCACCTGGATCAGCCGACGGATCTCGGCGTCGCGACCGATCACCGGATCGAGCTCGCCGGCCCGGGCAGCGGCGGTGAGGTCGCGGCCGTAGCGCTCCAGCGCCGTGGGCTCGGGCCCTTCCGCGGGAGGCACCGGCGCGGCGGGGGCAGCGGGGGCAGCGGCGGCGGCAGCCGACATGGCGTCCGGGGCGCGGCTGTCGATCCAGTCGTCGACAAGCGGCGCCGCCGCGGAAATCGGGACCGCCGCCGCAGGGGGCGCAGCCGGGGCGGCTGGGGCCGGCGGCAAAGGCCGCAGCCGACGCATCAGCCGCTCCTCGTCGAGGCCCTCGGCGGCCATGAGGGCGGCGCCGATGCGGGGCGTCCTCCAGCAAGGCCAGCAGGAGATGGGGCAGATCGATCTGGCGGGAGCCCCAGGCGGCCCGCAACCGATCGGCCGACTCCAGCAGATCCTCGAGCGCATCGCCGATGTAGAGCTCGGAGCCGCGGGTCGTGGGCTGCTCGGCGCAGAAGGCCTCGAGCCGATCGAGGAGGCGGTCGCTGTCGAGGTCCAGCGGGGCCAGCCACCGCTCGAAGCGCCGATCCAGCAGCAGGGTCTGGAGCAGGTGCTCCACATCCATGGTCTCGTGCCGCCAGCGCCGCGCCGTGTCCTGGCTGGCCAACAGCAGCTCCCAGGCGTCGGTGCTGAAGCGTTCGGGATCGCCGGTGAGCGAGGCGGCGGGCGGTGGGGAGGCAACCATGCAGGGAGAAGGCTCAGGCAGCCGGTTCGGCGCGTGAGGTGAGCTCGATCAGCTCCACCTTGTAGCCATCCGGATCCTCCACGAAGGCGATCACCGTGCTGCCGTGCTGCATCGGTCCGGGCTCGCGCACCACCCGGCCGCCCTTGGCGCGGATCGCGTCGCACACGGCGTGGATGTCATCGACACCCAGGGCGATGTGGCCATAGCCGGTGCCGATCTCGTAAGCGTCGGTATCCCAGTTGTGGGTGAGCTCCAGCACGGTGTGGTCGCTCTCGTCGCCGTAGCCCACGAAGGCCAGGGTGAAGCGCCCGCCGGGGTAATCCTTGCGGCGCAGCAGCCGCATGCCGAGCAGATCGGTGTAGAAGGCCAGCGAGCGCTCCAGGTCGCCCACGCGCAGCATGGTGTGCAGCAGTCGCATCGCCCCGGTCCCGGTGGTTGGCCCATGGAGTTGAAATCCCATTGTGGCGATCACGGGCCCGGGCGGTACCAGCCGGCACTGCGGGGCCGGCGGGGGTGACCCATAGGATCCTGCCCACATAGCACGCGCAAAGGGCTTCATCCCGTGATCGATTCCCTCGACCTCGTCATCGACACCGTGGTGGCCCGGGAGGTGCTGGATTCCCGCGGCACACCCACGGTGGAAGCGGAAGTGATGCTGGAAGGGGGCGCGGTGGGTCGCGCCATGGTGCCCAGCGGGGCCAGCACCGGCGCCCACGAGGCCCACGAGCTGCGCGACGGGGGCACCCGCTACGCCGGCAAGGGTGTGCTGCAGGCGGTGACCAACATCGAGGAGCGGATCGCGCCGGCCCTGTGCGGCCTGAGCGCGCTGGATCAGGCAGCCGTGGATGCGGCGATGATCGAGCTCGACGGCTCCGACAACAAGTCGGCCCTGGGCGCCAACGCCATCCTGGCGGTGAGTCTGGCGACGGCCCGGGCCGCTGCCGCGGGCGTGGGCCTGCCCCTGTACCGCTATCTGGGCGGCCCGATGGCCACCCTGCTGCCGGTGCCGCTGATGAACGTGATCAACGGCGGCGCCCACGCGGCCAACAGCCTCGATTTTCAGGAGTTCATGCTGGTGCCCCACGGCGCGCCGAGCTTCCGCGAGNCGCTGCGCATGGGCACNGAGGTGTTCCACGTGCTCAAGGGCCTCCTCAAGGACAGGGGGCTGAGCACCGCCGTGGGCGACGAGGGCGGCTTCGCGCCCGATCTGGGCAATGTGGAGGCGGGCGAGCTGCTGGTGCAGGCGATCGAGAAGGCCGGCTACCGCCCCGGCGATCAGATCTCCCTGGCCCTGGATGTGGCCAGCACCGAATTCTTCAGCGATGGCCGCTACGCCTTCGACGGCGGCAGCTACACCAGCGCCGAGATGGTGGATCAGCTGGCGGCGCTGGTGAACCGCTTCCCGATCGTGTCGATCGAGGACGGCATTGCCGAGGACGACTGGGAAGGCTGGGCCCTGCTCACCGAGAAGCTGGGCAAGACCGTGCAGCTGGTCGGCGACGACCTGTTCGTGACCAACACCAGCCGGCTGCAGCGCGGCATCGACCTGGGCGTGGCCAACTCGATCCTGATCAAGGTGAACCAGATCGGCTCGCTCACCGAAACCCTGCAGGCGATCGATCTGGCGGGCCGGGCCGGCTACACCAGCGTGATCTCGCACCGCTCCGGCGAAACCGAGGACACCACCATCGCCGATCTGGCCGTGGCCACCCGGGCAGGCCAGATCAAGACCGGCTCGCTGAGCCGCAGCGAGCGCGTGGCGAAGTACAACCAGCTGCTGCGCATCGAGGACGAGCTCGGCAGCCAGGCGATCTACGCCGGCGCCGAGGACCGGGGTCCGCGCGGCAAGGCTGCCTGATCCGGTGATCAGGACTGCTCGGCGGCTGAAGCGTCGGCTGTAAACCCGGGAGACGAACCGCCCCCCACCACGCCGGGCAGCTGATCGAGTCGACCCTCGCGCTTCAGCCTGGCCTGCAGCTTCAGCCAGGTCAGACCGACCGGTGCGGCCAGCACCAGGGGCACGGCCACGAGAGCCGGACGGCTGCTGACGGCCAGCAGGGCCGCCGCCACCGCCAGACCGGCCAGCAGCATCGACTGGCCGGCGCTCTGCTGGGCCAGGGCCAGGCGGCGCAGCAGGCGATCGGTTTCGCCGGCACGGATCTGCACCTGCAGATCGCCCTGCTCGATCCGCGCCAGGCTCTCGTCGAGGCGGCGGGGGATGCCCAGGGCCCTGCTGCCCACCTCCGTGGCCTGGCGGGTGAGCTCGCTGATCAGTTGATTGGCGCTCGAGCCGCTGCCCGGGGCGCCGCCGCCACTCGCTGTCATCAGGGGAAGGAGGTAGGGGCGGGCGATCGAAACCAGGCTAAAGCCGGGGTCGAGGCTCCGGCCCACCCCCTCGAATGTGGAGAGGGCCCGCATCACGAAGATCAGCTCGGCCGGCACCCGGAACGGCTGGCCGTAGACCAGGTCGTAGAGATCGCCGGAGAGCTTCTCGATCACGTTGGCGGTGAAGGGGGGCGTCAGCGCCTCGTTGAGCATCACCCGCACCAGCCTGCGCACGGGGCCGGGGTCGATGCCCGCGGCGATCACCCCCGCCTCCTGCAGCTCACGCACCAGGGCGACGGCATCGCGCGACGCCGCCGCGCGCACCATGCGACCGAGGCGGGAGCGGAGCCGCCCCGAGAGCTGCCCCATCATGCCGAAGTCGTAGTAGATGAGGGCGCCGTCGCGCGCCACGGCCAGATTGCCGGGGTGGGGATCGGCGTGGAAGAAGCCGAAGCGCACCAGCTGCTGCAGATAGCTGGCGGCCCCCTTCTCGGCGACCGCCGCCGGATCGATGCCGGCCTCCAGCAGGGCAGGCCGGTCGGTGATCTTGATGCCGGGCACGTAGTCGAGGCAGAGCACCCGCCGGCCGCTGAGTTCCCACACCACGGCGGGAATCCGGATGCCGGGATCGTCGAGGAACTGCTGACGGAAGCGGGCGGCATGCTGGGCTTCGAGGCGGAAATCCAGCTCCCGCAGCAGCACCCGCCGGCATTCCTGGGCGATGGCCACCCAGTCGCGCCCCTGCCCCCAGCGGGGATGGCGCTGCACCACGGCCGCCACCTGCTGCATCACCTCCAGATCGAGCCGGAACAATCGCTCCAGTCCGGGCCGCTGCACCTTGAGCACCACCTGGCGGCCGCTGCGCAGGCTGGCGCGGTGCACCTGGGCCAGGCTGGCCGAGCCGAGCGCTTCCTCCTGCAGATCGATGATCTCGGCGCAGCGCTCTCCCAGTTCCTGCTGCAGCAGGTCCTGCACCACGGCGAAAGGGAAGGCCGGCACTCTGTCCTGCAGCTGGGCCAGCTCCTCCACCAGCTCGGCGGGCAGCACATCCGGCCGCGCCGAGAGCAGCTGACCGAGCTTGATGAAGGCCGAGCCAAGCTCGAGAAACTGCTGGGTGAGCCAGCGGGCCACCCGGCTCGCCCGGCGGGCCCGCCGCTGCGGCGTGAAACCGCCCGGGTAGGTCCAGCGCTGGCCGTCCCACCAGAGCACGAGGGCCAGCCGCACGGCCAGCCACCAGATGCGCAACGGGCGACGGATCACGGGCGCTGATCCAGTCGGCGGGAGAGCGCCGCCACCCGGGCACGCAGGGCATCGATCTGGTCCTGCAGGTCGGCGCCGCCGCCCGGGGCCGCGTCGGCCTGACCGTGCGACGCCGTGTCGGCCTGCTCACGTTCCAGGCGCTCAGCCTCCTGCCGCACCTCCTGCCAGAACAGCTCCAGCTCCTGCCGGGCCTTCTCCGGCGCGTCCTGGGCCAGCAGGGCCAGGTTGGCGGCGGCATCCACCAGGCCGCTGCCGAGGCGGGCACCGAGCCTGGAAAGGGCCGCCTGCATCAGGGTCTGGGGAGCGGTCATGGCACCTCCGGAGGCGGCAGCACGGGCGGGGGCGGCGCTTCCACCAGGCCACCGCTGCGG
>NZ_LFEK01000044.1 GCF_001039265.1 Synechococcus sp. GFB01 | reverse complement strand
ATCTGGTGCGGCGCGACTGGCTGGATCAGCTCACTCGCCTCCAGGACGATCTGCCGGCCTTCCCTCACGCCATCGCCCTGGCCACCATCGAGGCGGAACTCGGCGCTCGGCCGATCAGCTCTTCCGGGAGTTCCCCGGCTATCCGGTGGCGGCCGCCAGCCTCGGCCAGGTCTACAAGGCCCAGCTGGATGACGGGCACTGGGTGGCCGTGAAGGTGCAGCGCCCCGACCTGGCCTTCATTCTGCGGCGTGACCTGGCGATCATCCGGCTGCTGGCGGTGACGTTCGGCCCGCTGCTGCCCCTCAACCTGGGCTTCGGTCTCGGCGAGATCATCGACGAATTCAAGCGTTCCCTGTTCGAGGAAATCGACTATCGCCGCGAAGCCGACAACGCCGAGCGCTTCGGCGCCNTGTTCGCCAGCCACCCGGAGGTGACGATTCCCCGGGTGGAGCGGCACCTCTCCAGCCAGCGGGTGCTCACCACCACCTGGATCCATGGCATCAAGCTCCAGCAGCGCCACGAACTCGAGGCGCACGGGCTCGACCCGGCCGCCCTGATCCGCACGGGAGTGATCGCCGGGCTCCAGCAACTGCTGGAGTTCGGCTATTTCCACGCCGACCCCCACCCCGGCAACCTCTTCGCCCTGCCCGGCCGAAGCGGATCCATGGGCCACCTGGCCTATGTCGACTTCGGGATGATGGATTCGATCAGCGATGCCGACAGGCTCACACTCACCGGAGCGGTGGTGCACCTGATCAACCGTGATTTCCGGGCCCTTGCCCAGGACTTCGTGACCCTCGGCTTTCTGAATCCGAAGACGGATCTGGAGCCGATCATTCCCGCCCTCGAAGAGGTGCTGGGAGGTGCGCTGGGCGAGAACGTGGGCAGCTTCAATTTCAAGGCGATCACCGATCGCTTCTCGGAACTGATGTATGACTATCCATTCCGGGTGCCGGCCCGCTTTGCGCTGATCATCCGGGCGGTGGTGAGCCAGGAAGGTCTGGCACTGAGGCTCGATCCAGGCTTCCGGATCGTGGCCGTGGCNTACCCCTATGTGGCGAGGCGGCTGCTCGCCGGCGACACGGCTGAAATGCGCAGCAAGCTGCTCGAGGTGCTGTTCGACCGCGCCGGTCGGCTGCGGGTCGAACGGCTGGAGAACCTACTGGCGGTCGTCGAAGGCGACGCCAGGGTTCCCAGCCTCCTGCCCGTGGCCGGCGCTGGCCTCAGGCTGCTGCTGGGGCCGGATGGGAGTGAGCTGCGCCAGCGACTGCTCCTCACCCTGGTGCAGGGAGATCATCTCCACACCGATGACCTGCGTGCCCTGACAGCCCTCCTGGGGCGAACCTTCAGCCCCCGTCGCCTGGCTGGAGGCCTGCTGCAGCGGCTCAATCCACTAGCCCCGCTCGCGGCAGCCTGATCGGCTCCTGTTGGGCCTGGGCCAGCCGTCCCCCGCAAGGCGACGTGGGGGAGCCGATCCGCGGCGCCGCTAGGGTCGCGGCAACCCNTGTGCCACCCCCGTGCCCGCCGCTCCGATCAATCTCAGTGACGCCGCCGCCGACCAGTACAGCGGCGCCTTCGGGGATCTGGATGCCAGCGAGATCCTGCTGGAATTTGCGCCGATCCTCCAGCCTCCCTATCTGGTGGCCGGGGCAGGCCTGGCCATCGGCGTGCTGTGCGGTCTCACCTTCGCCCGGCTGGTGCGGCTCCGGCTGGAAGCCTGGAAGGAGGACAGACTGCCGATGCTGCCCCTCGGCAACGGTCCCGCCACCCTCCCCTACATCGGGGTGGTGATCGGCATCACGCTGTTCATCGGCGGCAGCNTGCAGGTGTTCGGCTTCTCGGCCGGGGTCGCCCTGCTGGTCTCCTTCGTGCTGTCGATCGCCACGGCCGGGGCGCTGTGGGTCCAGCTGGAGCGGCTGATGGCCCAGGTGGAGGAAGGAAACTTCCGGGCCGTCGACTTCGACAACTTCGATCAGTTCTTCTGACTGACGTCAGACATCGTCACGACTGCACGATCGGCATAGCACTGCGGCGTCCACGGGGAACGACGGCACAGAACCGGCCCGCCGAGGAAACCATCATCGAGACAGGGGACAGCACGGCAACCGCGCTTGCAGCGTCCGGAACCCGGACTGGATGGAGATGCCCGGCAGGCCGGAGCACAATCCCCGGTCCCCGGGTGCNAGCGCTGGTACCAGGGAGCTCGGAGGCGGCGCTCAGGCCACCTGGTAGCCCTCCAGCATGGCCGACTTGGAACGGATGCTCTCGAGGGCCTTGCGCTCCAGGTTGCGGGTCTTGTCGCGACTCATCCCCAGCGCCTTGGCGATCGAGCTGAGGCTCATCGGCTCCGCGACACCGCCGCCGAGGTCGATGCCATAGCGCATCTTGAGCACCCGCCCCTGCAGCTCCGGCAGCTGCTCCAGCAGCGCCCTCAGGTCTCCCTTGAGACACTCCCCGTCCAACCGCTCCTCCGGCAGCTCTCCCTCCCCAGTCAGCAGATCCAGCAGTTCCGTGTCGTCCCCATCCCCCACCTTCGTCTCCAGGCTCACTGNCAACCGCGCACGGCACAGCAGATCCTTCACCTCCTCCTCCGGCAGCTCCACCGCCTCCGCCAGCTCGCCCAGCGTCGGCGTCCTCCCCNAGCAGCTGGCTCAGCTCCCGCTGGCCCTTCTTCAGCTTGTTCAGCGTCTCGGTGATGTGGATCGNCAGTCGGATCGTGCGGCTCTTCTCCGCAATCGCACGCGTGATCCCCTGCCGGATCCACCAGTACGCATACGTACTGAACTTGTAGCCCCGCGTCGGATCGAACTTCTCCACCCCCCGCACCAGCCCGATCGTCCCCTCCTGGATCAGATCCAGCAGCTCCATGTTCCGCTTGGTGTACTTCTTCGCCACGCTCACCACCAGCCGCAGGTTCGCCGCCACCATCCGCTCCTTCGCACGCCGGCCCGCCTGCAGACGACGCTTCAGCAACGGCGCGCTCAGCCCCGCCGCCGTCGCCAGCTCCACCTGGCTCGGCTTCCGCCCCAGCCGGCTCTCCAGCTCCAGCTCCAGCTCCTCGATCGCCACCAGCTCCTGCACCTGGCGACCCAGCGTGATCTCCTGCTCGTGCGTCAGCAGCGGTACACGGCCGATGTCGCGCAGATAGCTGCGCACCAGGTCGCCGCCACCGGCGACACCGGCACTCTCGGCTCCAGCCACCGTCAGGGAAGGCATGAGAGTGAGCGTTTACGAAACGTCTTTGTTTCGTAAACCTATCACCATTCGGCGTCGCTCCCCCAGCATGGGGAGATGTCCCGGGAACGGATCCAGAAACTGATCGCCGCCGCAGGCCGCTGCTCCCGTCGCGGCGCGGAGCAGCTGCTGCGGGAAGGGCGGGTGGAGATCAACGGCCGCATCGCCCAGCTCGGGGAGCGGGCTGATCCGCACGCCGACAGGATCACGGTGGATGGCCGCAGCCTCGACAGGCCGGCCGACCCCCTGCTGCTGCTGCTCAACAAGCCGGTGGGCGTGCTCTGCAGCTGCGCCGACCCCCATGGCCGTCCCACGGTGCTCGATCTGCTGCCCGCCGGGCTGAGTCAGGGTCAGGGCCTGCATCCGGTGGGCCGGCTTGATGCCGACAGCCGCGGCGCCCTGCTGCTCACCAATCAGGGGGATCTGACCCTGCGCCTCACCCATCCCCGTTACGGCCACCGCAAGACCTACCGGGTCTGGGTGAGCGGCCGCCCCTCGGCGGGCACCCTGCGGCAGTGGGCGGCGGGTGTGCCCCTGGACGGTCAGCCCAGCCAGCCGGTTCAGCTGCGGGTGCTGCAGCAGCAGCGGCAACGCTCCCTGCTGGAGCTCACGATGGCCGAAGGGCGCAACCGTCAGATCCGCCGCACCGCGGCGCTGCTGGGACATCCGGTGCTGGATCTGCAGCGGCTGGCCATCGGGCCGGTATCCCTGGGCGATCTGGCCGAGGGCTGCTGGCGCCCCCTCCATCACCAAGAATGGCAGGCACTGGCTGGCCAGCCCTGAGTCGTCCCGGAGCTTCCTTCAGCACCTCCCTGCTCCGCTTCTGGCGGCGACGGCGACCGGAACCCGGCTCCGCCGGTGCTGCCGGCAAGCTGGAGGATCCGCTGCTGGCGGCCGGACAGCAGCTGCGGGAACGTCGCGAGCAGCGGGGGCTCAGCCTGCGCCAGCTGGCCCTGGAGACCCGGATCAGCACCCCCGTGCTGGAAGCACTGGAGCGGGGCTGGCGCGACCGGCTCCCCGAAGCCACCTACCTGCGCTCGATGCTGCCCCTGCTCGAGGCCGAGCTGGAGATGCCGCCGGGCTGCCTCGCTGCCGCCCTGCCGGCGCAGCGGAGCCCGGGGAGTCACCAGCCCCAGCGGCGCTTCACCCCGGGGTCGATCGATGTGTTCACCACCTGGCAGGGGACGGTGCTCTACGCCGTGCTCACCCTGGGGCTGATCTACGCGCTCAACCTGGAACAGCAACGGCTGGCGGGCGAGGGCCGGCTGGCCCTGCGACCGATCCCACCGGTGCCTGCCGATGAACAGCAGAAACCGGAGTCAGCCGCCCAGAGCCTGCTGAGGGTGGTCCCGGGGCTGCGGCCCCTCGACCAGGCCGCCAGCGGCCAGGGGTTGAAGCTGCTGAGCCAGGGCCAGCGATCCGAAGCCTCAGGCCCGGGCCTGCTCGAGCTGGAGCTCCAGCAGAGCAGCCGCATCACCCTGAGCAGCAACGGGGCCGTGAGCACCGATCTGGCGGCCGCCAGCGGCCAGCTCAGGCTGCCGCTCACCCCACCCTTCCGGCTGCGGCTCGACCCCGCCCCCGGCCCCGGCAGCCGGGTGCTCTGGAACGGCCTGCCGCTTGCGGCCGTGGCCGGTCAGCCCGGGACCTTCACGGTGGCGGAGACACCCTCGCCACGACCAGCCGCCGCGGCCAGCTCCCCGTAGCCCTTCAGAGGCCCGTCCAGGGCAGCGATCGGCCGATCCAGACGCCAGGTCCAGTTCTGAGGTCCGGTCGTGCCCGGCGTGTTGAAGCGGGCCTCATCGCCGAGTTCCAGAAGATCCTGCAGCGGCACGATCACCAGCTCAGCGGGCGTGGCCAGCGCCAGTTCCAGCAGCTGCCAGCCCGGCGCGGTCACCGCTCCACCCACCGCGGCCTCCACCCGGGCACGGCTGTCGCCATCCAGCTGATGCCACCAGCCCAGGCTGGTGGCGTTGTCGTGGGTGCCGGTATAGACGACCCAGCGGCGGCCATGGATGTTGGCCGGCAGATAGGGATTCTCGGGGTTGCCGTCGAAGGCGAACTGGAGGATCTTCATGCCGCTGAGGCCGAATCGATCCCGGAGGGCCTCCACGGGAGGCGTGATCACACCGAGATCTTCGGCGATGAGGCGCAGCCGGCAGCTCTGCAGCTGGCCGGAGAAGCCGCAGCGCAGCCAGAGCAGCGCCAGCAGCAGCCAGCCGGGTGACGGCCGCCAGTGGCCATGTTCGGCGGTGTCATCGCTGCCGGGAACGCTCCAGTAGGCCTGAAGGGCGCGGAAATGATCAAGCCGCAGCAGGTCGAACAGTTCCAGCTGCCGCAGCAGCCGCAGCATCCACCAGCGAAAGCCGCTGCCCAGGTGCACCCCCCAGCGGTAGACGGGTGTGCCCCAGAGCTGGCCGGTCGCCGAGAAGTAGTCGGGTGGAACCCCGCTCTGCTGCAGCAGGCTGCCGCCGGGGCCGAGACTGAACAATCGCGGCCGCGCCCAGACATCGGCACTGTCATGGGCCACGTAGAAGGGCAGGTCCCCGATCAGCTGAACCCCCACGGCCCGGGCCCGCCGCTGCAGGGAGCTCCACTGGTTCTGCAGCTGCCACTGGATCAGCGCCTCGGCCTGGAGAGCCCCAGCCTGATCCTGATCAAGGCGGCGCATGGCCTGAGGCTGGCGCAGGGCCAGCTCCGGGGGCCACTGCCACCAGGGAGCCCCGCCCTGCAGCCTGCGCAGCACCATGAAGCGGCAGTGATCCTTCAGCCAGAACCGCTCGCTGCGGCACCAGCGGCGAAAGGCCCGCTGCCGGGTCGGCCCCTGGGCAGGCCAGGCGCGCTGCAACGCCGAGGCCAGGGCATCGGCGTTGCAGGGATGGGACAGCTCGTCCAGGTCGCTGGCGCTGATCCAGCCTTCACGCAGGAGTCGGTCGGCATCGAGCAGGGCGGGATTCAGGGCCGAGCCGCTGGGGGAGCTGTAGGGCGAGCCGGTGGCGTCGGTGGGGGCCAGGGGCAGAAGCTGCCAGGCCCGGATGCCATGACGACCGAGCAGGGTCACCCACTCATGGGCGGCCTCGCCGAACGTGCCTCTCTCACCGGGCCCGGGCAGTGCGGTGACATGCAGCAGCACCCCGGCGCGGGGCCCGGGAGCGTTCACGCCGCCGGCAGCCGGTAGCGGCTGATGATCGCCTTGGCGAAGGCCGGGATGTGGGCCTCGAGCTTTTCGGGGTGATGGCGCCGCAACCAGAGGGCGTTGCGCGTGAAGTGGGAGTCGATCGAGAAGCGGCCGTATTCCAGACCCTTCGGACCGAAGCGCTTCACCACGCAACCGATCAGCCGGGCCAGCCAGAGGGGCAGCTTCACGGCCTTGTCATAGGCCTCGATACCCTGCTGCACCGCCGCCCGCCTGTCGCCGCTGGAGCTCACGGGCGCCACATCCAGCTCCGGCTCCACCAGATCCAGCAGCACCTGCCCCCTGGGGTTTCGCACGGTGAGCCACTGGCGGCCGAACGTCGCCCCCATGTAGCCCACCACCAGGTCAGCGCCGGCGTTGGTGTAGTCGAAGCAGCTCAGACAGCTCGGCGCGAACACGTCCTTGAGCTTCGGGGTGTCGAGCCCGAAGAAGGGCACCGTCTCCTCGCGGCCGTCGCTGTGGCGGAAGTGGATGCGGAAGTCCTGCATGAACTCGTAGTGCACCACGGTGTGCGGAGAGCTCACGGTGCTCTCCAGGAAGGTCTGGAGCCCCTGGCGCGACACGTTGTCGACGCAGGGCAGGCCCAGCACGAACAGCTCGTCGAGCGGCAGGGTGGGCTGCACCGCGCGCAGGGCCTGGATCTGGCAGCCCACACCGATCGCCAGCAGGCGGCGGATGCCGCTGCCGGGCAGCTGCTCCAGCACCTCCAGGTTGGGCGAGAGGGTGGGCTTGTTCACCCGGGCGCTGAGCACCTCCTCCGGCGTGCGGGCCAGCCGCGGCACGGGCGTGAAGCGGTCGGTCTCGCTCTGGCCCACGCACAGCACCGCGTCCACCAGGCCAGTCTCGAGGGCACGCACACCGATGCGGCTGACGATGCCGGTCCACTGGGCGCCCTCGATCGGCCGGCGCAGTCGGGCCGTGAGCATGCGCTGCTGCACGCCGAAGTAGAGCTCGTCCTGGTTGTCGAGATCGCGACTGCGGCCGTGGGCCGCCGTTTCCATGGCCTCGAAGCGCTGCTCCAGGAAGGCGCAGCTGCTCTTCACGTAGGCCACCCAGCGGCTGTCGCACAGGCCGCACTGGCTGCAGAGATCCTTGGCCGGATACACGCTGCCCTTGGCCAGCGGCCGGGCCCGCTCATGGGGGGCCTGGGAGTGGGAGGTCGCAGTCACCGGACCGGGTGCATCCACAGAAGGGTTCAACCTATCGGTTGTCCACCCTCCGGGTGGGCGAGAGTGGGGCCCAGCCGCCCCGATCCAGCGCCAGCGATGGCTACCCGTTCCGCCGTCCCCCGCACCAGGTGGGTCATCGCGCTGCGCCTGGCCGCGGCAGGTCTCGGGGTCGCCGCGGGCGTCCTGCTGCTCAATCTGATCTGGCCCAGCGCGGATCGACGACAGGAGACCCGTGACCGACGCCAGCCGGCGGACCTGGCCAAGCCGCCGACCCGATCGATCACCGTTCTGGTGATCGGGATCGACAGCGACCGGCTCGGCGATGCGATGAACCGAGCCGCACCGCCGGGCCCCGCCAACGCCGATGCCCTGCTGCTGGTGCGGGTCAACCCCCACGCCCCGCTTCAGCTGCTCAGCGTTCCGGCCAACCTGGCGGTGCAACTGCCCGGGCAGCGACGCCCCCAGTCCCTCGGCAGCCTGTATCGCCTCGGCGGCCCTGCGCTCACGGCTGATGCGGTGCGCGAGCTGATCGGGCTCGCTCCCGGCGAGCCCGATCGCTTCGTGGTGCTCAGCCGCGGTGCCCTGCGCGACCTGGTGGATGGCCTGGGCTCCGTGGAGGCCAATCCGGCCCGGGTGATGCGCTACTCCGACAAGCGCCAGAACCTGCGCATCAATCTCCAGGCGGGCCTGCAACGGCTGCGCGGCCAGACGCTGGAGCACCTGGCCCGCTATCGCGACCCGCTCCGGCCCGACGAAAGCCGTCAGGAACAGCAGCGGGAGGTGACCCAGAGCCTGCTGCGGGAGCTGGCGATGCCCCACCAGATCGAACGACTACCCGGCCTGGCCCGAACCCTGCGCGCTCAGGTCAACACCAACCTCAGCGACTCGGAACTGCTGAGCCTGCTGGCGGCCGGCCTGAGCCAGGAGCAACCCAGCCAGTGGCGCCAGCTGCCCCTGGCGCCGCAGCGGCAGGGCATCAGCGGTCTGCGCGAGATCTCCAGCGGGGCGCCGGATCCCCTCTGGCCTGCGCTCCAGCCATCCGAGGCGTCGGCGGCGAGGGCCGAAGGCCCCAAACCACCATGATCCGGAGCGGCCCCGCTCAGCCCCGCCAGCGGAGCTGGAGAGCCGTCGCCAGAGCGGCAGCCTGGTCCTCGAGATCGGCCACGGCCGGCTGGTCGTCCGCCGTCAGCCAGCCCAGCCAGGGCAAGCCCTCCCGGCGGCGCCATTCCGCCTCCCAGGGCCCTCCCCACTGCACCAGACCCACCAGCGGCACCCCCTGTTGCCGGAGCAGGGCAGCGCTGGCCGCCGGCACGCCGCAAGAGGCCTGCACGGCCGTGACCAGCACGAGCGTCGCTGACGCCAGGCCCCGAGGGCTTCGGCCCAGTGTCCGCCCGCACTGAGGGTCTGGCCGGGATCGAGCGGCAGCGGCACCAGACCGGCCGGCAGATCGGCCAGCAGAGCAGAGGGGTCGGTGGCAACGGGCCAACCGGCCCAGGGCAGGCCCAGGGCCTCTGCCAGCCGCGGCCCCGCCTGGCGCTGCAGGGCCAGCACCTGATCAGCGGAGCCATGGGCCAGCAGCACCAGCTTGTCCGGACAGCAGCCACCGGCCGCGACGGGCGAGAGCTGAGAAAACGTCATGGTTGTTTGCACTCCCTGGACCGGCACGCTTCTACCATCGGGTTCCAGCCGACGCGTCCGCGCCCGCCGTGACCAGTTTTCTGACCGCCGATCGGCTGGCACAGGCGGGCAATCAGGCCACTCCAGACAACCGCCGTCTGCGGCTGTTCAGCGGCACATCCAACCCGGATCTCGCCCGGGAGATCGGCGCCTACCTGGGGGTGCCCGACGGCCCGCGCGTGATCAAACGCTTCGCCGACGGCGAGACCTACATCCAGATCCAGGAATCGATCCGCGGCTGTGACGTCTTCCTGGTGCAGCCCACCTGCGCTCCGGTGAACGATCACCTGATGGAGCTGCTGATCATGGTGGACGCCTGCAAGCGGGCCTCCGCTCGGCAGGTCACCGCGGTGATCCCCTATTACGGCTATGCCCGGGCGGACCGCAAGACGGCAGGCCGCGAATCGATCACCGCCAAGCTGGTGGCCAACCTGCTCACCAAGAGCGGCGTGGACCGGGTGCTGGCGATGGATCTGCACTCGTCACAGATCCAGGGGTACTTCGACATTCCCTGCGACCACATCTACGGATCTCCGGTGCTCGTCGACTACCTCAGCACCCGTGACCTCGGCGAGGTGGTGGTGGTGTCACCGGACGTGGGCGGGGTGGCCCGGGCGCGGGCCTTCGCCAAGCAGATGCACGACGCGCCGCTGGCGATCATCGACAAGCGCCGCGCCGCCCACAATGTGGCCGAGAGCCTCACCGTGATCGGTGACGTGGCCGGCAAAACGGCCGTGCTGATCGACGACATGATCGACACCGGCGGCACGATCTGCCAGGGGGCCAGACTGCTGCGCCGCCGGGGTGCCGCCCGGGTTCTGTGCTGTGCCACCCATGCGGTGTTCAGCGATCCGGCGATCGAGCGACTTTCCGAACCCGGCCTGTTCGAGGAGGTGGTGGTGACCAACTCGATCCCACTGGCCGAGCAGCGTCACTTCCCCCAGCTGCGGGTGCTGTCGGTGGCCAACATGCTGGGCGAGGCGATCTGGCGGATCCACGAGGAGAGCTCGGTGAGCTCGATGTTCCGCTGAGCGGGGTGCCGCACCAGCGACATCGCAACCCCATGGGCGGTCGAGTCCGGCTCAAGGCCCTGCTGCCTGTGGCGATCCAACTGCTCCTGGCCGCTCTGGTGGCGGCGGGCGAGGTGCCTGTTGCTGCCCAGCCGATGCGGCGCATCGGAGTGTGGCTCACCAACAGCCCCAGCCCGCTCTACTACGACCCGGCCCGGATCGAGCGCGCCGTGGCCGAGCTGGCCGACACCGGCTTCAACACCCTCTACCCCAATGTGTGGAGCCGCGGCACCACCTTCCACCGCAGCCGCTGGGCCCCCCTGGAACCGGCCCTGGCCAAAGCCAACCCCAACCTCGATCCGATCTGCCGGCTCACCAGGNCGGCCCACCGCCGCGGCCTCGAGGTCATCCCCTGGTTCGAATACGGGCTGATGGAACCCGCCGAGGCCGAGGTGGTGCGCCGCCATCCGGAGTGGGTGCTGCAGAACCGCCAGGGCAGCTCGGCCTACCCGATGCATGGCCGCACCATGGTTTGGCTCAACCCGGCCCATCCGGGGGTGCGTGAACGCTTCATCGGCCTGATCAGCGAGATCGTGCAACGCTGCGGCGTGGATGGAATCCAGCTCGACGACCATTTCGCCTGGCCGGTCGAGCTGGGCTATGACCCCACCACCCGCGACCTCTACCGCCAGACCACCGGGCGCGAACCTCCGACCGATCACACCGACCGCTTCTGGATGCGCTGGCGCCGCCAGCAGCTCACCGAGCTGCTGCGGGAACTGAGGGCGGCCCTGCGGCAGCTCGATGAGCAGGCAGCGTCGAAGGTCAGAGCCTCGGGCAAGCCGAAGCCCCACCCCACGCTGGTGAGCCTCTCACCCGGACCGTTCCGCTTCGCCTACAACACCTGGCTGCAGGACTGGGAGCTCTGGGTCGTGGGCGGCCTCGTGGACGACCTGATCGTGCAGAACTATGCCCACTCGGTGCGGGGCTTCGCGAAAGACCTCGATCAGCCCGCGCTGGTCAAGGCACACGGCTGGGGCCTGCCGGTGGAGATCGGCATCCTGGCGGGCTTCGGCGGGCGCACGACCCCCATGGCGATCGTGGCCGAGAAGGCCCGGCTGGCCGCCGCTCGCGGCCACGGCATCATCTATTTCTACTGGGAGGGTCTCTGGGGCATGCACGCCGGCCCGGAGGGCGGGGCGGTCCGCCGGGCGGCGTTTGGCCAGCTGCACCGGAGCCTCAGCGGCCTGCCGACCCCACCGCCGCCGCTGCGGCAGCGCTGAGCTGCTCCGGCCGCAGCGATCAGTCGCCGCCTCCCCCAAGGCACAGTCCCACCACCTCACGGCTGTTGGGTGAGAGGTCGGCTGCAGCCAGCTGCTCCAGGGCGGCTCGCATCGCCCCGGAGCGCGCCGGGCCGTAGCTGCGCCAGCGGCTGAACACCTTGGCCAGCCGGGAGGCGGTGATCGGGTTGCGACGATCGAGGTCGGCGATCTGCCCGGCGAGGAAGCGGTAGCCCGACCCGTCGGCGGCGTGGAACACCGGCGCGTTGCCGGCCAGCCCGCCCAGCACCGCCCGCACCGAATTGGGCGCCATCGGATCGTAGTGGGGGTGCTCCAGCAGCCGGGACACCCGCTCCAGCCCGCCGGCGAATGGGGCCGCCGCCTCCAGGGCGAACCAGGCATCGAGGATGACCGGCCTCTGCTGCCAGCGGGCATGGAACGCATCCATGGCCGCCTGGCGTTCGGGGATCGGCAGGCACTGCAGGGCCCGCAGGCCGGCGCGGGCCAGGGTCATGGAGGGGCCATCCACCGCCGCCCGTGCAGCGGCGATCACCCCAGCATCAGCGGCCGCCGCCCGCCAGCTCCAGATCAGAGCCGTGAGTCGGCGAGCGCCGCTGCCGCCGGGCCAGGTGTCCTGCCAGGCCTCGCGGCAGCGCTCCAGGGCCGAGGCCAGCGACTCGGCCAGGGCCTCGCCGAAACAGCGCTGCAGATCCATCAGGGCTTCGAACAGCGCTGGAGGTTCCGGTTCCTGACCGGCGGCCTCGGCGGCATCCTCCAGCTCCGCCAGGCCCGGCAGAGCCAGCAGCACACTGCGACTGGCTTCCGAGAGCGAGGGGTCGGCCAGGATCCGGCCGAAGGCGTCGATGAGCTCCTCCTCCGACTGAGCGTCGGGCTGCCCCGCGGCCCGTGCCAGCAGCGTGCGGCGCAGCAGCGCCTGGCCCGCATCCCAGCGGGCGAAGGGATCGTGATCAGCCGCCAGCAGGTGCACCAGTTCGGCGGCGGGACGCCCGAGATCCAGCTTCACCGGTGCCGAGAACTGCCGCAGCAGCGACAGGGCCGGTGGATGCTGACGACGTGGCAGCCCCACCAGGCGCAGGCTCTGCTCCTCCCGATCGATCACCAGCAGACGGGTTCCCGGGCTGGGGGCGGGCTCCCCCTCGAGCTGCAGCGGCAGCTCGGTGCCGGCCTGATCGATCAACCCCAGGGCGAGGGGAATCACCACGGGATGCTTCCGGTGCTGACCAGGAGTGGGGGGGGTGTGCTGGTGGATCTGCAGCTCCAGCACGCCGGCATCGCCATCCCAGTGACGCTGGATCTGCAGCACGGGTGTGCCGGCCTGGTGATACCAGCGGCGGAACTGATCGAAGTCGAAGGGTGGCGGGCCCCCGACCGCATCCTGCATGGCCTGCAGGAAGTCATCACAGGTGGCGGCGCAGCCGTCATGCCGCTGCACGTAGAGCGCCATGCCCCGCATGAACGTCTCCTCGCCCAGCACGGTATGGAGCATGCGGATCAGTTCGGCGCCCTTTTCATAGATCGTAGTGGTGTAAAAATTATCGATCGCCTGGTAGGAATCAGGCTGCACGGGATGCGCCGTAGGACCGGCATCCTCGCGAAACTGGGTATTGCGCAGCAGCGCCACATTTTCAATGCGATTGAGCGCCGCACCATGCAGATCCTCCGTGAAGCTCTGGTCACGAAACACCGTGAGGCCTTCTTTTCAGCGACAAACTGAAAAACCAGTCACGACAGGTGATGCGGTTGCCGGTCCAATTGTGGAAAAAATACTCATGCGCGATCACGCTCTCGATCCGCTCGAGCTCGGCATCTGTCGCCGTTTCAGCATCGGCGAGAACAAGCTTGGAGTTGAAGATATTGAGACTTTTTGTTTTCCATGGCGCCCATATTGAAATGGCGCACCGCAACGATGTTGTACTCATCAAGGTCGTATTCAAGCCCATAGCGCTGTTCATCCCAGGCCATGGCTCGTTTCAGGGAGGCCATCGCATGGGCGGTGTAGGGGGCATCGCCGGGCTCCACATGGATGCGGAGGGCCACCTCGCGGCCGCTGGCGGTGGTGAAGCGGTCGCGCACCTCCTCCAACCGACCCGCCACCAGGGCGAAGAGATAGGAGGGCTTGGGGAAGGGGTCGTCCCAGATCGCGTAATGCCGGGTCGGCGGCGTCACAGCGGCGGCGCCTGGTTCGGGTGGCAGCCCGCCGGTCTCGATGCAGTTGCCGTTGCAGAGGAGCACGGGGCAGGTCTCCAGATCCGCCTCGATCCGCACCCGGAAACGGCTGAGCAGGTCGGGACGGTCGGGATGGAAGGTGATGCGCCGGAAACCCTCGGCCTCGCACTGGCTGGTGAACAGCCCGCCGCTCACATAGAGCCCCTCGAGGGTGGAGTTGGTTTCCGGATGGATCCGGACCAGGGTCTCCAGCACGAAAGGCCGGCGGGGCGGCTGCGGGAGGAGCAGATGATCCGGTTTCAGCACAAAGGCTTCGGCGGGCAGTGGCTCGCCATCGAGCTTCAGCTCGAGCAACTCCAGGTCGAGCCCCCACAGCAGCAACGGACCAGAAGCCGCGACGGGATTGGGTTCCAGCTCGAGCCGGGACGCCACCATGGTGCCGTGGCTCCCCAGGCGGAAGCACAGCTCGGTGCGGGGGATCCGGTAGGGCGCCGGCGTGTAGTCGGCGAGATGCACGGTGGCCGCGGCAGGGGTGGCCATGGGGGCACGGTCAGGCTGATGTGGATCCTGCCCCAGCCGCCCCCCGCGCGGCCTTCACTTGCCCTTGCCCGTGCTCTTGGCAGCCGGTGCCTTGGCATCCGGAGTCTTGGCATCCGGAGTCTTGGCATCCGGCTGGCTCTTGAGCGCTTCCTGCACCCGCTTCACCACATCGGCCGGCACCTGGTTAGGGCACACCTCCACTGCACCGATCACCGCGGAATTGATCGAACCCCGACGCAGCTCCTCCAGGCTGAGAGGCTTGGGGCCCACCTGCACGATCGCACCGCCGTGCTGGCCCTGAATCACCTGGCGATGGTTTCCCCGGCGATGCCCACCGCCTTGTCAAACTCCACACCGGCAGCCCGGGCCAGGCAGACATTCACCGCAGCGATGCGGGTGTAGAGATTCATCTCGGCCTCGCTGGCGGGAGCGGCCTGGGCGGGCGCGGCCAGCACCAGAAGCGGCATCACCACCGGCAGCAGCAGGGCGAGGGAGTAGAGCAGCGGCCGGAAGGGATGGGGCAGCGAGGTCACAGACGCGAGCGACAACTCGCTCCATGCTGATGCATCAGGGCAGGGTGGCCCCGGCCTCCTCCACGCGGATCTCATGGTGGGTTTCGGCCAGCTCCAGAACTCCGTCTTTCCAGGAGTAGATCGAGCGAGCCCGGTAGCGGTCCTGGTCGACAAGCCGGATGTGCTCGAGGATGTCCCACTCCTGATAGTGCGACTCGAAGATCAGCTCATGTTCATCCACCTGGCGGATCTGGCTCTTGGTGGGGCTGCCGCAGAGGTAGCCGCGGCTGCGACGCAGCTGATGCCCGCACAGGTAGGCCTCCATGGTGCCGGTGGGCACGAAACGTGGATGTCGCTCGAAGAACTCGAAGTCGTTTTCGGGCCACCAGGTGAAGCGGTAGGCCGACTCCCCTTCCACCGGTTCGGAGAAGGCCTCGACCCGCAGCATCATGTCGACCCGGAGCGCCTCGCCATCGGCGAAGAAATAGAGCCGGCGCGAGCGCCACAACCCGAGGTTGCGTGCAAACCAGCGACGCAGGCTGCTGTCGAGCTGGATCCGGCTGGGAATCACACGGCTCACCAGGGACTGGGGCAGATGCTCTGGTGCAGCCAAGGCGGCCTCCCGCAGGCGGTGCCCCGCCCGTTGCAGCAACACCACCGTCATAGCCAGGACGGGCCGGATCGTCCGGAAGTCCATAGGGTGAGCGTGTGACCGCCTCCGTCGCTCCCACCCCGGCCCACCGCCCGCCCGCCAGCCCCTGAAGCTGCTGCTGGTGGCAGCCCCACAGCATCTGGCCGGCAGCGATCTGCGAGGACTGCTGCAGTTTCTCAACAGCGAGGACTGCGGCTTCGATGTGAGTCTGGAGGTGGCCGATCCTGCCCGCCAGCCGGAGTTGCTCGAACTGCATCGGCTGGTGGCCACACCGGCTCTGGTCAAGCTCGATCCGCCGCCTCGCCAGGTGATCGCCGGCAGCTCGATCAGCCAGAAGCTGCGCAGCTGGCTGCCCCGCTGGCAGCAGATGGAGGTGGTCACCAGTCTGGGGCTGAGCCTGCGGCCCGCCGAGACCGATGGCAGCCGCACCGACGGGAACTGCAGCTCGAGGACCAGCTGCTGGTGCTGCGCCAGGA
>NZ_LFEK01000043.1 GCF_001039265.1 Synechococcus sp. GFB01 | reverse complement strand
CGGAAGCCCCGTTCGGCAGCCCGCCGCTCCAGCTCACGGCACAGCGTCGTCTTGCCGGCTCCCACCGGTCCGTTGAGAGCCACCACCCCGCGCTGCCCCGAGGCGGCCAGCCCTTCCAGGCTGGCCAGCAGCGGCAGCACGAAACCCTGCAGCAGCGTCGGGTCGAGCCGCGGTTCCGGAAGCGAAGGGGGAGCCATCAGGTCCCCAGCTTGAAGGCTTCGAGCACGATCGAATACACAAACCCGATGCGCAGGTTGTCGGCGATCAACCATCCCGGACCGGGATCACCCCGCAGCCAGCGGCCCCTCACCCGCACCACCAGTTCGAGCAGCACCACCAGGCTGAGCACCAGCAGCGGTCGGCCGCCGGGGAAGCGCATCAGCACGAAGCTGGTGAGATTGCCCCCCAGGTAGAAGCCGACCAGCAGGGCCAGCAACACGGCGCTGCGATACCGCCAGTTGCCGCGCAGCACGCCCAGAAGCAGCAGACCGACCTGGTCGCTGAGGCGCTTGAAGCGGGTGTGCTGCAGGGTCAGGGGATCAGAGCAGGCGTTCCAGATAGGAGAGCGTGATCCGCCCTGGCTGACAAGCCGGGCCGCGCACCACGCTGCAGCGGGGCCAAGTTCGCTGACCACGGCGCGGGCAGCGCGGAATGACTCCGGATCCTCTCGGCTGGCGTAGTGGCTGAGGCTGACCAGGCAGGGCAGACCGGCGGCGGTGGCCGCAGCCAGGCCCGCCGGGGAATCCTCCAGGCAGATCACCTGATCGGGGCGGCGGCCCAGCCGCTCCAGAGCCTGGAGATAGGCCTCGGGGTCGGGCTTCTTGCGGCGCACATCCTCACCGCAGACCCAGAAGCCGAAGGCATCGGCCAGGCCGCCCAGCAAACGGCCCATGAGGGCCTCCACGGCCGGGCGGCCGCTGGTGGTCACGATCACCTGCTCCAGCCCCGCAGCCGACGCCTCACGGATCAGGTCCGTCACACCGGGGCGCAGGCGGAGGTCTCCCGCCCCCATCAGCGCGGCGTAGTGCCGCTGCTTGGCCGCCTGCAGAGCCGTCACCCGCTCCGGGGACGGCTCGGTCCCCTCGTGCTGCTGCAAGGCTGCCCGGATGCGTTCGGCCCCGCCGCTGATGCCCAGCCAGGAGCCGTAGGCGTCGGCATCCCAGTGCAGCGGCAGACCGGCCTCGGCGAAGGCGCGGTTGAAGGCGCGGCGATGACCGTCACGCTCGGTCTCCGCCAGCGTGCCGTCCACGTCCCAGAGCAACGCGTGCAGGGCCATGGGCGCCGGTTCACTGGCACTGGAGAACGGGGCCAGTCTCCTCCCCCGGGACGCACCTGACGGGAGCCGGCAAGGCATCCACAATGGGCGCGCATCGAAACGCCACCGCCGTTGCCCGCCGATCCGCACGTGCAACGCTGGCAGCTGCCCATCCCGCTGGGCCGACTCGCCCTCGACGGCCCGCTCGAGGCCCTCAACCCCGCCGGGCTGGCGCCTCTGCCGGAACCGCTGCTGGCGGTGCTCGCCCGGCGCGGACTGCTGTCGGCCGCCGCGGTGGCCGAACTGCTGGATCCACCGGCGGTGCCGCCGCCGGCTGAGCACTTCGCCGATCTGCCCAAAGCCGTGCGGCGGCTGCAACAGGCCTGCCGCCAGGCGGAAGCGGTCACCATCTGCGGTGACTACGACGCCGACGGGATGACCAGCACCGCTCTGCTGGTGGGGGTGCTGCAGCGGCTCGGGGCCGCACCGCGGGCGGCCATCCCCAGCCGCCAGAGCGACGGCTACGGGCTCAACGTGGCGATGGTCGAGGAGCAGGCCGCAGCAGGTGTGGGGCTGCTGATCACAGTCGACAACGGGGTGAGCGCCCACGCCGCGCTGGAGCGGGCCAGGGAACTGGGGGTGGAGGTGATCCTCACGGACCACCACAGCCTTCCCCCCGAGCTGCCGCCCCATCTGGCCCTGCTGCATCCGGCCGTCACCCCCGAGCACTCCCCCTATCGGGGGCTGGCGGGTGTGGGGCTGGCCTATGTGCTGGCGGGCGCCCTCTGCGGCGCGATGCGGCGTCGCGACGAACTGGTGGTGGCCCGCGATCTGTTCTGCATCGGCACGATCGCCGACATGGCGCCCCTGCTGGGGGTCAACCGACGCTGGCTGCTGGATGGCCTGCCCCACCTTCAGAGCAGCCCCCTGCCCGGCCTGCAGGCGCTGCAGAGGCTGGCCGGCATCGATGAGCGGCCCCTGGACGCTCAGACCGTGGGCTTCCAGCTGGCGCCACGCATCAATGCCGTGGGCCGCCTCGGCGACCCCACGCTGGTGGTGGAGCTGCTCACCAGCGCCGATGGCGAGACGGCCCTGGCCCTTGCCCGGGAGTGCGAAGCGCTCAACCGCCAACGCCGCGAACTCTGCCAGGCAATCGAGGCCGAGGCCCTGGCCCTGCTGGAGGCCGACGGTGCTCACGGCAGCCCGTTCGTGCTGCTGGCCCAGAGCCACTGGCACCACGGTGTGATCGGCATCGTCGCGGCGCGGCTGATGGAACGGCTGGGTCGCCCCACCGCCCTGCTCGCCAGCGAGGGGGGTGGGCGGCTGCGGGCGTCCGTGCGGCGCCGCGCGGCTTCGCCGCTGGATCAGGCCCTGGCCGGCTGTGCCGACCTGCTGGAACGGTTCGGGGGGCATCCCGCCGCCGGTGGCTTCAGCGTGCGGGCCGAGAACCTGGCCGCGCTGCACGAGCGCCTCAACAGCCTGGCCCGGGGTTGGCTGGAGCACGAGGGGGCCGGCCAGCCCGTGGAACCGGAGGCTCTGCTCGGCTTCGAGCAGATCGACAGGGAACTGCTCCGTCAGCAGCAGCGGCTGGAGCCCTTCGGCATCGGCCACCCCCAGCCCGTCTACTGGAGCCGCCGCTGCTCCGTGCTGAGCCAGCGGCTGCTGCGGGGCGGCCATCTGCAGCTCGAGCTGGGTCAGGGGGAGCGCCGTCTCCGGGCGATCGGCTGGAACTGGCACGGCACCACCGATCTCCCCGCCGTGGTCGACGCGGCCTACCGGCTGCGTCTGGACCGCTGGCAGGGTGAGGAGAGACTGCAGCTGGAGTTGGTCGGCCTGCGGCCGGCAGGGTGTGCTGAGAGCGGCGAGGAGGTGGTGCTGCAGCGTCGCCAGCGGCTCTACTGGTGCCGGCGGGAGGGCAGCAGCGTTGTGGTTCGCAATGCCGCCGGCGAGGAGATCCGCAGCGATGGGGAGCTGAGCCATCCCTATCTGCGCTCGCTGCTCGAGGAGGCAGCCACCGCCCTCGGACTGGCGGCCTGAGCCATGAGCGGCGCAGCGGCAGGGGATCATCGCCACGCTCCGATCCGGCTGCTGCGGTTGCTGCTGCTGGGCGGGATGGTCGGGCTGGCCTGCTGGCCCCTCAATGCCATCGACCATCTGCAGGACCGGCTGCTGACCCTGCTGCCGGCCTGGACGGGCACGGGCTGGAGCCTGGCGGGACTGCTGCTGGCCGTGGCCCCGACCGCAGCGATGCCGCTGCTGCTGCTCCTGCAGTCCGGGCCCCTGCGGGAGGCCACCGGATCCGGCATCCCCCAGACGATCGAGAGCCTGGAGCATCCCGACCGGACAGCCGATCTGCTGGGCTGGAGGACCACCCTGGCCAGGCTGTTGGGTTGGATCGGGGCCAGCCTGGCGCTGATGCCGCTGGGCCGCGAAGGCCCCCTGGTGCAGCTTGGCAGCGCCGTGGCACGGGGCGTGCAGGAGCGATGGCCCCGGCTGCTGCCGCAGCTGGACAGGCGCACCCTTGTGGCGATCGGGGCGGGCGCCGGGCTCGCCGGCGGTTTCAACAGTCCCCTGATGGGCTCGGTGTTCGTGCTGGAGGAGCTAGTGGGCCGGTACCAGGCCGGCCTGCTCTGGCCCACCGCGCTGGTCTGTGCCGCGGCGGCCCTGGTCAGCAACCTGGCCGGCATGCCTCTCTACGACCTGGGAGTGCTGTCCACCACCGAACCGGAATGGCTGCAGCTGTTCTGGGGCGTGCTGATCGGGGCCGGGGCGGGCGGCCTGGGAGGACTGATGGCCTGGCTGCTGCTCAGAGCGGGTCGCATCCTGCAGCAACCGCTCCGGCGGCGCCCGCTGACCTGGGGACTCGGCCTGGGGGGCTGCCTCACGCTGATGATCCTGCTCAGCGGCGGCTGGAGCGGCGGCGACGGCGAAGCGCTGATGCGGCAGCTGCTCTCCGATGCCCCGGTCCAGCTGCCGGTGCCGTCCACCGAGGCTCAGGCCTGGTCAGGCATCCTGCGCTGGCTGCTGGTTCTGGTCTGCCGCCTGATCGGGCCGGTGCTGGCTCTTGCCGCAGAGGTTCCCGGCGGTCTGATCGACCCGGCCTTCGGCCTGGGAAGCCTGGTCGGCTATGGCCTGATGGAGCTCGGAGGGGGCAATCCCGAGCTCGGCCTGGCCCTCGGCATGGCGGGGGGTCTGGCCGGTTCCACTCAGCTGCCGCTGATGACCGTGCTGTTCGCCCTGCGAATGGTCGGTGACCAGCAGTGGCTGCTGGGCGTTCTGGTCAGTGCCGTGGTGGGCGCCACGGTGGGCCGCTGGATCCAGCCCAGGCCGATCTACAGGGCCCTGTTGGACCAACAGCAGCAGCGCTGATCCACGGGCTCAGCGACGCCGGTCGCCGCTTCAGAGAGCACCGCGGCGGTAGAAGAGGATGAAGATCACGGCCGGGCCGGCAGGGTGATCAGTGCCAGGGCGGCGAAGTTGGCGATCAGGTGGAAATCGATTCCCATGGAAGCCTGCTCCGGTGCAGAGGCGCTGTGGCGCAGGGTAGGCGGTCGGGGGNCAGGCTCCGCCAGGCGGGGCGATCCACTGTGACGGCTTGTCACNAGCAGGCCGGAGCGCCACCGGGGCCATGACGTGGCTGACCTGGCGTCTCTCGCGTGCCATGTCTGAATGGGAGCAGTGTTGTGCGCCCTACCGATGAGCCCCTCCCGCAGCGGGCCGAGCTGGCGGTGCATCGAGGGCTGCGGTGCCTGTTGCCGGCTCGATCCCGGCCAGCGACCGGAGGCCCTCGAGGCCCTGAGCCCGGAACAGCGCGAGCGCTACCTGGCCTTGGTGGGAAGCGACGGCTGGTGCATCCACTACGACAGCGGTGGCCGGCGCTGCCGCATCTACGAGGAACGCCCCGACTTCTGCCGGGTGGCCAATCTGATCAGCCTCTTCGGCAGCACGGATAGGGAGCCGGCCGACGCTGACGCCCTGGCCATCCACTGCTGCCTGCAGCATATCCGCAGCGAATATGGCGGTCGGAGCAGGGAGATGAAACGCTTCCTGCGCGCCCTTCGTCAGCAGTCATGACCAGCGACACCGACGGATCAGCCCCTGCCCAGCGGGCCGGCAGCTGGGGAGCGGCCTTCGTGGCCAGTTTCACGACCGTGTTCCTGGCCGAACTGGGCGACAAGACCCAGCTGGCCGCCCTGCTGCTCTCGGCCCAGTCAGGCCGGCCGCTGCTGGTGTTCGTGGGCGCCTCGCTGGCGCTGATCTGCTCCAGCCTCGTGGGGGTTCTGCTGGGCCGCTGGCTGGCCCGGATCATGCCCGCACGGCAACTGGAACGGCTGGCAGGCATCCTGATGGTGGGTCTGGGGCTGTGGCTGGGCCGCCAGGCCGTGCTCCAGCTGGGCACTCCGAGCCTCGATCTGCCGCTGACCTGATCCGCACCGCCAGCCAGGAGCTCAGTGACCATGGATCTCTCGCTGCTCGCCTCCACCTTCGCCACCGTGTTTCTGGCGGAGCTGGGTGACAAGACCCAGCTGGCGATCGTCACGATCAGCGGTACCTCCACCCGACCTGGAGCGGTGTTCGCGGGGAGTTCGGCGGCCCTGGTGCTGGCCAGCCTGCTGGGAGCCGGGGCCGGCGGTTCCCTCTCGGCCGTGATCCCCACCAACCTGCTGCAGCTGGCGGCGGCGGTGGGGTTCCTGCTACTGGGCATCTGGTTGATCCTGCGGGCAGGCGAGGAGGAGAGCCCTGCTCCCGATACCCCATCGGGCGATCCCGGCGATCGCTAGTGTGCCGTCCCGCAAATAGCCGGTAGAATATGAAGTGTCTCCTCGGGGAGTCGTTTCATGCCGACTGGTCGCCCCATGGCTCCCCTGGAGCTGTCGGCTGATGAGACCAGCCAGCTCCAGAGCCTGGCTGGATCAAGGACCTTGCCGCATTCGATCGTTCAGCGGGCGCAGATCGTGCTGGCCTGCGCTGCTGGTGACACCAACACCGCTGTCGCCAAGCAATTTGGAGTCCGCGGCTCAACGGTGGGCAAATGGCGGCAGCGCTACCTCGATCTGGGCATCGAGGGCCTTCATGACGAACTGCGTCCTGGCCGGCCCCGCACCTACGAGGACGACAAGGTGGCAGAGGTCATCAACCGGGCCCTGCAGACCAAGCCAACCGATGGCAGCACCCAGTGGAGCGCTCGGACTTTGGCTGCAGCGACTGGGATCTCCAAGACCACGGTCCACCGCTGGCTGCAGACCTTCTCGGTGCAGCCCCACCGCCAGAAGCATTTCAAGCTTTCGACCGACCCCTTCTTTGTTGAGAAGGTCCGGGACATCGTTGGCTTGTACCTGAACCCGCCGGACAAGGCGATGGTGCTCTGCGTCGACGAGAAGACGCAGATCCAGGCCCTGGACCGCACCCAGCCGCTCCTGCCCATGGGTCTGGGCTACGTGGAAGGCGTCACTCACGACTACATCCGCCACGGCACCACCACCCTGTTCGCCGCCCTGGACGTCGCCACCGGCGAGGTGATCACCCAATGCAAGCCCCGCCACCGGCACCAGGAGTTCCTGGGCTTCCTGCGCCAGATCGAGACGTCAGTGCCAGAGCACTTGGACGTACATCTAATCGTGGACAACTACTGCACCCACAAGCACGCCAAGGTCAGGGCGTGGCTGGCGCAGAGGCCCCGCTTCCACGTGCACTACACGCCCACATACGCCTCCTGGCTGAACCAGGTGGAGCGCTGGTTCGGGATCATCACCCAGCGGGCGATCCGGCGCGGCAGCTTCTCCAGCGTCAAGGAGCTGATCGCCAAGATCGAGCAGTTCGTGGCCGCCTACAACAAGACCAAAGCGCCGTTCAACTGGACCGCAACCGCGGATTCAATCCTGGAGAAGCTCCAGCGACTTTGTTCGCAAATCTCCGGGACGGGACACTAGGAGGCTGCTGAAATACCCGCCAATCCGAGTCTCGCCACTCCGACTTGTTCTGACCGGCCCGTCGCTGCGCCAATCGGCAGCGTTGTCCTGCAAAGCGGGCGGGGTCTCCGGACCTCTGCACGGGGGTCCGGGCGCTGATCTGCCTTCTCGCCTTGCTTTGCCCGTTTCATGCCAGCGCCCCCCTCGGGCTGAGCAGGTTGGCCAGACGGATCAGGTTGTAGGCCACCACATGCAACCGGAACACCGCTCCGACCCGGGATCGACCTCGGGCCTTGAGCTGCCGCAGCCCCGCGGCCTGTTTGATCCAGCCAAACACCTGCTCGATCCGCTTCCTTGCGTTGATCGACTTGCCGTAGCCCTGATGCCGAACGGTTCGCCCGTCGATGGCGGAGCGGCGACGCGCCTGAATGTTCTGCGCCACATGCGGCGTGATGCCGGCAAAGCGGACGTCGGCGACAAAATCCCTGGTGTCGTAGCCCTTGTCGGCTCCCAGTGTCTTTTGGTGAGCGCCGGGGAGCGAACTCGCCATCCGCACCGCTGCCGAACGCTCGCCGTAGCCATCGGCTGGGTCACCTCGCTGGCCACCACCAGGCCATGGCGGTTCTCCATGAGGCAATGGCCCAGGTAGCTGAGGAACGCCCCAGTGCCATTGGACTTGCGGAACAGCCGGGCTTCGCCGTCACTGCGGGAGCGGTGGGTCTGGTTGGAGAGCAGCAGACCGCGGAAATCTCCTTTGGCCCGCTTCTTCCCCTTGGCGGAGCCTGAGCCAAAACCCATTGCCGCCACTGGGCGGTGGCGGATCGTCATCGCCTCCGTCGATCCGCTCCAGCGAGCTGTGCGAGGCCCAGGCCCGCAGCAGGGTGCCATCCACCGAGAAGTGCTCGGAGCTCAGCAGCGGCTTGACCTCCGGCGAGGCCAGCAGCAGCTCCAGGAACATCGCCATCAGCTCCTCGTTGAGCAGCCGGTCGCGGTTCTTGGTGAATGTGGTGGGATGCCAGACGGGATCGTCCGGGTTGAGGCCGACAACCAGCGAAACAGCAGGTTGTAGTCCAGTTGCTCGATCAGCATCCGCTCCGAGCGGATGCCGTAGATCGCCTGCAGCAACAGGGCCAGCAGCAGCTGCTCCGGCGGGATCGAGGGGCGCCCACCCTCGGGGTAGAGCCTGCAGAAGGTGGGGTTGAGGCGATCCAGGGCTTGATCGGCCAGCCGCCGCACCTGCCGCAGGGGATGGGCCTTGGGGATCCGCTCTTCTGTGGAGACGTAGGAGAACAGAGGACCGGTGCGTTCCTGCTGGCCGCGCATCCGCTCAGTGCCGTTGGGCCATTCTCCCGCGGCTGGACCAGTTTTCAGCAGCCTCCTAGGGCGGTGCCATCCGAGCCCCGCTGAGGAGGCTCAGAGGGCCGCGCCGCCGCGCTCCCCGGTACGGATGCGCACGGCGTCCTCCACGGGGGTGATGAAGATCTTGCCGTCGCCGATCTCGCCCGTGCGAGCCGCTTCGGTGATGGCGGTGATCGCCGCCTCCACCTTGTCGTCGGGCACCACGGTGGTGACCCGAATCTTGGCGAGGAACTCCACGGTGAACGCGTTGCCGCGGTACCGCTCCACCTGACCTTTCTGGCGGCCGAAGCCGCGGACGTCGTTGACGGTCATGCCGACCACGTCGATGGCGACAAGGGCATTCTTGACCGCGTCCACCTTGGAGGGACGCACCATGGCAGTGATCTGTTTCATGTCGGGGTGCTCCTCAGTTGGTCATTGGGTCGTAGGCCTCTTCGCCATGGGCGACGAAGTCGATCCCTCGCTCTTCATCCTCAGGCGTGACACGCAGCGGCATGAAGGCGCCAAGGCACTTCAGAATGATGACCGTTCCGAGGCCCACAAAGCCATAGGTGATCACGACGGCCTTGAGCTGGACAAGGAACAGGGCGAAGTTGCCCCCGTTTGCCAGTAGCTCTGCGGAAACTGGGAAGTAATCGGCGGGCACAAGCTCCTTGGCAGCCAGGATTCCTGTGAGCAGAGCTCCCACTGTGCCGCCAACCCCGTGCACGGAGAAGGCATCGAGGGATTCATCCAGCTTCTGTTTTCTGGTGCCGCCGTAGCCGCCGAAGCCGGATAACTGAACGGCAATGAAGCAGGCCGTTGCCGTGACAGCTCCAATCAGAAGCGATTGGGGAATGTAGACGAAACCGGCGGCAGGGGTGATGCCCACAAGACCAGCCACGGCTCCACTGGCGGCGCCCACGGCACTGGGTTTGCCGGCCCTGAACCACTCGATCAGGCACCAGGTGAGCATGCCGGCCGAGGCGCTCGTTGTGGTGGTCAGGAAGGAGAATCCCGCTCCCTTGGCGGCAAAGTAGCTGGCACCGTTGAAACCGAACCAGCCGAACCACAGCAGCCCGGCCCCCAGCAGGATGTGGGTCACGTTGTGGGGTGGACGGATGCTGTCTGGATAGCCGGTGCGGGGGCCGACGACGACAGCTGCCACCAGAGCGGCCACACCTGAGGCGATGTGAACGACCGTGCCCCCGGCAAAATCGATCGCGCCGATTCCGAAGCTTCCGAGATAGCCACCACCCCACACCATTTTGGCCATGGGGCTATAGACCAACAGGCTCCAGAGCAGGCAGAACCAGAACCAGGCCTTGAAGTTGATGCGTTCAACCACGGCACCCGAAATCAGGGCCGGAGTGATGATCGCGAACATGCCCTGGAAGAGGGCAAAGGACGTGCCGCTGATGGCGAAACCATCCGCCAATGGGGCGTCACCCAGGGGCCCGCCCACACCGTTCATCCACATGTACTCGAGGCCGCCGATGAAGGGGTTCTCGAAGCCGGTGCCGAAAGCGAGGCTGTAGCCCACCACCACCCAGAGCACGCCGATGAGCCCCATCAGGAAGAAGCTCATCATCATCGTGTTGAGCACGTTCTTGGCGCGGGTGAAGCCGCCATAGAAGAACGCCAGGCCGGGGGTCATCAGCAGCACCAGAGCCGAGCCCATCAGCATCAGCAGAGTGTCGGCGCCATCCGTGGGCACCTTCGTGAGGGCGGCCTTGGCCGAGCCGGCCATCAGGGGGAGCAGGCCGGCACCGACGGCCAGCAGCAGCATGGCTGAGCGCTTCAGTTCAGGCTCCTGAACCTTCGCCAGCACCCTGCGTCGAAAGCGATCAAAGACCGACAGCGGTGTTGAACCTCTGCCGGCTGTTTGGGCAATGAGCCACACAGTCAATACCTCTCATGAGGGACATCCGCCACCATCGACAGAGGTGCAGCCCCCGGCTTGTAGTCATGGCGACATCTCGGCGTTTGTAACGTTTAATTCTTTACGATCTAGGCGCCGGGCAGGCTGGCCAGGTGTTCGCTGCTTCCCATCACCACCAGCAGCTCGCCGGCTTCGAGCACGTGGGAAGCGGGGGGATTGACGGTAAGGTCGTTGTCGGGGCCGGCGGCCAGCACGCTCACGTTGTAGTTCTTGCGCAGGTTGAGATCGCGCAGGGAATGGCCCACGAAGGAGCCNGGCACGCGGATTNCCTCGATGCTGTTGCGGTCGTCGAGGCGCAGGCGCTCGAGCAGGTTGGGGCGCACCAGTTCCATGCCGAGGCGCTGGCCCTGCATCTTGGAGGGGAAGATCACCCGGTCGGCGCNGACCCGCTGCAGCATCTTCATGTGCAGGTCGCTGGTGGCGCGGGCGATCACCTGCTTCACGCGGGTGCCGTCGCTGTCCTTGGCGATCAGGGTGGCGGTGACGCTGGCCTCGATCGGTTCGCTCATCGCCACCACCACGGTGCTCACGTCGAGAACGCCCGCGGCACGGAGGGCCTCCTCATCGGTGCAGTCGACCACGCGGGCCTCGATGGCGGGATCGATCTGGCGCAGGGCATCGATCGCCCGCTGGCTGGAATCGATCGCCAGCACGTCGGCGCCGGCCTTGCAGAGTTCGCTGCACACGGCGGCCCCGAAGCGGCCCACGCCGATCACCGCGAAGCNTCCGTGGATCGAGGTCTCGGAGGCGCTCCAGTGCCACCAGTTGGTCAAGGTGTGATGCTGCCGCTGACCCTGAAGTCTGAAGGAGCTTCAGACCATCGGGCTGCCGAGGTGCTCGGAGGCGGATGCTCTGTGATGCAGGGCCGCGACAGGCGATTCAGTTGAACGCCGCGACCTGGCCGGGCGCCCATTGCTGAATCAGGCTCTCCAGGCGAACCAGGTGATAGCGGTTGTGCTCGCTGGGATCGCGCGAGTAGGCCTCGCGCAGGGCCTGCAGCTGGGCGCCGAGCGCAAAGAGCACCGGGTGGTTCTCGTTCACAGCACTGCCATGCACGTTCTGGAACAACCTTAAGACATTCTGAAGTGGCTGTTCAAGGCCCTTGAGGAGCCGGCCGGCAGGCTTGCCATCCTGAGGACCTTGCCATCCTGAGGATGGTCTCTGCGCTGCGCCCTGCGGATGCGTTCCCGCCCACCCCGATCGATCGCCGTGATCGGCGCCGGGGTGGCGGGTTGCGGCTTTGTGGCGGCCCTGCGTCAGCTCGGCTGCGAGGCCAGCCTGAGCCTCTGGGAGATCGGTCGCGGCCCGGGAGGGCGCTCCGGCAGCCGGCGATCGCGGGGCGATGCGGCTCTGGTGATCGACCATGGCGCTCCGCTGCTCAATCTCACGGCCGAGCCGCCGCCGCAGCTGCTCGAACCGCTGCTCGCCGGCGGCTGGATCGAGCCCTGCGAGCTCCGGGTGGCCACCCTTCAGGGAGAGGCGCATCTCAGCCAGGGCAGCGCCGATGGCCTGCTCGCCGGTCGGCTTTACCGCGGTCGCGGAGGCATGGAGCAGCTCTGTCGTGGGCTGCTCGATCTGGCGGGGCCCGCAGTGGAATCCCACTTCAACAGCCTGGTGCGGGATCTCAGCGTGGATGGCGCCGGCCGCTGGCAGCTGTGCGATGCCGAGGGCGGTGTGCTGCAGGAGGCCGACTGGCTGGTGCTGAGCAGCACCCTGCTGGCCCATCCCCGCAGCCAGGCGCTGCTGGGCTGGTCGGCGGTGCCGCTGCGGCGGGTCGCCGCCGAACTGGGCGACCTCCAGCTCGATCACGTGCTGGCCACGATCGCCGGCATCCGCTTCGAGGCCCGCAGCAACCTGCTGCTGGTGCTGCCGGCGGCGGCTGCCGCCGCCTGGCGGGCCCTGCCCTTCGATCTGCTCCAGTTCGACCCGGCGGCGCAGCAGCGCTGGGGCCTGCAGCGGGTGCTGATCCAGCCCCTCAGCGATGGCCGCTGCGCCGTGGTGGCCCACTCCAGCCGCACCTTCGCGGCCGACCATCTCAGCCTCTATGGCGAGCACTCGGCGGTGGCGCGTCTGCTGGGTCTGCCCCCCGACCGGGAGCGTCTGGCCACCGCCATGGCCGCCCTCGAACAGCAGCTGCTGCAGGCACTGCAGCCGTGGCTCGGTTCCCCCTCCCTGGAGGGGGCCGACCGCCAGCTGATGCGCTGGGGGGCGGCCTTCCCGGTGGCTCCCGGTCTGCCCAGCGAGCTGTGCGTCTGCGCCGCCAGCGGGGTGGGATTCTGTGGCGACTACGTGGCCGGGCCCGGCTTCGGCCGGATCGAAGGGGCGCTGCGCAGCGCCGAGCGACTCGCCAGTGCCCTGGCCGCCGCGCCAGCCGCCTGAGCGCTCAGGGCTTCAGCAGGTCGGCGACCAGGAGCTCGAGGGCCATGGGGTGCCTGATCAGCTGCCGGTGGGTGAGCACCGGCAGCAGGATCCGCCGGCCGCGCGGCAGCACGGCCCGCCAGCCCGGCACCACCATCAGATCGGCGGCGCAGTAGTAGCTGCTGCACTCGATCGTTTCGAGCGCGTGCAGATCGCCGTTGAGACGCTGCAGCAGGGGGCTGCCGGGTTTCATGTCGGCGATGCCGGCCAGCAGGCGCCTCGGCCAGGGCAGGGCTGTGAGGCTGCCCTGCTGGGGGCTGCCCACGCTGAGGAAGCGGCGGGTGCGGCGATGGCCTCCCAGCAGCTGGATCCAGGTGCGGGCGATCACGCCCCCCATCGAGAAGCCCAGCAGGTCGATCGGGGCATCGGGCCCGAAGGCCGCCTCGATGCGGCTGCCGAGTCGATCGGCCAGGGCCTCGATCGGGCTGCCGCCCAGCCCATGGGGCAGATCGGGCACCAGCAGCGGTTGGCGGCGGCCGTCGAGCGTCCGCTCGAGATGGCGAAACTGACGCGGCGAATCCCACAGCCCGTGCACCAGCACCAGCGGCGGACCCGGGAGCATCAGCCGGCCATCTGATCCACGCTCTGCAGGGCCGGGCCGAGCAGCTCCACCACCTGCTCGAGCTGCTGCTTGCTGCCGAGCACCACCAGCATCTGGCCCGGGGCCAACCGCACCTCCGGCCGGGATTGGCGATCAGTCGCTCGGGCTCGGGCCCGTAGCTGGCGCCGCGGTACTGGGTGGCCGTCCGCCGCGCCGTCTCCGGCGGCCGGATCGCCAGCACCAGGCGCCGGTGCGGCGGCCCAGCTGCAGCTCGCCGAGGCTGGCGCCGTTGAGCTCGCCGAGGGCCTGCGGATCGTCGCTGAGCTGGAACTCCTCCACCTCGCAGTCGCTGCCGGCGAGCAGATCCATGAAGGTCACGGCCAGGGGGCGCAGGGCCGTGGCGGCCCATCATGCGGCCGCCGCTCACATAGGGGCTCACCACCTCGTCGGCGCCGGCCAGCCGCAGCTTGCGGGTCGCCTCGTCGCCGTCGGCCCGGGCGATCAGCCGGCAGCGGGGTGACAGGCCCCGGGCGCTGAGCACCACATAGAGGTTGGCGGCATTGCTGGGCAGGGCTGCCACCAGGGAGCGACAGCGGTGCACGCCCGCCTCCACGAGGGTCTCATCGAGGGTGGCGTCGGCCATCAGCACCGCCAGCCCGTCCTCCTCGGCGGCTTCGCGGCGACCGGGGTCGGTGTCGACCACCAGCAGCTCGACCCCCTCGCGGGTGACCTGGGCGGCGATTTCGCGGCCGATGCGGCCGTAGCCGCAGAGAATCACATGGTTCTGCATGGTGTTCAGCCAGCGACGGAAGCGGCGTTCGCGCAGCCTCCGGAAGTATCCGGATTCGGAGAGGCCCAGCACCCCCTGGATGCTGATCTGCACCACCACCAGGCCGCCGAGCAGCAGCAGGGTGGTCACCAGCCGGCCCGGCCCGCTGAGCACCTTGGTGCTGGCGTCGCTGAAGCCGAGCGTGCTGAGGGTGATCAGCACCATCCAGTAGCAGTCACCCCAGTCCCAGCCCTCGGTGAGGTGGTAGCCCGCAGCCCCCAGATTCACCAGCACGGCCAGGGCGGCGGCGCCCGCCAGGGCCGGCGGATGCGGGTGGAGGGAGGACGCCGCCGGCGCTGCACTGCCATGGAATCCGGACCCGGTCATCCGGATCAGTGGCGCCCAGGTTATGGCTGCCGCCGCCGCAGCGCCCTGGAACTGTGGCTGGTTCCGCACAGCTTGTTCAAACATTTGTAGGTGCAATCCACTGGCGCGGCGGCGGCGCAGGTAGCCCTGATGGGTTGTCGGCATTGAGGAGCCGTTCCATGACGGTTGCACCTTCCCTGACGGTCGCACCGGCGGTCCCGGCCGATTCGCCCCTGCCCGGCGAGGTGCTGCGCGAGAGCGGCCAGCGCGAGGTGTTCTGCGGCCTCACCTCGATCGTGTGGCTGCACCGGCGCATGCCCGACGCCTTCTTCCTGGTGGTGGGCTCGCGCACCTGCGCCCACCTGATCCAGAGCGCCGCCGGTGTGATGATCTTCGCCGAGCCCCGTTTCGGCACGGCGCTCCTGGGGGAGCGCGACCTGGCCGGCCTGGCCGACGCCAACGAGGAACTCGACCGGCTGGTGGCCCAGCTGCTGGAGCGCCGCCCCGAGATCCGCACCCTCTTCCTGGTGGGCAGCTGCCCCAGCGAGGTGATCAAGCTGGATCTGGCCAAGGCGGCCGAACGGCTCAACCGCCAGCACGCCGGCCGCGTGACGGTGCTCAACTACAGCGGCAGCGGCATCGAGACCACCTTCACCCAGGGTGAGGACGGCGCCCTGCAGGCCCTGATCCCGCTGATGCCCCGCGGCGAGGAGAGCCAGCTGCTGATCGTGGGCACCCTGGCCGATGCGGTGGAAGACCGCCTGATCGGCCTGTTCCGCAGGATGGGCATCGAGCGGGTGGTGAGCCTGCCGCCGCGGCGCTCCAGCGAGCTGCCGGCCGTGGGGCCCGGCACCAGGCTGCTGCTCGCCCAGCCCTTCCTCTCCGGCACGGCGCGGGCCCTGGTGGATCGCGGCGCCGAGCTGATCCGCGCCCCCTACCCCTTCGGCGTGGAGGGCAGCCGCGCCTGGATGGCGGCGGCGGCCGCCGCCTTCGGCGTGGCGCCGGCCCGCGTGGCCGAGGTGCTCGATCCGCTGCTGGAGCGGGGCCAGCGCGCCTTGGCTCCCCACCGGGAGACATTGGCGGGCAAACGTCTCTTCCTGCTGCCCGATTCCCAGCTGGAGATCCCCCTGGCCAGGTTTCTGAGCCGCGAATGCGGCATGGAGCTGGTGGAGGTGGGCACCCCCTATCTGGATCGGCAGCTGATGGCCGAGGAGCTGGCCCTGCTGCCGGCCGGCACCCGGCTGAGCGAGGGACAGCACGTGGAGAACCAGCTGCAGCGGGTGCGCGCCGCCCATCCCGATCTGGTGGTCTGCGGGCTCGGTCTGGCCAATCCGCTCGAGGCCGAGGGCATCGCCACCAAGTGGTCGATCGAGCTGGTGTTCAGCCCGATCCACGGCATCGACCAGGCGGCCGATCTTGCCGAGCTGTTCGCCCGGCCCCTGCGCCGCCGCGCCGCCCTGGCGTTCCGCTGACCCGCCGCTCCGCCC
>NZ_LFEK01000042.1 GCF_001039265.1 Synechococcus sp. GFB01 | reverse complement strand
CGCCTACCGGGAATTCCACCGCGACCTCGGCTGGGATCTGCCCGAGGACGAGCTCGGCGAAGCGGCATCACCGACCGCCGCCCCCTGGGGCTGAAGCTGCCCGGGTTAAGCTCGGTGCCTGAGAGGGTCGCGCAGCCCGGGGCGCAGTCGATCACCAGATCCAGGCCACCGACTGATGCCGGTGGGGTGGTTGCACGGCGCCGGCCGGAACGAGGCCATACATCGCCCAGAGGGTGTGGGTCACGGTGCGGCTGGCCGGCAGATCGGCATTGGCCAGCAGGAGGCTGAGGCGGTTGCTGCGGGCACTGGTTGGATCCGTCGCCAGGGCCGCCAGTTCACGGCGCAACCACTCACCCGGGTAATGGGTCGCCTCGAAGCGGGGGCGATCGGCGCTCACTCCCAGGTGGCTGAGCAGGGGCCGTCGTGCACCCAGTAGAGAACACTCTCCTCGGCGGCATCGAGCTCGGCGGCCTTGCCGGCGGGCAGCACGAACAGATCTCCCTGGCGCCAGTCCTGGCTGAATTCCCTGCTCAGGGTCGTGGCGGGCTGACGGCAGTTCCCGGCCCCCTTCCAGACATAGAAGAGAGAACTGGTGGCATTGGCTCCGGCGCTGATCGATTCACCGGCGAGAATCCGCACGAAGTTGGCACTCAGTGCCGGGCTCGTGGCCGGTCCCTGGCAGCCCAGTTCCCGGCTGAGGTCTAGGGGCAGGATCGCGCTCGGCCCGCGGGCATGGAGATCGGGTCCCCAGCGTCCCTCCGGGATCGGCTCCGTCAGACCGTGGCGAATCGGGTTGGCGGCCTGCCGGTAATCGAACAGCTGAGCCTTGCTGGTGGCCGCGGCTGGGGCTTCTGGAGTACGGGTCATGGCTCGAGCCACACGATGATGGGGCTGACCTTATGAAGGTCAGGCCGGTGATTGGGTGCTGGCAGGCACAGGCCGGACTCGTGGTGTGGTGACGCCGATCAGCCACGCTCTGGCCTGGGCAGCCCCGGGCGCTTCAGCCGCCGGCCACGGCCGGCACGATGCTCACCTCGTCGCCGTCCTTGAGGGGGGTGGCCTGGTTGTCGAGGAAGCGGATGTCCTCGCTGTTCACGTAGACGTTGAGGAAGCGGCGCAGCTTGCCGGCCTCATCGCAGAGCCGACCCTTCAGGCCTGGATAGCGGCCGTCGAGGGCTGCGATCAGCGCATCGACGCTGCCGGCCTCGAGCTCCACGCTCGCCTCGTCGTTGGTGAATTTCTGCAGGGGGGTGGGGATCAGAACCTGAACGGCCATGGTGCTGCGCTGGGGCGATGTTGAACGGATGGGGTGACGTTGGCGAACCGGGCGCGGGATCAGCCGTGCCGGTGGGCGACCTGGGCCTGCTGCCAGGCGGCATTGAAGCTGTCGAGCTGGGCCTCGATCGTGTAGGGCTGACCGATGGCATCCACCACGGCTTCGGTGGTCTTGAGGCCGTTGCCGGTGATGTAGGCCACGGTGCGCTCCTCGGGGTTGATCGTGCCCTGCTCCACCAGCTTCTTGAGCACGGCGATGGTGGTGCCACCGGCGGTCTCGGTGAACACGCCCTCGGATTCGGCCAGCAGCTTGATGCCCTCCACGATCTCGGTGTCGTTCACCGCGGCGATGCTGCCGCCGGTGCGGTTGGCGATGTCGATGGCGTAGGGGCCGTCGGCGGGGTTGCCGATGGCGATCGACTTGGCGATGGTGTTCGGCTTCACGGGCGTGATGAAGTCACGGCCCTCGGCGAAGGCCTGGGCGATCGGGCTGCAGCCCTCGGCCTGGGCGCCGCTGAAGCGCACGGCCTTCTCCTCCACCAGGCCGCACTTGATGAACTCGTCGAAGCCCTTGCGGATCTTGGTGAACAGGGAGCCCGAGGCCAGGGGCGCCACGATGTGGTCTGGCAACTCCCAGCTCAGCTGCTCGATCACCTCGTAGCCGAGGGTCTTCGAGCCTTCGGAGTAGTAGGGGCGCAGATTGATGTTCACGAAGCCCCAGCCATAGGTGTTGGCCACTTCGGAGCACAGGCGGTTCACCTGGTCGTAGTTGCCCTTCACCGCCATCAGGGTGGGGTTGTAGATCAGGGTGCCGAGCACCTTGCCCAGCTCCAGATCGCTGGGAATGNACACGCAGCACTCCAGGCCGGCATGGGCGGCGATTGCGGCGGTGGAGTTGGCCAGGTTGCCGGTGGAGGCGCAGCTCACCGTCTTGAAGCCCAGCTCGCGGGCGCGGGTCAGGGCCACGCTCACCACCCGGTCCTTGAACGAGAGCGTCGGCATGTTGACGCCGTCGTTCTTGATGTAGAGCTGCTTCAGGCCGAGGCGCCTGGCCAGGTTGTCGGCCCTCAGCAGCGGCGTGAAGCCCGTGCCCACGTCGATCGGGTCGCCTTCGATCGGCAGGAATTCGCGGTAGCGCCACATCGAGGCCGGGCCGGCTTCGATGGTGGCGCGGCTCACCCGGCTCCTGATCGCCTCGTAGTCGTAGACCACCTCCAGCGGGCCGAAGCACACGTCTTCACAGACGTGGCGTGCGCCGGCCTCGTAGGGCTCACCACACTCCTTGCAGCGCAGGCCGGTGAAGGTGGGTCCGGAGAGGGCGGAGCGGGAGAGGGTGGCCGTCACGGGGGACCCCATCAATCGCCCAGGAGGCTAACAGCGCCGCAGAGGGTCGCGAAAGAACACCGATCTGCGACATCGGCTATTGCCCGTCGCGGTGGCCCTGCTTAAGGTCCCCTGGAGATGGAGCCACCGATGCGGCGGCAACTGCAGCGCCTCCCTCGGCCGTTGCTGGCCGCCATGGTGGTCGTTGCCCTGGGCGGTGGGCTGTGGTGGCTGGCCCGCCTCTGGGTGGAGTGGCAGTGGTTCGAGCAGTTCGGCTGGGTCGCCGGCCTGAACGTTGTCGAGGCCGTGGATGCGCGCGATGCCGTCACCGACGCTCAGCACGCTGCCCACTTCGGACACTTGCGCATCCGTGCCAAAATTGGCGATCTGATCCTTGATAACCTTGGACGATTTCTGCGGCACGAATGTCCATGAGAATGTTAGCCTTTCATCGCTTGGCTGAGCTGTGTTGAGACGGGGTCTTGATGCTGGAATCGATCATCTGGCTGCCATGCGNGCCGGTGCGGTTGGCGATGTCGATGGCGTAGGGGCCGTCGGCGGGGTTGCCGATGGCGATCGACTTGGCGATGGTGTTCGGCTTCACGGGCGTGATGAAGTCACGGCCCTCGGCGAAGGCCTGGGCGATCGGGCTGCAGCCCTCGGCCTGGGCGCCGCTGAAGCGCACGGCCTTCTCCTCCACCAGGCCGCACTTGATGAACTCGTCGAAGCCCTTGCGGATCTTGGTGAACAGGGAGCCCGAGGCCAGGGGCGCCACGATGTGGTCTGGCAACTCCCAGCTCAGCTGCTCGATCACCTCGTAGCCGAGGGTCTTCGAGCCTTCGGAGTAGTAGGGGCGCAGATTGATGTTCACGAAGCCCCAGCCATAGGTGTTGGCCACTTCGGAGCACAGGCGGTTCACCTGGTCGTAGTTGCCCTTCACCGCCATCAGGGTGGGGTTGTAGATCAGGGTGCCGAGCACCTTGCCCAGCTCCAGATCGCTGGGAATGAACACGCAGCACTCCAGGCCGGCATGGGCGGCGATTGCGGCGGTGGAGTTGGCCAGGTTGCCGGTGGAGGCGCAGCTCACCGTCTTGAAGCCCAGCTCGCGGGCGCGGGTCAGGGCCACGCTCACCACCCGGTCCTTGAACGAGAGCGTCGGCATGTTGACGCCGTCGTTCTTGATGTAGAGCTGCTTCAGGCCGAGGCGCCTGGCCAGGTTGTCGGCCCTCAGCAGCGGCGTGAAGCCCGTGCCCACGTCGATCGGGTCGCCTTCGATCGGCAGGAATTCGCGGTAGCGCCACATCGAGGCCGGGCCGGCTTCGATGGTGGCGCGGCTCACCCGGCTCCTGATCGCCTCGTAGTCGTAGACCACCTCCAGCGGGCCGAAGCACACGTCTTCACAGACGTGGCGTGCGCCGGCCTCGTAGGGCTCACCACACTCCTTGCAGCGCAGGCCGGTGAAGGTGGGTCCGGAGAGGGCGGAGCGGGAGAGGGTGGCCGTCACGGGGGACCCCATCAATCGCCCAGGAGGCTAACAGCGCCGCAGAGGGTCGCGAAAGAACACCGATCTGCGACATCGGCTATTGCCCGTCGCGGTGGCCCTGCTTAAGGTCCCCTGGAGATGGAGCCACCGATGCGGCGGCAACTGCAGCGCCTCCCTCGGCCGTTGCTGGCCGCCATGGTGGTCGTTGCCCTGGGCGGTGGGCTGTGGTGGCTGGCCCGCCTCTGGGTGGAGTGGCAGTGGTTCGAGCAGTTCGGCTGGGGGGTGGTGCTCGGTCGCCGCTGGGCGCTGCAGGGTCTGGGCCTGGCGCTGGGCCTGGCCCTGGGCGGAGGCTTGCAGCGCTGGTTGGTGTGGCTGTGGCGCCGGCCGGTGGCGGCAACCGGTGAGCCATCACGGTTTTGTCTGGCTCCGTTTCCCTATCTGCTGGCGCTGCTGGCGCTGGCGGCGCTACAGATCCTGCCGCTGCTGCTGCTGCTGCGGCTGGCCCAGCGGCTGCTGCTGAGTCCCTTCGACCAGCACCGGCTGCATGGACTGGTGGCGCTGGCTGAATTCCCCTGGCAGCCCGGGGTGCTGCTGGCGGTCGTGCTGCTGCTGGCCCTGCTGCGGCAACCGCTGCGCACGCCGCGGGCGCTGGCCGCTCTCGCCAGCCTGGCGGCCGCGGTGGCGCTGGCCCGGAGCTGGGGGCTCTGGACCCTGGCTCTGTTCGCTCCCCAGAGCGGACTGCGCGAACCACTCCTGGGGGCCGACGTGAGTTTCGCCCTGGCCCGTTTCCCGGCCCTCACGTTCGGCCTCACCCTGGCGCTCAGTCTGGGGATCCACCATCTGGGCGCAGCGCTGTGGGGGTTGATGGCACGTCCTCCCCAGCTCACCGACGGTCGTTTCGCCGGATTCAGCACGGCGCAGCTGCGGGCCCTGCGCGCACCCTTCGGACTTCTGGGCGTGGCCGCGGCAGGCGGTTTCTGGCTTGGCCGTCATCAGCTGCTGCTCAACACCCAGGGCAGCGTGCCCGGGGCGGGCTGGGTCGATGTGCATGTTTCGCTGCCGCTGCGCACCGCCGCCGCCGTGCTGGCGCTGATCACCGGAGTGCTCCTGCTGCTGCCCCTGCCCCGGCGCGGCTGGCGCAGCCGCACCGTCCTGGTCAGTGGGGCGGTGCTGCTGCTGGTTCTGATGCTGGAGTCCCTGCTGCTGCCGGTTCTGCAGCTGATGGTGGTGAACCCGCGCGAGCTGGAGCGCGAGACCCCCTACCTGGCGCGCTCGATCGCGGCCACCCGGGCGGCCTTCCAGCTCGATCGCATCAACATCCGCAACGTCAACCCCAGCGCCCGCCTCAGTCGGGAGGACCTGGAGCGCAGCCAGGCGACGATGCGCAACATCCGCCTGTGGGACAGCAAACCGCTGCTGGCCACCAACCGCCAGCTGCAGCAGCTGCGCGTGTTCTACCGGTTCTCGGAGCCCACGGTCGACCGCTACGCCATCGCCGCCGGCGACGGCTCCCCCCAGCAGCAGCAGGTGATCATCACCGCCCGGGAGGTGGACATCTCCGGCTTGCAGAGAGCGGCGCGCACCTGGCTCAACCGCCATCTGGTGTTCACCCACGGCCAGGGCTTCACCGTCACACCGGTGAACACCAGCACCCCCGACGGCCTGCCGGAGTTCTTCATCAGCGACCTCGGGGCCAACAGCCGCATCAGCGGCAGTCCTGAACTCGGCATCAGCCGGGACCAGGTGGAGGCGGCAATCCCGGTGGGTGACCCCAGCCTCTACTTCGGCACCCTGCCGAATCCCTATGCCCTGGCGCCCACCCGGGTGCGGGAATTCAACTTCCCCGAGGGTGAGATGAATGTCTACACCCACTACCGCGGCATGGCCGGTGTGCCCCTGCGCAACGCGGCGGCCCGGCTGGCGGCCGCCCTCTATCTGGGGGAGCCGCGGCTGCTGGTGGAAGGTGCCCTCACAGCGGACACCCGACTGCTGTTGCGTCGCGAGGTCCGCGAGCGGGCCAGGCGGCTGGTGCCGTTCGTCGCCTTCGAGGCCGAGCCCTATCTGGCGTCCGTGCGGCTGGGGGACGACGCCGGACCGTTCCGGCGCGGCCAGCACCAGTTCTGGATCGTGGACGGCGTCACGATCAGCAGCACCTATCCCTACAGCGCCCCGGTGCCGGGCCGTCCCGACGTGCGCTACGTGCGCAACTCCGTGAAGGCCGTGGTGGATGCCTACGACGGCCGGGTGGCCTTGTACGTGGCCGAACCCAGCGATCCTCTCATCACCGCCTGGCGCCGGTTGTTCCCCGAGCTCTTCCAGCCCCTGGAGGCCATGCCGGCGGCCCTGCAGGCGCACATCCGCTATCCGGTGCCGCAGTTCGAACTGCAGACCGCCCAGCTGCTCCGTTATCACGTGACCGACCCGGCCGTGTTCTACAGCGGCGACGACGTGTGGCAGATCCCCAAGGAGATCTACGGGGCCGAACTGGTGTCGATGGAGCCTTATCACATCAGTGGTCAGCTGGCCCCGGATCTCTCACCGGAATTCCTGCTGCTGCAGCCCNTCACCCCCCTGGCCCGTCCCAACCTGGTGGCCTGGCTGGCGGCCCGCAGCGACGGATCCGCCTACGGCGAGCTCGAGCTGCTGCGCTTCCCCAGCCAGACGCCGATCCTGGGGCCCGAGCAGATCACCGCGCTGATCAACCAGAACCCCGCGATCAGCCAGCAGTTCGGGCTCTGGAACCGCTCCGGCGCCGAGGTGGTGCAGGGCAATCTGCTGGTGATGCCGGTGGGCGAGGCCCTGCTCTACGTGGAGCCGGTCTACCTGCGGGCCCGCCAGGGTGGGCTGCCCACGCTGACGCGGGTGGTGGTGAGTGACGGCACCCGCATCGCCATGGAATCCACCCTGGCCCGTTCGATCGACGCGCTGCTGGAGACCCGGCGCTCGCTGCCGGCCCCAGCGCCCGAGACGCTCCTGCCCCTCCAGCAGCGGGCTGCCTAGCTAGAGGGATGCACAGCGAAGGGGGCAATAAAAAAGGGGGCCGAAGCCCCCTGCCGTTCGGTGCTGGGATGATCCCGCAGCGGATCAGGCGGCGACGGCCGTCTTGGGGTCCAGTTCGCCCTTGGCGTACTTGACGGCGTAGTAGTTGATGTCGTGCTGCTTGATCTTGCTGGCGTTGCCGGCGCACCAGAACTGCTGGTAGCGATCCAGGCAGACCTTCTTCATGTAGGCCCGGGCGGGCTTGTTGAAGTGGCGGGGATCGAAGTTGGCCGGATCCTTGGCGGCCGCCTCACGCACGGCGGCGGTGAAGGCGAGGCGGTTGTCGGTGTCGATGTTCACCTTGCGCACGCCGTTGCGGATGCCTTCCTGGATCTCCTCCACGGGCACGCCGTAGGTCTCGGGGATGGCACCGCCGTACTGGTTGATCATGTCCAGCCACTCCTGGGGCACCGAGGAGGAGCCGTGCATCACCAGGTGGGTGTTGGGGATGGCCTTGTGGATCTCGGCGATGCGGCTGATGGCCAGCACCTCACCGGTGGGCTTGCGGGTGAACTTGTAGGCGCCGTGGCTGGTGCCGATGGCGATGGCCAGGGCGTCGACCTTGGTCTTGGCCACGAAGTCGGCCGCCTCGCCGGGGTCGGTGAGCAGCTGGCTGTGGTCGAGCTTGCCCTCGAAGCCGTGGCCGTCCTCGGCCTCGCCCATGCCGGTCTCCAGGGATCCCAGGCAGCCCAGCTCACCCTCCACGCTCACGCCCACGGCGTGGGCCACGTCCACCACTTCCTTGGTGACACGCACGTTGTACTCGTAGGAGGCGGGGGTCTTGGCGTCAGCNTCCAGGGAGCCGTCCATCATCACGGAGGTGAAGCCGTTGGTGATGGCGCCGAAGCAGGTGGCGGGGCTGTTGCCATGGTCCTGGTGCATCACCACCGGGATGTCGGGATAGGTCTCGACGGCGGCCAGGATCAGGTGGCGCAGGAAGTTCTCGCCGGCGTACTGACGCGCCCCGCGGGAGGCCTGCAGGATCACCGGGGAGTCGGTTTCGTGGGCCGCCTCCATGATCGACTGCACCTGCTCCAGGTTGTTCACGTTGAAGGCAGGGATGCCGTAGCCGTTCTCAGCGGCATGGTCGAGCAGCAGCCGAAGCGGAACGAGCGCCATGGGAAACCTCGCGGAGGCGGGAGTTGAGGATGGGGGCGAGTCTACGGGATGTGCCCGCGGGCTCCTGCAGCCCTCCTGGGCCGGCCAGTCAGCCAAAAAGGCCCCGCCGGAGTCCGGCGGGGCCGAAGCAACGCCTGGGGAGGGCCCCAGGATGATCAGTCGATCAGCTGCTGCTTGCGCAGGGATTGAACGGTGAAGCCGTTCTGTTTGGCGGCGCGACGGGCCTCGTCGGCCTGACGGGCCATCTGCCGGGCAGTGGTGATGGACATGGAAGTGCCTCCGTGTAGAGCCCGCTCAGAACGGCGGGTGTGGATGGCGCGTTGCTTCGGGGAACGGGAGAACCCGGTTGATCCCTACTTCCGCCTCCGGAGCGAGCCCCGTCGGTCAACGTGATTGAACTGTAGCGGTTGTTACCGTCCTGAATGGTCTGCAGTGATACTCCGCGCCCSCGATCCCGGGGGTGGATCACCGCCCTGCCGCCTTGCGTTCTGCCCCCGTGAGCCGGGCCGCATCGCAGCAGCGCTGGCTGAGCACCGCCTCCGCCAGCCCCGGCAGCATCGGTCGGCCCTCCCGCACGGCGGCAGCCCACCAGCCATGCAGCCGTTCCACCGGTGCGATCCGGCCGTCAGCCCAGGTGCGCGCGAAGGCGAGCCGGGGTTCCGCCTGCAGCGGTCTGAGGGGCTCCCCGCCGCGGGAGAGCCACAACCCGAAGCCGTGCACGTAATCGCTCTGGTTGTCGGAGCCGAGCACCGCTGTGCCCGCACGGCCGTAGAGCTCCAGCCAGCAGCCCCGGCCCTGCCGGGTCACCGAGGCCAGATTGACCTGGGCCGGTACGGCCCTCCCATCGCCCTGCTGCAGCTCCAGCTGCACCAGGGCGATGTCCTCGGCATCCACCGCCGCCATCGCTCCGCCCCCGTTCGGCAGGGGGCGCTCCGGAATGCTGGTGCTCAGCAGGGCTGAGACATCCCGGCTCGGTCCCACCAGCCAGTGCAGCATGTCGAAGGCATGGGTTCCGAGGGCGCCGAGCACGCCACCGCCGGCCGCAACCCGGGAGTACCAGCTCCAGGAGCGGGAGGCGTCGGCCCGGCTGCCCATCAGCCAGTCGAGTTTGACCAGCACGAGCTCTCCCAGCACCCCGCTCGCCACCAGCTCCCTGAGCTGCTGGAACAGCGGCACGGCCCGGTATTCGAAATCCACCGCCACGACCAGGCCGCGCTGGATGGCCAGACGCTGCAGCTCCTCGATCTGGTCGGCGCAGAGCGCCACGGGTTTTTCGAGCATCAGCGGCTTGCCGGCCAGCAGGGCACGCCGGGCCAGCTCGAAGCGGGGTTCCGGTGGCGTGGCGATCACGATGGCCTCCACATCCGGATTGTCGAGCAGGGCGTCGAAGTCGCTGTGGCCGGGCAGCTCCGCCTGGCGGCAGGCCTGCACCAGCCGCTCGGGGCGGGGATGCCACAGGGCCACCGGCGTGGTGTGAGGGCAGGCGCGCAGGGCCGGTAGGTGCACCGACTCCCCGAAACCGAGGCCGGCGATGGCCACGCGCAGGGGAGCTGAAACAGAGGCCATGGTCGGCAGCGGGGTGGGGTCCGGGCGTCAGGCAGCCTGGAGCAGCGTCGAGCCGGCGGCACAGCTCGCCTCGATCACCGACTCGATCAGACCGTCACCGGCTGGGGCCTGCCACTGGGCGCCGAAGCGGGGCAGGCCGTTCACGGACCTGTCGCGGTAGAGCTTCTGGCTGCAGTCGACCTCCATCACGTAGAGGTCCGGAGAGCGGGGCTTGCCGGCATCGCCGGCCGGCTGGAAGCGGCTGAGCACGGAGAGGTTGCCGCCGGGGCTGAGGTGCAGACTGCCGGCATCCCACCACTGCCGTCCGTCATCGGTGGCGGGCACCTCCCGCCAGTCCACCGAAGCGGCCAGGGCGGGCGGCGCGAGCGGCGTGAGCCCCACCAGCAGGATCAGGGCCCAGCTCAGCAGCGCCGGGATCAGGCGGCGCATCAGGCGGCGACAGCCTCGCGGCAGCCGTGCAGCCTCAGCAGGCTGGCCAGGGTGCTCTTCAGCCGGGTGCGATCCACGATCACGTCCACGAAGCCGTGATCGCGCAGATACTCGGCCGTCTGGAAGTCGTCGGGGAGCTTCTCGCGCAGCGTCTGCTCGATCACGCGCCGTCCCGCGAAGCCGATCAGGGCCTTCGGCTCGGCCAGGATCAGGTCGCCGAGCATGGCGAAGCTGGCGGTCACCCCGCCGGTGGTGGGGTGGCTGAGCAGCGGCATGTAGAGCAGTTCGGCCTGCCGGTGACGCTCCAGTGCGCCGGAGATCTTGGCCATCTGCATCAGCGAGAGCATGCCTTCCTGCATGCGGGCACCACCGGAGGCGCACACGATCAGCACTGGATAGCGGCGCGCCGTGGCCTCCTCGATCAGACGGGTGAGCTTTTCACCCACCACCGACCCCATCGAGCCGCCCATGAAGCGGAAATCCATCACGCCCAGGGCCAGCGGCAGACCGCTGGTGCGGCACAGACCCGTGACCACGGCGTCCTTGAGTCCCGTCGACTGCTGGGAGTCACGGATGCGGTCGGCGTAGCTGCGCCGGTCCTTGAAGGCCAGGGGGTCGGTGGGGGCGAGATCCTGATCAAGCGGCTCGAAGCTGCCGGGATCGGCGATCTGCCGGATCCGCTCCTCGCTGTCGATGCGGTGGTGGTAGCCGCAGCCCTTGCACACGCTGGCGTTGGCGATCAGATCCTTGCGGTACACCACCAGACCGCAGTCGGGGCATTTGCTCCAGAGACCATCGGTCTCCTCGGTCTCCTGGACGCCGCGCACCGGGGGTGCCATCTTGCGGCGATCGGCAAACCAGTCGAACAGCGACATCGTCACCGGCAGTGAACCGGTTCCATTAAAGACCCCGCCACCGGCGCAGCCGTGCCGGCCTCAGCCCGCCGGCAGCAGCAACGCCAGCCAGGCGCGGGCCCTGTGCACCACACCACCACGCCGCCCGCTGCCAGAAAGGGACCGAAGGGGAAGGGCTGATGGCGGCCGAGCCGACCGGTGAGGCGGCCGAGACCGCCCACCACGGCGCCGCCGAACACGGCCAGGATCACGGTGGCACCCAGCCCGCCGAGGCCCAGCCAGGCACCGAGCAGGGCTGCGAGTTTGGCGTCTCCCAGCCCCAGGGCGGGTTTGCCGATCAGTCGGGCGGCAAGGGCACTGGTGGCCTCGAAGCCCAGCAGGCCGGCGACGGCCGCGAGCAGATGGTGCAGCAGCACATGCCGGCCGAGCTCGGCGTCCTGCTGGAAACCGATCACCGCGGTGACCAGCAGCCCGAGGAGCAGGCCGAAGCGGCAGAGAGGTTCCGGCAGCCAGAGGCGGTCGAGATCGATGAGCACCAGCGGCATCAGCCAGCTGACCAGCATCCAGCCCGCCGGGATCAGCAGCCAAGGGGCTGGCTCGGCTCCGAGGCCTCCCGGCCTGGCCAGCAGCATGGCCACCCACAGGCCGGCGGTGAGCAGTTCCACCAGGGGGTAGCGGATCGCGATCGGGGCCTGGCAGTCACGGCAGCGACCCCTCAGCCAAAGCCAGGCCAGCACCGGGATGTTGTCGAACCAGCGCACCGGGCTGCCGCAGCGGGTGCAATGGCTGGGCGGCATCACCAGCGACTCCTCCCGTGGCAGACGCCAGGCCACCACATTGATGAAGCTGCCCACGCAGGCACCCAGCAGGGCAGCCGGCAGCAGAAGCGCGTCGGTCATCGCAGACGCGGCATGCGCAGACGTGCCGGCCGCTGCCGGCTGAGGCGGCCATGCACCATCTCCAGGGGCACGAACTGCTCCTCGGGCAACAGCACCGGTGTCTCGAAGACAACGCGTCCTCCGGCGGCGCCGCTGAGCACCACCCCGCAGNNCTCCGCACCCCCGGGACACTGCTCCAGATAGGCGGTCAGCACGTTCCGGGCACGTCGCAGGACCACCTGGCTGTTGATCCGATCGAAGCGCAGCGGAGATGGAGAACCCACCGCGCNGTCGATCCGGAACGACGGTGTGGCCGGGCCCGGTGACGCGGTGCTGGGTGGGGCCTGAGAGGCGAAGGAAATGGCTTCACCTGATCCGATCGCGTCCCCAGAGTAGGGNCAGTGGCTGCAATCAGCCCAGTTTCTTCTTGTCTTCGATCATGCGGTGGATGATCGGGGTCAGGATCAGTTCCATCGCGAAACCCATCTTGCCGCCGTTCACCACGATCGAGGTGGGGCTGGACATGAACGAATCGTGGATCATGTCGAGCAGGTAGGGGAAGTCGATCCCCCACTTCTCGCGGGCCCCCTTGCGGAAGTGGATGATCACGAAGCTTTCATCCGGCGTCGGGATGTTCCGGATCATGAAGGGATTGGAGGTGTCCACCGTGGGCACCCGCTGGAAGTTGATGTCGGTCTGGCTGAACTGCGGGCAGATGTGTTGATGTAGTCGGGCATGCGCCGCAGGATGGTGTCCACGGTGGCCTCGGCGGAATAGCCGCGCTCGGCGTTGTCGCGGGCGATCTTCTGAATCCACTCGAGGTTGGTGATCGGCACCACGCCGATCAACAGGTCCACGAGGCTGGCCACGTCATAGCCATCACCCTTCACGCCGCCGTGCAGACCCTCGTAGAAGAGCAGATCGGTGCCGGTGGGGATCGGCTCCCAGGGGGTGAACTGGCCGGGCTCGAGGCTGGTGCCCAGTCGGGCGTTGTGGTCGGCGGCCTCCTCCACCGAGTGGAGGTAGTAGCGCTTCTCACCGGTTCCGGTCTCGCCGTAGGTCCGGAACAGCTGCTCCAGCTTGTCGAAGAGGTTGGCTTCGGGGCCGAAGTGGGAGAAGTTCTCACCTCTGGCCACAGCTGCGGCCATGGCCTCCTTCATCGGCCCGCGCTCGTAGCGGTGGTAGCTGTCGCCCTCCACCACCGCAGGCTTGATGCCTTCACGGGTGAAGATGTATTCGAAGGCGCGCTTGACGGTGCTGGTTCCTGCGCCGGAGGAACCGGTGACGGCAACGACCGGGTGACGCTTCGACATCGGCGCAGGGGAGAAAACGGTGCTGAGTTTGGCAGGTCGCCGGTCCGGGGGCCGGCTGGCTGCNGTGGACCTTTACCGGTGGGGCCCTCAGCTCTCCACGGCTGCCAGCAGCCGGTCGCCCATCGCCATGCAACCCAGCAGCGTGCAGCCAGGGGCCATCAGATCGCCGGTGCGGTAGCCGGCCGCCAGCACCCGTTCCACCGCCCGCTCCAGATCGGCAGCGGCAGCCTCCTGCTTCAGGCCGATGCGCAGCAGCATGGCGGCGCTGAGCACCATCGCCATCGGATTGGCCTTGTCCTGGCCTGCGATGTCGGGGGCGGAGCCATGGATCGGCTCGAACAGCCCCGGGCCTTGCTCACCCAGGGAGGCCGAGGGCAGCATGCCGATCGAGCCGCTCAGCATGGCGGCCTCGTCGCTGAGGATGTCGCCGAACAGGTTGCTGGTCAGCATCACGTCGAACTGGCGCGGATCCCGCACCAGCTGCATGGCCGCATTGTCGACATACATGTGGCTGAGGGCCACGTCGCTGAAGGAGGCCAGGTGGATCGCCTCGACGCGCTCCCGCCAGAGCTGACTCACATCGAGCACGTTGGCCTTGTCCACGCTGCAGAGCCTCCCCCGGCGCTGATGCGCCAGCTCGAAGCCCACCCTGGCGATGCGGTCGATCTCGTGATCGCTGTAGGCCATCGTGTTGAACGCCCGGGTCCGGCCGTCGGCCTCCACGCGGCCCTTGGGGGTGCCGAAGTAGACCCCACCGGTGAGTTCGCGCACCACCAGCAGGTCCACCCCCTCGATCACCTCCCGCTTGAGCGTGGAGGCGTCGATCAGGGCCGGCATGATCCTCACCGGCCTGAGATTGGCGAACAGCTCCATTCCGGCCCGCAGGCCCAGCAGGCCGGTTTCCGGCCGTTTGTCGCGGGGCAGCGTGTCGTATTGAGGCGATCCGATCGCCGCCAGCAGCACCGCATCGGCCGCCTTGCAGGCGTCCAGGGTGCTGGCCGGAAGCGGTTCGCCCGTGGCCTCGATGGCGGCACCGCCGATCGGCTGCTCGTCGAAGCTGAGGCCGAAGCCATGGCGCCGGCCCACCGCTTCCAGCAGCAGCCTGGCCACGGCCGTGATCTCAGGACCGATGCCATCGCCGGAGAGCAGCGTGATCCGGTACTGCGGGGATTGCGGGCCTTCCATGCGCGGGCTGGCGGTGAGACGAGCGCTGAGCCTGCCGAGGGTAGTTCGGGGCGAAACGCCGCTTCGAGCGGCGATCCGGTCGTCTGCTCAGGGGTTGTAGNCGTCCGGCTCCTCGGCGAGCTGTTTCTCCAGCTTTCGCAACGAGCGCGCCATCTCGGGGAGAGATTTGAAGACGGCCGCGCTGCGCACGAACTGCCTGGCGGGAATCGCCGGAACGCCACAGACGACTTCGCCTGAAGGCACATTGCCGGGGATGGCGGCCTTGGCATAGGCGACGACACCGTCGCCGAGGCTGATCTTGTCGGCAACCCCCACCTGGCCGCCCAGGATCACGTTGTTGCCGAGCTGAGCCGCGCCGGCGATGCCGACCTGGGATGCAAGAGCGCAGTCGCAGCCGATCTGAACGCCATGGCCGATCTGCACGAGATTATCGATTTTCGTGCCACGACCGATCCTCGTTTCTCCCATCGCCGGTCTGTCAACGCAGGTGTTGCAACCGAGCTCGACATGATCTTCGAGCACAACGCGCCCTGTCTGAGGCATCTTTCGCAGGCCGTTCGGTGTGCGAACAAATCCGAATCCCTCCGCACCCACCACGNCATTGGCCTGAATCACGCAGTGCGGGCCGATCGCGGTGCGGCGATGCAAAACCACGCCGGAATGAATCTCGCAATCCGAAGCGATCGAAACATGATGCTGGAGAATGGCGCCCGCATGGATGCGGCAGCGATCACCGATCCTGCAGTGAGCCCCGATCACCGCCAGAGCTCCGATCCAGACATCCGCTCCCAGAACAGCAGTGGGATGGATCTGCGCTGAGCTGTCAATACCGGGTTCGATGGNTTCTTCAGGATGCAGAACATCGAGAAGCTCAGCGAAGCTCAGCTTCGGATACTCACTCTCGATCCAGGCGATCCCAAGGGTGGTTGCCGATGATTTCAGGTGGGCGTTGCCGAGCGGCAGAATCACGGCGGATGGAGAGGTGCCGCTGAGAATCCTGTCGCAGGATCCAGCTTCGTAGAAGCAAATCTGACCCTGCCCCGCTTCATGCATGGGCGCCGCCGATTCAATCCAGGGATCTCCAGCGAGATCCATTGAAGCGTCGTGAGCGATGGATGGCAGGGTCGCAATCAACTCACTGAACCGCATGGACCCAGAACCCGATTGGAGACGAATCTAGGTTCCGGCCTGCAGTGCACGGCCTGGCTCCGTGCCGCATGGCCGGGCGGCTTTACAGCCGGGCCGCCTTCACGAGATCGGGAAGCCGGCTGAATGCCGTGACGCAACGCAGCCAGAGTCGATGGGGGATGGCGGGATAGCCACTCACCACAAGACCAGCTGCGATTCTGCCGTGCAGCCCGGATTTGGACGTGGCGGTGACACGGTCCCCGATCACGGTTCGATTGGCCACGCCGACCTGGCCGGCAAGAATCACATGGTCNGCCGATCCGCGAGCCGCCCGCCACGCCCACCTGCGCCGCCATCGCGCAGTGGCGGCCGACGGTCACATCGTGGCCCACGTGGACGAGATTATCGAGCTTGCTTCCGGCGCCGATCCGCGTTTCACCCACACAGGGTCGATCAATGGTCGAGCCGCAGCCCACCTCCACATCATCTTCCAGCACCACAACACCGATCTGCGGCATTTTNCTCCAGCCAGCGGCGGTGGGCACAAATCCGAATCCCTCGGAGCCGATCACTGCCGTGGAATGAATCACGCAGCGCTGACCCAGCTGACAGCCTGGGTGCAGAACCGCATTGGCGTGGATTTCGCAGTCATTCCCGATCGTGACGTTCTCCAGCACGACCACGCCCGGATGCAGGACGCATCGAGCACCGATCCTGCAGTTGCTGCCGATCACCACGTTGGCTCCGATGTGGGTCCCCTCCCCGATCGGGGTGTCCGGGCTGATCGTGGCGGTTGGGTGGATGCCGGCCGGTGCGGTCGGACGCGGATAGAGCAGATCCAGGGCTTCGGCAAAACCCAGGCGTGGATCCGGCAGCCCGACCCAGGCCATGCCGCGGTCGGTGGCCTGCTGGCGCAGCAGAGCGGATTCCTCGCCCGTCGCGGGGATCAGCACCGCACTCGCGCGGCTCGATGGCAGCAGCCTGGCGAGAGCGTTCCCCTCCTCCAGGAAGCAGAGCTGCCCTTCCACTGCACGATCCAGAGACTCAGCCCCGAGGATCGTGGGATCGTCGGCCAGATCGAATGGGGTTGCCTCGGTCACCTGGCTCAGCTGTCTGACTAGCTGGCTGAGGCGCATCGATTCAGTCCGTCTGGACGGATGGTAGGTGCGCGCTTCCGGCGATCAGCCAGCGGTGATGGCCAGCTCGTCGCGGTGCACGACCTCCACGCCCTCCCGCCCGATCAGGCGGCGCAGCTCGTCGCTCCCCACGGCACTGATCCCCCGGCCCAGCTCGCGTCCTTCGCCACTCACCAGACGCACCGCCTCTCGCGGGCCGAAGCTGCCCTGAACCGCCACCACTCCCACCGCCAGCAGCGAGGCACCCTGGTGCAGCAGGGCCCGTTCGGCGCCTTGATCCACCTGCACCGTGCCCTTGGGCAGCAGGGCATGGGCGAGCCAGCGCTTGCGATCGGGGAGCGGGGTGGCCGAGGGCTGAANCAGGNTCCCGAGCCGTTCACCTCGCAGCAGTCCGTCGAGCACCGCCGGGTTGCGGCCATCGGCCAGGAGCACGCGGATGCCGCTGGAGGTGGCGATGCGCGCCGCCGTGAGCTTGGTGGTCATGCCGCCGGTGCCCCAGCGCCCCCCGCCGCCGGCCACGCCGCTGAGGCGCTCCAGTTCGCCGAGATCCCGCACCTCCTCGATCGGATGGGCCTGGCTGTCGGTGCGGGGNTCACCGGAATAGAGGCGATCCACATCGGTGAGCAGGATCAATTCATCGGCGCCGATCGCCACGGCCACCAGGGCCGAGAGCGTGTCGTTGTCGCCGAAGCGCAGCTCATCGGTGGCCAGGGTGTCGTTCTCGTTCACGATCGGCACCACTCCCCAGGCCAACAGTTGCTCGAGGGTGCGGCAGGCGTTCTGGTAGCGGCGGCGGGAGGCCAGATCGCCGCGGGTGAGGAGCACCTGGGCCACCGCCAGGCCGCGCACGGCGAAGGCGTCCTGGTAGAGGGCCATCAGGCGGCCCTGGCCCACGGCGGCGGCCGCCTGCAGGGCCACGACCTCACTGGGCCTGGCGGCCATCTGCAGCGCCGAGCAGCCCAGCCCCACCGCGCCGCTGGTGACCAGGGCGATGGCGTCGCCGCCGCGACAGGCACGGTTGAGGCTGGCGGCAAGGTCGGCCACCACCGCGGCAGTCGGCCGCTCCGGGCTGCCGCGCAGCAGGCTGGTGCCCACCTTCACCACGCGACGTGTGGGCCGTTGCGGTTGCGCCATCAGCCCAGGCTGGCTCCCAGCCAGTGGGCCAGGCGCAGTTCCAGCTTCTGGAGACGGTCGCGCTGGCAGGGTCGACCCTGGGGATCGATCGGTTTCACCAGCACGGTGAACAGCCCCAGTCGATTCCCTGCGATCACATCGGTGAACAGGCGATCGCCGATCAGGGCCACCTGCTGGGGCTCCATCGCCAGCTGGCCGAGCACCCGTCGCAGGGCCGCCCGCCGCGGTTTGCCGGCGGAGGTGGTGAAGGGCAGCTGCAGCTGCCTGGCCACGGCGCCGATGCGCTGGCGGGACGGATTGTTGCTGAGCAGGTGGATCGGCATCCGGGACCGGGCCGCCCGCAGCCAGAGCAGGGCGCTCTGCGGCAGCTCCGCCTGGCGGCGGGGAAGCAGCGTGCGGTCCACGTCGAGCACCAGGGCCCGGATGTCCTGATCGAGCAGATCCTGCAGCGGCAGCTCCGCCAGGGTGCGGTCCAGCAGCCAGTCGGGCCTGAGCAGCTCCCGCAGCATCAGCCGGCTGCCTCCCGCTCCTCCAATTCGGCCTCGATGCGCGGCTGCACCCGCTCGAACTCCTCGCCTTCCACCAGCCTGGCCTCCGAGCCCTCCATGCGGGCCACCACGAAGAAGGGGTCGAGCGGGATGTACAGCCCGTACTCCTGTCCCTCGGCCCGGAACTGGATCAGCATCTCGTAGAGGTCGCTGTCGTCGTCGTCCTCTCCCTCCAGCTCCTCGTCGAGCTCCTCGGGGTCGGGCTCCTCGAGCTCCCCGCTCACGGTGAGGGTGACCGCCGAGCGCACCAGGGTCAGATCGTGCTCCTGGAGCACCACCTCGGCCACCGAGAGGATCTGCTCGGCGCCATCGAGCTCCTCGATCACCTCATCCTCCTCGGCCTCGTCCTGGGCGATCCGCACCAGACAGACAGGCGTGTCAACCGGCGTGAGCAGGGCGTAATCGCGGCCGTCGAGGGGGATCAGCTGCTCGAGGAAACACAGCAGCTGGCGGCCCTGCCCGTCGCGCACCACCACGGTGGGCACATCGTTGGAGGTGTCGGCTGGATCCGTCGGAGAGGAACCGGAGGAGGGCATCGCTGCTGTTCGAATGCCTTCAGGATGGATCACAGCCGGCCGGCTGGCAGCCGTCGATGGCCGCCGCGACCACCGGTTCGGGCCCCTCCAGCAGCCACTGCTCGAGAAGCAGCGCAGCGGCCGCGCTGTCCAGGCTGCCGGAGCGGTCACCGTGCAGCCCGTGGCGCTCGGCCGCCGCCCAGCTGCTGCTGTGCTCATTCACCCAGGCCAGCGGCAGGCCGGTGGCGGCGGCCAGCTGCAGCCAATAGCGCCGGCAATGGCGGGCCTGGGGGG
>NZ_LFEK01000041.1 GCF_001039265.1 Synechococcus sp. GFB01 | reverse complement strand
AGCAGCGGGGCCGGAGCGGGGCGATCGGCGGGCATGGCGGCACCCTCGCCAGCGGCGCGGGATCGGTGTGTAGCTCTTGCTACCGGATTTCGGACTGAGCCAGCGGAGCATGCCGCCATGACCCAGGCCGCCCCAATGCCGCTCGCCAGCCCCTGGCAGGCCGAGGCGAGGCTGCGCTTCCTGCGCCGCGGCGACCGCACCAGCCACCAGGGCAGCGCCACGGCGCCGCTGAAGCTGCAACGGGCCTTCCAGCAGGCCAGCGGCCACTGCGAACTGCCCCTGCTGCACACCGCCGGTGGTCTGGTGGGGGGTGACCGGCTGCGGATCGCGGCCGAGCTGGAGCCGGGCAGCCACGCCCTGCTCACCAGCGTGGCTGCCCAGAAGGTCTACGGCTCGGTGGGGCGCTCGCGGCTGCAGCCGGCGGGGCGCTGGGCCGTGCAGGAACTCCGCTTCGACCTGGCGGCCGGCAGCGATCTGGAGTGGCTGCCCCAGGAGCTGGTGCTCTATGCCGATGGCTTGTTCGAGCAGCGGCTCACGGTGGAGCTGGCCGCCGGAGCCAGCTTCCTGGCCGCCGAGGTGGTGCGGCTGGGTCGCACCGCCGCCGGTGAGCAGCTGGGCCAGGGGTGCTGGCGCTCCAGCCTCGGCATCCGCCGCCACACCCCGACCGGGCCGCGCTGGGAGCTGGTGGACCGGCTGGCGCTCGATGCGAGCGGCCTGACGCAGGAGCACGGCATGGCGGGGATGGCCGTGTTCGGCACGCTGGTGTGGGCGGCACCGCAACCTCTGGACACCGGCGAGCTGGAGCAGCTGCTGGCGGACTGCCGTGCCGACCGCGCCTGTCTGGAGGGCGAGATGGCCTGCGGCGCGCTGGAGCAGGGCCTGGTGGCCCGCTACCGCGGCCCCTCCAGCCAGGCGGCCCGCTTCTGGTTCAGTCGCATCTGGCGCCACANCCGTGCACTGCGGGGCCTGCCACCGCCGCAGCTGCCGCGGGTGTGGCCCTTCCAGGAACAGCCCTTCAGCGGCCCACACGCCACCGGTTCGTGATGAACGGGCGATCGCCCCNAGCCCTGCCAGAGTTGGCGCNANTGCACCTCACCCCCNAGGAAANGGACAAGCTGCTGATCGTNGNNACCGCGGCGCTGCTGGCCGAGCGCCGGCTGAACCGCGGCCTCCGGCTCAACCACCCGGAAGCGGTGGCCTGGCTGAGCTTCCAGGTGCTTGAGGNCGCCCGGGATGGCAGGAGCGTGGCCGAGCTGATGCAGGAGGGCACCACCTGGCTGAGCCGCGAGCAGGTGATGGAGGGAGTGCCGGAGCTGATCCACGAGGTGCAGATCGAGGCGGTGTTCCCNGACGGCACCAAGCTGGTGACCNTGCACGATCCGATCCGCTGATCCCGCCCCCACCCATCGTTCCGCGCCGCAGCCCATGTCCCCCNTGATCCCCGGCGAACTGATCCCGGAACCCGGCGAGATCNACCCTCANCGCCGGCCGGCCCGTCACCACGATCAGCGTGGCCAACCGCGGCGACCGGCCGGTGCAGGTGGGCTCCCACTACCACTTCTTCGAAGCCAACGAGGCGCTGCAGTTCGACCGCGACGCCGCCCGCGGCCAGCGGCTCGACATCCCCGCCGGCACCGCCATCCGTTTCGAACCAGGCGACAGCNGTGAGGTGCAGCTGGTGCCCTTCGCCGGCGTGCGCCGCGTGTTCGGCTTCAACGGGCTGGTGAACGGCCCCCTCGACTGACTCTCCATGCCCTACCGCATCTCCCGCCGCGCCTACGCCGAGACCTACGGCCCCACCACCGGCGACCGGCTGCGGCTGGCCGACACCGAGCTGATCCTGGAGGTGGAGAAGGATTTCACCGTCTACGGCGACGAGGTGAAGTTCGGCGGCGGCAAGGTGATCCGCGACGGCATGGGGCAGGCCCAGACCACCCGCGCCGATGGCGCCGTGGACACGGTGATCACCAACGCCNTGATCCTCGACTGGTGGGGGATCGTGAAGGCCGACATCGGCCTGCGCGACGGCCGCATCGTGGCGATCGGCAAGGCGGGCAACCCCGACACCCAGGCGGGCGTGGACATCATCGTGGGCCCNGNCACCGAGGCGATCGCCGGCGAAGGGCACATCCTCACCGCCGGCTCGATCGACACCCACATCCACTTCATCTGCCCCCAGCAGATCGAAACGGCCCTGGCCTCCGGCGTCACCACCCTGATGGGCGGCGGCACCGGCCCGGCCACCGGCACCAACGCCACCACCTGCACCCCGGGCGCNTTCCACCTGGCCCGCATGCTGCAGGCCGCCGAAGGCCTGCCGGTGAACCTGGGCTTCTTCGGCAAGGGCAACGCCAGCACCCCCGAGGCGATCGAGGAGCAGATCCGCGCCGGCGCCTGCGCCCTCAAGCTCCACGAAGACTGGGGCACCACCCCGGCGGCGATCGACTGCTGCCTCACGGTGGCCGACCGCTTCGACGTGCAGGTCTGCATCCACACCGACACCCTCAACGAGGCCGGCTTCGTGGAGGACACGATCCGCGCCATCGGCGGCCGCACCATCCACACCTTCCACACCGAGGGGGNNCCGGCGGCGGCCACGCGCCGGACATCATCCGCATCTGCGGCGAGGCCAACGTGCTGCCCAGCAGCACCAACCCCACCCGCCCCTACACCCGCAACACGCTCGAGGAGCACCTCGACATGCTGATGGTGTGCCACCACCTCGACCCCCGCATCCCCGAGGACGTGGCCTTCGCCGAATCGCGCATCCGCCGCGAAACGATCGCCGCCGAGGACATCCTCCACGACCTCGGCGCCTTCGCGATCATCGCCAGCGATTCGCAGGCCATGGGCCGGGTGGGCGAGGTGATCACCCGCACCTTCCAGACCGCCCACAAGATGAAGCTGCAGCGCGGTGCCCTGCCGGAGGACGCCGCCAAAGGCGGCCGCAACGACAACACCCGACTCAAGCGCTACATCGCCAAGACCACGATCAACCCGGCCATCGCCCATGGCATCGACCACCAGGTGGGCTCGGTGGAGGTGGGCAAGCTGGCCGATCTGGTGCTGTGGAAGCCTGGCTTCTTCGGCGTCAAGCCGGAGCTGGTGCTCAAGGGCGGCTCGATCGTGTGGGCCCAGATGGGCGACGCCAACGCCTCGATCCCCACCCCGGGTCCGGTGCACGGCCGGCCGATGTTCGCCGCCTTCGGCAAGGCCCTGGCCCCCAGCTGCCTCACCTTCGTGAGCCAGGCGGCCCTCGACGCCGACCTGCCGCGCCGGCTGGGCCTGCAGCGCTCCTGCGTGCCGGTGCAGAACACCCGCGGCGGCATCTCCAAGGCGGCGATGAAGAACAACACCGCCCTGCCGAAGGTGGAGGTGGATCCCCAGACCTACGAGGTGTTCGCCGACGGCGAGCTGCTCACCTGCGAGCCGGCCGAGGTGCTGCCGATGGCGCAGCGCTACTTCCTGCTCTGAGCCGGGGTCGGGCCAGGCGGGTCACCAGCCGGCAGACTCGTAGCAACGGCAACCGGATGGGGCAGGGCGGCTCTGCATGATCAAGCCAGAGCAGGCAGGGCGATGTTCACCGACTACCGGCCCGGAAAGGGCTACGACGAATACTTCAGCGCCGCCGACCAGCCCCGCAGCGCCCTGGTGCCGCTGCTCTCCTCCCTGGGCCAGCTGGGGCTCGAAGCCCTCAACCGCAACCATGCCACGGCCGGCATGCTGCTCAAGCGCCTGGGGGCCACCTTCCGGCTCAACGGCTCCGACAGTGACGCCGGCGAGCGGATCCTGCCCTTCGATCCCCTGCCCCGGCTGATCAGCGCCGACGACTGGCAGCAGCTGGAACGCGGTCTGATCCAGCGGCTCGAGGCGATCGACCGGTTCCTGGCCGACGTGTACGGCCGCCAGCTGATCCTGCGGGATGGCGTGATACCCCGGGAGGATGTGGAGAGCTCCCAGGGCTGGCGGCCGCAGCTGCAGGGATTCGAGCCGCCGCTGGGCCGCTGGTGTCACATCTCCGGCCTCGACCTGATCCGCGATGGCCAGGGCACCTGGCGGGTGCTGGAGGACAACCTGCGCTGCCCCTCCGGCGTGGCCTACTTCCTGGAGAACCGCCGGGTGATGAAGCGGATGTTCCCCAGCCTGTTCGCGGGGCGCACCGTGCAGCCGATCGACGACTACCCCTCCCACCTGCTGCAGACCCTCAGGGAGCTAGCTCCCTGGACCGAGACGCCCACCGTGGTGCTGCTCACCCCGGGGGTGTTCAACAGCGCCTACTTCGAGCACAGCTATCTGGCCCAGCAGATGGGCATCCAGCTTGTGGAGGGCCGCGATCTGGTCTGCCACGACGAGCGGATCTGGATGCGCAGCACCCGCGGGCTCGAGCCCGTGGATGTGATCTACCGCCGCATCGACGACGACTTCCTCGATCCCGACGTGTTCCGCAGCGACTCGCTGCTGGGGGTGCGCGGGCTGATGCAGGCGTACCGGGCCGGCCGGGTGGCGATCGCCAATGCTCCCGNCACCGGCGTGGCCGACGACAAGCTGATCTACGCCTACGTGCCGGAGATGATCCGCTACTACCTCAGCGAGGAGCCGATCATCGCCAACGTGCCCACCTACCTCTGCTCCCGCGAGGACGACCGCACCCATGTGCTGGCTCACCTCGATGAGCTGGTGGTGAAGGCGGTGGCCGAGGCCGGGGCTACGGGATGCTGATCGGCCCCCACGCCAGCCGGGAGGAGATCGCCGACTTCGCGGAGCGGATCAAGGCCGATCCACGCAACTACATCGCCCAGCCCACCCTGGAGCTCTCCACCGTTCCCTCCCTGAGCGAGGGCGAGCTGTTCCCGTGCCATGTGGATCTGCGCCCCTACGTGCTGCGCGGCAAGGGGGCCTGGGTGAGCCCGGGTGGGCTGACCCGGGTGGCGCTGCGACGCGGTTCCCTGGTGGTGAATTCCTCCCAGGGCGGCGGCTGCAAGGACACCTGGATCGTGAAGGACATGCCGGAGCCGGCGTCATGCTGAGCCGCGTTGCCGATTCGCTCTACTGGATCAACCGCTACGTGGAGCGGGCCGAGAACATCTCGCGCTTCGTGGAGGTGAGCGAAGCGATGGCGCTCGACTGCCCGCCGGGCAGCGCCGAGCCCTGGCTGCCGCTGATCGATGCCAGCGGCGACCGCGACCTCTTCGATCGGCTCTACCCGCTCGGGCGCCCGCAGGATGTGGTGGAGTTCCTGGTGCGTGCCGCAGACAACCCCAGCAGCATCGTCAACTGCGTCGCCATCGCGCGGGAGAACACCCGTCAGATCCGCGATGTGATCACCACCGAGATGTGGGAGCAGATCAACGATCTCTACTGGACCCTGCGCGACAACAACGGCAGCTTCTGGCAGCAACCGCCGCAGGAACAGCTGCGTTCGATCCGGCGCGACTGCCAGCTCTTCTACGGCATCACCGACGCGACCCTCAGCCGCGATCTCTCCTGGCAGTTCAGCCGGCTGGGGCGGCTGCTGGAGCGGGCCGACAAGACCACCCGCATCCTCGATGTGAAGTACTTCCTGCTGCTGCCCTCGCCCGACGAGGTGGGCGGCGTGCTCGACGAGCTGCAGTGGATCTCGCTGCTGCGCAGTGCCGGCGCNTACCAGATGTTCCGCCAGTCGCGCCAGCAGATGATCGAGCCGCGGGCGGTGGCCTCCTTCCTGCTGCTCGATCCGCTCTTCCCCCGCTCGGTGCGCTACTGCCTGGAGCGCATCCACGAGACCCTGAAGATCGTGAGCGGTAAGGCGCTGCCGGGCGCCCNNGATGCCCTCGAATGCCTCACCGGCCTCACCCTGGCGCGCTGGAGCTACACCAGCATCGATGCACTCATCGCCGGGGGCCTGCACGAGGCGATCGACAGCCTGCAGAGCGACCTCAATCGCCTGCATGACCTGATCGAGGAGCGCTACTTCATCGCCCAGTCCGCATGCGTGCCCGCGTAATCCACAGCTTCGAGTACCGCTACGACGAAGCGGTGCTGCTCGGCCCGCACCGCTTCGGACTCAAGCCACGCGGCCACGGCTTCCAGCGCTTGATCGACTTCCGCCTCGAGATCAGCCCNGAGCCCACCCGGCTCTATCCCCTGCTCGCCGCCAGCGGCGACGAGATCCTGCGGGCCCGCTTCCAGGGCAGCACCGACACGTTCCTGGTGCGGGCCACCAGTGAGGTGCAGACTGAAACCGCACCCCTGCTGCAGGTGTGCCTGGAGGAGAATGAACCCCACCTGCCTTACCCGGTGGGTCACCTCAACGGCGACCTGATGGGCTCGCTAGAAGGCTGGCTGCCGAACGGCCAGCACGACCCGTCGGCCGTGGATCTGGCCCAGGACGCGCTGATGGGCAGCGACCAGCGGGCGCTGATGTTCCTGCAGCAGCTGGTGGAGATCATCCAGGACCGGGTGAAGTACACCGAGCGGCACGTGGGGCCGGCCTGGCCGGCCGGGCGGACCCTCAAGGAGCGGGTGGGCTCCTGCCGCGACCTGGCCATGCTGATGGTGGAGGCCTGCCGCTGCGTCGGTCTGCCGGCACGCTTCGTGAGCGGCTACCACCTGGTGCAACCGAAACCGAAGCGCTACGACCTGCACGCCTGGGCCGAGGTGTATCTGCCGGGTGCCGGCTGGCGCGGTTTCGACCCCAGCTGCGCGGGCGCGGTCGACGACCGCTACATCCCCCTGGCCACCTCCTCCAAGCCGGAACTCACCGCGGCGATCACCGGCACCTTCTCCGGCCCTCCCGGCGTGAAGAGCACCTTCGCCTGGTCGATCGAGGCCGAGATCCTCGACACCGCAGACCAGCCCCTCGAGGCCGAAGCGGCTCAGTCGCGATAGGCGGCGGCGATGGCCTGCCGCTGCTCGCCCGATCGCAGCAGCACATCCACGCAATCGGGATCGATCTTGCCGTCGCCGGCCATGGCCCGCAGGATCCGTTCCACCTCCGCCTCGGGGAGGGCGGGTTTGTACGACCTGGCCTGACTGAGCGCGTCGTAGATGTCGGCGACGGCCACGATCCGGGCGGCCAGGGGAATCTCGCCGGCCTGCAGTGCGAAGGGATAGCCGCTGCCGTCGAGCTTCTCGTGGTGGCCCGCCACCACCGCCCGCAGCAGTTCCATCTTCGGATCGGCCACAAGATGGAGGCCCGTGATCAGCTGCTCCACCAGATCGATGCCGCGCTGCACGTGGCTGTTCATGGTGGTGCGCTCCTCGCCGTCGAGCGGACCCGGCTTCAGCAGGATCCGATCCGGAATCGCCACCTTGCCAACATCATGCAGGGCGGCGAAGAGGTAGAGATCCTCGGCGAAATCCGATGGCAGATCCCGCCGCCGGCCCAGCTCCATCGCGATCAGGCGGCTGTAGAGCGACACGCGCTCCACGTGGGCGCCGGTCTCCGGATCGCGCAGGCCGGTCATGCGCAGCGCCAGCTGCACCGAGGCCCGGAGNCTGTCGATCGCGGCCAGCTCGGCCTGGATCAGGGCCTCCAACAGCTCCAGATGCGGCTCCAGCTGCTCGAGCAGGCCGGCGCCGAAGACCGCCGGGCGCAGCGCATTGAGAAACAGAAAGCCCAGCAGGCGGTCGTCCTGCATCAGGGGCAGGGTGTAGGAGGCGCGCCAGCCCTGCTCCAGCAACCAGCGGCTGTGGGGTGTGACGGGGGCCAGCTCCTGCGGCAGGTCGTCGATCACCCGGCACCGGCGTCCGTGCCGCAGCGCCAGCAGCGAAGGGATCGTGGCCAGGCGGCGGTCGTAGAAGCTGAGCGCGGCGCCAGTGCTGGTGTGGCTGATGTAGGTGCTCAGCAGGTCGTTGTGGCTCTGGTAGAGCGCGAAGGCGATGCGGCTGATCGAGGCATCCAGAGCGAGGATGCGGCCGTGGATCAGCGCCAGCCGCCGCGACAGGGGCTGGCCGGCCTGAAGGATGGGTTGCTGCAGGGGCAGGAAACGGGGCATGACTAGCGTTCAGCAGCTGATCACCCGATTGCGGCCCAGTCCCTTGGCCCGATAGAGGCTGGTGTCGGCGGCCGCCAGCACCGCGTCCAGCCCCTCACCGGCAACGCGCCCGCTGGCGGCCATGCCGATCGACAGGGTGATCGCCACCTGCCGCCCATCGGGCAGGCGGATCGGCGCCGCGGCCACCTGATGGCGCAACCGTTCCAGCAGCTCACGGGCCTGGGCCTCGGCCCCCTCGATCAGCAGGGCGAACTCATCGCCCCCGAGCCGCCCCACCAGATCGGTGCGACGCACGCCGCTCTCCAGCAGGGCGGCCATCGCCTGGATCACCGCATCGCCCACCGCGTGGCCGAAGCGGTCATTGATGGTCTTGAAGTGATCCACATCGATCACGGCCACCACCACAGGCTGCCCCAGGCTNCCGGCCCGCTCGAGCCGGTACGCCGCCGTCTCGAGGAAGGCGCGGCGGTTGAGCACGCCGGAGAGGGAATCGGTCTGGGCCAGGTTGAGCAGCTCGGGCAGCACCCGCCGCCGCACCACCAGCACCAGCACGGCGCAGGTGACGAACAGGGGCAGCAGGCCGGCGAGGAACGCCCGCAGCGCCAGGCTGGCGGCCTGCCGCAGCTGGCGCTGGAGGTCCACCTCGAAGATCAGGGTGCCGCGCCGGGCCGCGCCGTCGGCAGCGTCGAGCACCAGCGAGGTGGGAGCGAACCGCACCAGGCGCTCACCGCCGATCCAGGGGAGGGGGCCCACCAGCCGGCTGAACTGACGGTCGAGGCAGGCGGCACCCAGGGCCTGCGGACGGCAGTCGCGCAGGAGCACGTCGAGCCCCGCCACCGCCGGCCAGCTGGCCAGTTCGGTGATCGAGCGACCGATCAGGGTCGGATCGCTGGCGACGATCACCTGCCCCTGCTGGTCGGCCACCAGCGCCTGCCGCAGCTCACCGGCCGTCGTCGAGAGCTGCAGCCTGCGCTGCAACGTCTGGATCGACTGGCCGCTGATCAGGCTGACGATCAGATCCCGCTCGATCCACAGGNCCCCTGCCTCGCCTGACGGGTGGTCTCAACCAGCACCAGGACGGCGGTGAGCAGGGCCAGCGACCCCGATCCCACCGCCGCCGCGGCCAGACTGAGCAACAGTAGGCGCCGGTTGGTCCGGCCATGCAGGAGGGCCCGCAGCCTCACGGCCAGGCCTCCGAGACGTCTCGGCGTCGGACAGCTGCCACACGCTCGCCCTCCCTGGATTCACCGTAGGCAGGGCGGCGGCGGCGGGCAGGGCCGAGCCTGGCTAGTTTCGGATCGCGGACCGGGAGCGGCAACCTGAAACCGGCCCATCCGTGGTGGCCCCGACCTGGAGCGACATCGCGAAGCCCGAGGTGATCCCCGGGCGATCACCCCCATGCAGCACGCACCGATCCCCACCAACGACGCCGCCCGCCTCGCCGAGCTGGGGAGCTACGCGCTGCTCGACACACCGGCGGATCCGGACTTCGACGACATCAGCCATCTGGCCCGCAGCATCGCCGGCACGCCGATCGGCATCGTGAGCCTGGTGGACGAGAGCCGCCAGTGGTTCAAGAGCTGCATCGGGCTGGGGGTTCGCGAGACGCCGCGGGCGATCTCCTTCTGCGGTCACACGATCCTGCAGCGCCAGCCGCTGATCATCGAGGACGCGCTGGCGGATGAACGCTTCCGCGACAATCCGCTGGTGGTGGGTGAGCCGCACATCCGCTTCTACGCGGGTTTCCCGCTCGTGTCGGCCAACGGCCTCAGCCTGGGCAGTCTCTGCGCCGTGGACAGCCACCCCCACCGGCTCGACGAGGCCCAGATCGAGGCGATGAAGCGTCTGGCGCGCCAGACGGTGAAGCTGATGGAACTGAGGCGGGAGCAGCGTCTGCTGGAGGCCAGTCAGCAGCTGTTGCGGCAGCGCCTGAGCGAACCCCGGCCGGAGGCTGGGGAAGGGTCTGCGCGCCCTCCCGCCCGCGCCACCCGGCTGCATCAGGCCGACGCGGTGCTGCGCAGCCTCGAGCTGATGGTGGCTGAGCGGAGCCAGCCCTGCTTCGCGGTGCTGCGGATCGGTCTCAAGGATCTGCGGCGGCTGCAGAGCAGCCTGGGCATCACGGCGGTGGAGGGGATGCGCCGGGCGCTGGAAGACCGCCTGCTGTTGCGGCTGCCTGCCGAGGCCAGCGCGGCCTGGCTGCGCGAGAGCGAACTGGTGGTGGTGCTGCCCTACGCCAGCAGCGAAGCCGCCGTGGCCGAGCTGGCCGGCACGATCGGCCGCGAGCTGGGCGAGCCGGTGAGCGTGCAGGGCCGNCTGCTCAGCTCCCAGGTGGCGATCGGCATCGCCCTCTACATGGGCAACTACGCCAGCGCGGAGGCGCTCCTGGCCGACGCGGCGATCGCCCAGCAGGTCGCCCGCTTCCAGCCGGGCAGGCCTGTGAGGGTGATCGACCTGGCCACCCGCATCCAGGCCCAGGAGGACATCAGCCTGGAGGCCGGCCTGCGCCAGGCGCTCCGCAATGCCGAGCTCGAGCCCTGGTTCCAGCCGATCGTGCAACTCAACAGCGGTGCGGTGGTGGGCCTTGAGGCGCTGCTGCGCTGGCGTGATCCCCGTGGTGAGCTGGTGCAGCCCGGCACCGTGCTGGCGGCGGCTGAACGGGCCGGCCTCAGCGCTCAGGTCGACCTGCAGCTGATCCGGAAGGCCCTGGAGGCCAGCCGGGTGATCGCCGCGGCACGACCCGGGCACCCCCTGCTGCTCAGTCTCAACCTCTCGGCAGCCCTGCTCGACAACCCCAACGCCCGCGAGCAGCTGCTGGAGCTGCTCGGCCGCGAACCCAGGCCGGCAGCCTGGACCCTTCAGCTGGAGGTGATCGAAGACGCCCTGCAGTTGAGCGCCGCCGAGCTGGAGCCCTTCCTCGAGGCGCTGCGGCGGCAGGATGTGCTGGTGGCGATCGACGATTTCGGCACCGGCTATTCCTCGCTGAGCCGGCTGCATCGCTACCCCTTCCATGCCGTGAAGATCGACGCCAGCTTCGTGGCGCGGATCGACGATCCGGACCAACCCAGCAACAGGGTGCTGGAGCTGGTGCAGCGGCTCGCCCGCGATCTGGGACTGCACACCACCGCCGAGGGGATCGAAACCGACGCCCAGCGCCGCTGGCTGCTGCAGCAGGGCGTGGAGTGGGGGCAGGGATTCCTCTTCGGACGCCCGATGCCGCTGGACGCGCTGCTGACGGAACTGGCCCTTCCTGCGGAGCCGAAACCTGTGCAAAGCGTGAATCTGTAGCAGCAGGTGCAGCAGCCCGACCCGCCCAGGGGTGAGGAGGGGTCAGCTGACGCGAATGCGTGGCGAACAGCCTCACAGCCACGGCCGGAACCGTGGAACGCCGCCTGAGCCAGGCCGGCATCACGCTCACCATGGGCGGTGAACCCACCTACGTGCCGTTCGAGCCGGAAGGCGCCGAGTGGCATGTGGCGGCCGACGGCCCCACCNAAGCTCCGCTACGCACGCCGGCTGGCCGCCGAGCTGCAGCGGCGCGCCTGGCCGCACAGCACGCTGCTGCACTGCACCGGCAAGCGCTACGACGGCGAGGTCAATCCGCGCTGGGCCCTGCGGCTGATCACCGGGATCGGCGGCCAGCCGCTGGTGCGCTGGCCCCAGGACGACGGGCTGCGGCGTGCCCACCCCGGCACGGGGGACGGTCCGGCCCTGCTGGCGGCGATCGGCGCAGGGCTGGGCTGCGAGCTGCTCGCTGTGCCGCTGCGCGATCCGCTCGATCCGGCACGGAAGGTGTGGGCCGCCCCGCTGAGTCACGACGAGCAGGGCTGGCAGGCGCTCGACTGGCCCCTGGCCGAGGAGCTGCGCGAACTGCTGCCGGCCGTGGGCCCCGCCGGTCTGCGTCTGCCGCTGCAGCACTTCCCCGAGGGAGTCCTCCGGCAGGTGCTCACCCTGGAGCTCGGCGGGCCGACCTGGAATCTGTTCCTGCCGCCGCTGGCCCGCGAGCCGCTGGAGCGGCTGCTGCAGGTGATCGCCGCGGCCAGCGCCCCCTGGAGCCGGCCGGAACTGAGCGGGGTGCTGCCGCTCGACACCGCCGGCCACTGGCAGGTGCTCGGGCTCACCGCCGATCCGGGGGTGCTGGAGGTGAACCTGCCGGTGTGCGCCAGCTGGGCCGAGTACGCCGGCTGGCTGGAGACCCTGGAGCGGGCCGGCGCGGTGGCCGGTCTGCGCTCCTGGAAACAGCGAGGGGAGCGCAGCGAGGGCACCGGCGGCGGCAACCATCTGCTCTGGGGCGGCCCGTCGCTGGAGCCGGAGGAGCATCCGTTCTTCAGCCGGCCGGCCTGGCTGGTGGGGATCCTGCGCTACTGGCAGCACCACCCCAGCCTCGCCTACCTGTTCAGCGGCAACTCGGTGGGTCCGGCCTCCCAGGCGCCGCGCCTCGATGAGGGCAGCGCCAGCTGGCTCGATCTGGACCTGGCCCATCGGGTACTGGAGCAGCTGGAGCCGGGCGATCAGCGGGTGGCGATCAGCGAGACCCTGCGCCACCTGCACGCCGACCGCAGCGGCAACACCCACCGCAGCGAGATCAGCCTCGACAAGTTCTGGAATCCCGCCTGGACCGGCGGCTGCCAGGGCCTGATCGAGTTCCGGGCGCTGGAATCCCTGCCGCATCACCAGTGGTCCGCCGCCATCGCCCTGCTCTGGCGGGCCCTGGCGGTGCATCTGCTCGATCCGGCCCACCGCCCCGCAGACCTGCACCCCTGGGGCCGGGACCTGCACGATCGCGCCATGCTGCCGAGCCAGCTCTGGGCCGACCTGGAACAGGTGCTGGGCGATCTGGCCGCCGACGGGCTGCCCCTGGATCCGGAGCTCTTCCGCCCGATCTGGCAGTGGCGCTTTCCGGCCCTGCTGGAGTGGCAGGAAACCCCCGAGCAGGCCACTGCGGCCGGCGCGGGCCTCACGATCCGGCAGGCGCTGGAGCCGTGGCCGCTGCTCTGCGACACACCGGTGGAGGGGGGTCATACCAGCCGGTTCGTGGACAGCTCCCTGCGCCGCTTCGAGCTGATCGGCAGCGGCGAGTTCGGCGAACGCTTCCGGCTGAGCCTCAACGGCCGGCCCCTGCCGCTGCAGCAACTCGGCGAGCGACCGCTGGCGGTGCGCTACCGGCACGAGGCCCTCTATCCCTGCCTGCATCCCTGCCTGCCGCCGCAGCTGCCCCTGCAGCTGACCCTGCTGGATCAGTGGGGTGAGGTGCAGCGGAGCTGGCGCCTCGACAGTGAAGCCGAGGGCTTCGTCGCGGAGCCGCCCACCAGCCTCGGGTCGGGCCCGGCGGAACCNTGCCGGGGGNCCTGGCCCGAGGCCTGCACCATGGATCTGCGCCTTACCAGTTCAGGCCATGCAGCTTCGGCAGTGGCGCGGTCTTGAAGGTGGTGGCGAACAGGCGAGGGATCAGGCGGCTGTTGTACACGCGGAATTCACGCACCACGCTGGCGCCCTCCTCCCGCACCGCCTGATTGAGCACCACCGAACCATCGGGATCGGACACCGAGCGGTGGAAGGTGCCGGGGGGGATGCGCAGGATGTCGCCGCCGGTCTCGAGGCGAACGATGTGATACGGGTAATTCCAGCCGAAGTTCACCAGGTAGAAGGTGCGACCGCCGTGCAGGGCCAGCAGGTTGTCCTCCTGGTGGGGGTGCAGATAGAACTGCCAGGCACCGGTCTTCTCCTCGTCGGGGGGGCTGACGGCCGGCCCGGAGTGGATCACCAGATCACGGGCGTTCGACTCGGCGACGGTGATGTCGAAGAAGCGCACCGCGGGGGTGTCGCGAAACTTCTCGTAGGGAATCAGTTCGAACATCGGAGCCCGATCGTCGGGCTCCACCGATCGGCTCTCGTGGTGCAGGGAGTCCTGCTGCAGCTGGAGTGACGACATGGCAGAGGGAGGCGGCCAGGGCCTTGGCAATGGGCCAATGAACCGCATGGCGAGGCGCTCAACCGTTCGCATCACTACGCAATCAAACTTTCCACAGGACAGTGCGTCAGGTGGTTTGTCCATCGGTAGCGTTGGTTACACCTTCGGCGCCGCTCCGGCGGCCTGCCGCCATGACCGCACCCTCGAGCAGCTGCACCACGCGGCCGGGTCGCTCCGGCATCAGCAGCGATCTGTTCAGCGCCCGCAAGCAGCAGGCTCTCGTGGTCCTGCTGGTGCAGCAGCTGGCCGACACCCAGTTCCGTCGCGCCGACCGCCGCGGCAGCGAGCGGCTCTGGCAGGAGGTGGCCGCCNTGGAGATCGATCCCGATCGGGTCACGGCGCTGCTTTACAGCGGTGAGGACACCGACAACCGCGAGGCGCTGCGCGCCCAGGACGACGCCTGGCTGCTGAGCCGGACCCGGCCTCGCCAGCTCGGCTGGAACCTGCGCCGGCTGCACCTGGGTCGGCCACGGCGCCGGGCCGCGGCGCTCAGCCCAGCCTGAGCGGGATCGGCATCTCCACCGCCGCCGGCTCCGGGGCACAGGCGGGCACCCGCTGGTTCACCATCTCACCGATCACCACGATCGCGGGCGAGGCGAGCTCCGCCAGGCGCACCTCCCGGGCCAGACCGCCCAGCTCGGCGATCACGCTGCGCTGACCGCGCACCGTGCCCTGCTGCACGGCCGCCGCCGGCGTGGCGGGGTCGAGGCCGCCGGCGATCAGCTCTTCACAGATGTGGGCGAGGTTGTGCAGCCCCATGTAGATCACCAGGCCATCGCTGCTGCGGGCCAGGCCGCGCCAGTCGACGCTGGGGCGGGCCTTGTCGATCTCCTCGTGACCGGTCACGAAGGTCACGGAGCTGCCGGCACGGCGATGGGTCACGGGGATTCCCAGGTAGGCCGGTGCGGCGATGCCGGCGGTGACGCCGGGCACCACCTCCACCGGCACGCCATGGCGGGCCAGATGGGCGGCCTCCTCACCACCGCGGCCGAAGAGGAACGGATCCCCCCCCTTGAGCCGCACCACGCAGCGGTGACGCCCTGCCAACTCCACCAGCACCGCGTTGGTGGAGGGCTGGGGCACGGAGTGATGGCCGCGGCGCTTGCCCACGAAATGACGCTCGGCAGTCGCCGGCACCAGCGCCAGCACCTCCCGCGGCACCAGGGAGTCGTACACCACCGCATCGCAGCGCCGCAGCAGGCGATGGGCCTTCAGCGTGAGCAGATCAGGGTCGCCGGGGCCGGCCCCCACCAGATACACCTTGCCCGGAAGCGTGGCGGTCATGGCAGCGCTTCCAGGCTGGCCAGCAGAAACTCATGCACGGTGGGGAGGTCGAGCAGGGGTGGCAGCACCTCCACGGAAGGCGCGGCTGATCCCATGTTGAGGGATTCGGTGAGGCGGCTGGGCGCCAGGGTGAGGGGCGCCAGCACCGCCGCCGCGGCCAGCTGAGGCGGCAGCGCCACCGACTCCTGCTGAGCGGCCAACGGCAGACCGGGCCGCCCCAGCACCCGCTCGAGATGCCCGAGAAAGCGGGCACAGAGGGGACCCTGCACCGGGTGGTGCAGCCAGATCAGGCCGCGGCCGCCATCGGCCTGGCCCAGCACCTGAGCCAGCAGCCGCTGCCAGGCGGGCAAGGCCCCCAGAAACGGCAGCCGCCGCACCGCTGGCGCCGCAGGCCACGGGTCCGAACGCCCCAGCCCGCGCGCCAGGCCGCGGCGAGAGCCGGCAGATCGCCGCGCACATGCTCACCCGGCAGCAGCAGCAGGGGCACCAGGGTGATCGCCCCGGCCCGCCGGCCCGCCAGCCGGAAGCGGGCATCGGGCTGCGGAGCGACGCCGGTGAGGGCCTGGAGCAGCACCGGTGCGCCGCGGCGCTGCTCCAGCGACCGGGCCAGCTCGTGATACACAGCCGGGATCACACCGCCCTGGCGGCCATGCACCACGAGCACCAGCGGCGATCGCTGCAGCCGCCGCTGCAACCGGGCCGCCACGTCGGGATCGAGGCGGCGGCCCTGCAGTTGCCGCAGCTGCCGCTGGCCATCCGGCAGCCGGGCGAGCAGATCCACCGCCGCCGCTGCCAGAGCGGAGTCGAGATCACCGGCCAGCTGCTCCAGCCCGGCCGTGATCAGGGGCAGGGGCCAGGCCGACAAGCCCACGGCCACACCCTCGAGCGCACCC
>NZ_LFEK01000040.1 GCF_001039265.1 Synechococcus sp. GFB01 | reverse complement strand
CAAGTGTGGATTTCGACCGAAAACGGCTCCGCCCTGCGCTTCGTCGCGGCTCCTCCCGGAGGCGTCGAGTCTCACCACTATCTCTACCTCACCTCCACTCGAATGTATTCGCTCGTGGTTGTGGTTCCCCCCAGGCGATGCCAAGGCCAGTGAAGTTGATCGGGCACATGAGTTCCGTGCCGAGCCCCCGGCAACGACCGCGCGGCCATCCATAAGGTGGCCACCAGTGCAGAGGTCTCCATGCAGGTCACCGAGGAAGACGGCGGCAAACTCAACGCCTTCGCCCGCGAACCCCGCATGGTGGTGATGGAGAAGGGGGAGGGCAGCACGGCCAACACCCGCCTGCTGCTGATCGGCGGGGCGGTGCTGGTGCTGGTGCTCGTCGCGGTTGCTGCCGGCATCAGCTGAGGCCCGGCCGCACCCGAGAGCCCTGCCGAAGGCCTGTAGTAGCTTGCGGATCAGAGCACGCGCCCATCCGGCAAGGAGTCTGGGTTTTTTGCCATGACGGTCGCCATGAAGGTCTTCGTTCTGGGCGGCGATGGGTTCTGCGGCTGGCCCTGCGCCGTGAACCTGGCCGATGCGGGTCACGATGTGGTCATCGTCGACAACCTCAGTCGCCGCAAGATCGACATCGACCTGGGCGTTGAGTCACTCACTCCGATCGCCACGATCAGCGACCGTCTGCGGGCGTGGGAACAGGTGGGCGGCCGGGCGATGCGCTTCGTGCATCTCGACATCGCCCGGGAGTACGACCGGCTGCTGGAGCTGCTGCGCAGCGAGCGACCGGCTGCGGTGGTGCATTTCGCCGAACAGCGCGCAGCCCCCTACTCGATGAAGAGCAGCGCCACGAAGCGCTACACGGTCGACAACAACGTCAACGGCACCCACAACCTGCTGGCCGCGCTCGTGGAAAGCGGCCTCGACAGCCACATCGTGCACCTGGGCACGATGGGGGTCTACGGNCTATGGCTCCCACCGGGGCGCCACCATTCCCGAGGGCTATCTCACCGTCGAGGTGCCCCAGCCCGACGGCAGCCGCTTCACCGAGAAGATCCTGCACCCAGCAGACCCAGGCAGCGTCTATCACATGACCAAGACGCTGGATCAGCTGCTCTTCTATTACTACAACAAGAACGACGGAATCCGCGTCACCGACCTGCACCAGGGCATCGTGTGGGGCACCAACACCGCCCTCACCGAGAAGGATCCCCGCCTCACCAACCGGTTCGACTACGACGGCGACTACGGCACCGTGCTCAACCGCTTCCTGATGCAGGCGGCGATCGGCTACCCGCTCACCGTGCATGGCACCGGCGGTCAGACCCGCGCCTTCATCCACATCCGCGACTCGGTGCGCTGCGTGCAGCTGGCCCTGGAACACCCGCCTCTCCCCGGCGAGAAGGTGAAGATCTTCAACCAGATGACCGAAAGCCACCAGGTGGGCGAGCTGGCCGAGAAGGTGGCCGCTCTTACAGGCGCCCAGATCAACTATCTGCCCAATCCCCGCAAGGAAGCCATCGAGAACGACCTGATCGTCGACAACCGCTGCTTCATCGAACTGGGTCTCAAGCCCACCACCCTCGATGACGGCCTGCTGGCCGAGGTGGTGGATGTGGCGCGCCGCTGGGCTGACCGCTGCGACCGCTCCCGCATCCCCTGCCAGTCGGCCTGGACCCAGACCCAGGCTCAGGCGATCAACGCCCGCTGATCTTGCGGATCGCGTTCTTCACCGAGACCTTCCTGCCGAAGGTCGACGGCATCGTTACCAGGCTCACCAAGACCCTGCCGCACCTCGTGGCCGCGGGTGATGCGGTGATGGTGTTCTGCCCCGAGGGGGCACCCGAGAGCTACGTGGGGNCCGAGGTGGTCGGGGTGCCTGCCATGCCGCTGCCGCTCTATCCGGAACTCAAGCTGGCCCTGCCAAGACCTGCCGTGGCCGAGGCCCTGGAGCGCTTCCGGCCCGATCTGGTGCATGTGGTGAACCCGGCCGTGCTGGGCCTGGGTGGGATCTGGCTGGCCAAGACCAAGGGCTACCCGCTCGTGGCCAGCTACCACACACACCTGCCGAAATATCTCGAGCACTACGGGATGGGGATGCTGGAACCGCTCCTCTGGGAGCTGCTCAAGGCGGCCCACAACCAGGCCAGCCTCAACCTCTGCACCTCCACCGCCATGGTGTCTGAACTGAGCGCCAAGGGGATCCAGAACACCGCCCTCTGGCAGCGAGGCGTCGACACGGAGCTGTTCCGCCCAGAACTGCGCAGCCTGGCGATGCGCAGACGTCTGCTGGGCAGCCACACCGACAGCGACAAGCTGCTGCTCTACATCGGCCGACTTTCGGCGGAGAAGCAGATCGAGCGGATCCGACCCGTGCTCGAGGCGATCCCTGATGCGCGCCTGGCCCTGGTGGGAGATGGACCGCATCGTGCCCGCCTGGAGGAGACCTTCGCCGGCCTGCCGGTGACTTTCGTGGGCTACCTGGCCGNCGAGGAACTGGCCAGCGCCTACGCCAGCGGCGATGCCTTCGTGTTCCCATCGAGCACCGAAACCCTTGGATTGGTGCTGCTGGAAGCGATGGCAGCCGGCTGTCCGGTGGTGGGAGCCAACCGTGGCGGCATCCCCGACATCGTGACCGATGGTGTGAGCGGCTGCCTCTACGAGCCGGAGGGACCCGATGGCGGGGCCGCCAGCCTCACCGCAGCGGTGCAGCGGCTGCTCGGCAACCGGGCGGAGCGCCAGGCCCTGCGCCGTGCCGCCCGCCAGGAAGCGGAACGCTGGGACTGGCAGGGTGCCACCCAGCAACTCCGCCGCTTCTACCAGGATCTGCTCAGCCGTCCCAGCCTCAGCCTGGCGGCCTGAAACCTCAGCCCCTGGCGCGCTGATCGCCTGGCTGGGCCCCACGGAACCAGGTGGTCATCAGCGCCTTCACCATCGGCGCCGCCACCGTGCCGCCATAACCGCCGCTGTTCTCGCCGAAGGCCACGATCACCAGGGTGGGCTTGTCCGCGGGTGCATAGCCGCCAAACCAGGCATGGTCGAGGCGCGGCGGATCCTCGCCGGTGCCGGTCTTGCCGGCCACCGGCGGCAGGCTGGGGTCGTTGAGGATCCTCGCCGTGCCCTCCGTCACCACCATGCGCAGCCCTTTGCGGAGGACCCGCAGGGTTCCCGGCTTGAGTCCGATCCAGCGACGCTCGGTGGGCCGCTCCACCAGATGAGGGGTGACCAGCCAGCCACCATTGGCCACCGCCGCATAGAGCCGCGCCATCTGCAAGGGCGTCACCAGTACCGGCCCCTGCCCGATCGCGCTGCTGATCGTGTCCACGGGAGTCCAGTGCTCGCCGTAGACCTTCAGCTTCCAGGCCTCATCTCCCAGCAGGCCGGGGCCGTCCTCATCCCTGAGCTCGATGCCGGTGAGCTGGCCGTAGCCCATCCGCCGGGCGGCCTTGAACAGCTCGTCCGGCCCCACCTTCAGGCCAACCTGGTAGTAGAAGCTGTTGCTGCTCACCGCCAGGGCCATCGGGAAGCCGATCGCTCCGAAGCTGCCGTGGTCGCCGTAACACTGGCCGCGATAGCAGAACGAATTCATCGTGGGCACCGTGGAGTGCTCGCCGAAGCGCCCCGACTCGATGCCGGCGATGGTGGTGACCAGCTTGAAGGTGCTGGCCGGAGGAAAGCCCTGAAAGGCCCGGTTGAGCATGGGAGCTTCAGGCCCGCCGAGAGCCTCCCACTGGGCAGCGGTGGGGCCGGTGGCAAAGATGTTGGGATCGAAGTTGGGTCGCTGGCCATCGCCCGGATCGCGCCGGTCTGGGGATCCATGGCGACGATCGCTCCCTTGCGCACGCCTGCCAGAGCCCTCTCGGCCGTTTTCTGCAGCTCGAGGTCAAGGGTGAGCCGCAGATCCTTGCCGGCTTTGGCCTGCTTGTCACCGAGCACCCTCTGCACCTGGCCAGCCGCATTGACCTCCAGCTGCTGGCCGCCCCACTCCCCGCGCAGATGGGACTCGAAGGCGTTTTCGATGCCGCTGCGGCCGATGCGATCCTGCATGCGGTAACCCTTCGGCTCCAGCCGATCGAACTCCTCGGCGGTGATCGGGCTGATGTAGCCCAGCACATGGGCGCCCAGGCTGCCGTAGGGATAGNCGCGCAGGTAGTCCAGATCGACCTCCGCCCCCCCNAGAACCATGGCCTGCTCCCGAAAGCGCAGCACCTGCTCGGGACTGAGATTGCTGGCGAGTTCGATCCGATAGCCGTCGCTGTTGGTTCCCGAGCGGCGCTTCTGATCCAGTTGCTCGGGGGGNNATGCCCATCACGGCACTGAGCCGGCGGCGCAGTTCCGGCCAGCGGGCGTCGTTCACCTGGCGAGGCTGGATGTAAAGGTTGTAGGTAAGACGGCTGGAGACCAGCACGCGGCCGTTGCGGTCAAGGATGCGCCCGCGCATGGGATGACGGGGCACCAGCCGGATGCGGTTCTCATCGGCCCGGGCACGATTCTCGGCACCCTGCACCAGCTGGAGCCAGGCCAGTCGCACGCCCATGGCGCCACTGAACAGCAGAACCACCGCCAGCAACCAGGCTGGCTGGCGACCCATGCCGCAATGGCGGTGGGAGGCGGACGAGGTGGCCGACAGCATGGTCAGGAACCGATTTCCAGACGGTGCTCGAGCAGCTTCAGGCGCCGGCTGATCTGACTCAGGCGGGCTGGCAGAGCCTCGGGATCGGGATCGGCACCCGGCTCAGGATCGTGAACCGGTGTGGTTGTCTCGTCCACTTCCCGCACACGCACCGACATCACCGGATTGCCGAGGCCGGGGCTGACCTGATCGAGCTGGGCGCGCAGGCGACTGGCGGCAGGCTCACCCTCCTGGCGAAGCNGATCGAGGGGATCCCNGGCCCGGCTGTCAAACGCCGAGGCCAGCTCGCCGGGACCTCCCCGACGAACCCGCTCGGCCAGGGCCAGCCCCACGGGCAGCACCTGCTGCATCAGGGTGAGCCGCAGGTTGTCGAAGGGGTCGGGTTGCATGGCGTGCGGCACGGCCGTGGGGGTGCGGCACGGCCGGCGGGGGACTGGCTTCAGTTTGCCGCGGGACGCGCACTGACACCTGGATCCACGATGGCTCCCCGGCAGCCNTGCTGACTGCCCCACCACCAGCCGCCGGCCACGGCCAGCACCAGCAGAGCCGCCATCGGCACAAGAGCCTGGCGGGTGACCTCCTGGCCGCACCATTCCATCCAGGCCCGCCAGGTGCGCTCCCGATCGAAGCGCCGCCGGGCCCGCTGCGCCTCCATCACGCGGCGCCGCAGCGAGCGGCTCACCCAGCGCTCGAAGGCCCGTTTCTTGGTGACGGCCATCTTGCGCTCCACCTCGAGCAGCTGGCCCGCGGTGAGGTCGGGGTTGAAGGTGCTGATCAGCTCCAGACTCTTCAGGAACATCTCCACGGCGCCGTCCTTGGCCGCCCGCTCATCGTCATCGAGCAGGCCCCAGTCGAGCTCGGGATAGAAACGGCTGCGGTTGGCGGCGATCTGCTCCTCGCTCAGCTGACCGGGCTCCCGCAGCCAGCGGTCGGTGTTGGCGTCGAAGCGGCGCCAGTAGAGGAACGGATTGAGGTAGATCGTCTTGCCAGCCAGCTGAATGCTGTCCTGCTGGAGCCGTCGGTGCAGGTCAGGATCGCTGGATGTCGCAGGAGCGGCAGTCACGGCGGGGCGAAACCGGTGGACCCGAGGGTATCGGAGTCCCCCCGCCGCGGCCATCATTCCCACTCGATCGTGCCGGGCGGCTTGCTGGTGATGTCGAGCACCACCCGGTTGACGCCCTTCACCTCGTTGACGATGCGGTTGGAGATGGTCTCAAGCAGGTCGTAGGGGAGTCGGGACCAATCAGCGGTCATGCCATCCTCCGACGACACGCAGCGCAGCACCACAGGGAAGGCATAGGTGCGCTTGTCACCCATCACACCCACGCTGCGCACCGGCAGCAGCACGGCGAAGGCCTGCCAGATCTGGTCGTAGAGGCCGGCATCGCGGATCTCCTCACGCACGATCAGGTCGGCGTCGCGCAGGATGTCGAGCTTCTCGTCGGTGACCTCGCCGAGGATGCGGATCGCCAGGCCGGGGCCGGGAAAGGGGTGGCGGCCCACGATCTCCTGCGGCAGCCCGAGGGCGCGACCGACCTTGCGCACCTCGTCCTTGAAGAGCTTGCGCAGGGGTTCCACCAGCTTGAACTGCAGGTCCTTGGGCAGACCGCCCACGTTGTGGTGGCTCTTGATCTTCACCGCCACCCGCTCGCCGGTCTTGGGGTCAACGTTGGTGCCGGCGCTCTCGATCACATCGGGGTAGAGAGTGCCCTGGGCGAGGTAATCGAACGGGCCGAGGCGCTTGCTCTCCTCCTCGAACACACGGATGAATTCAGTGCCGATCAGCTTGCGCTTCTCCTCAGGATCGGTCACACCAGCGAGCTTGCCGATGAAGCGCTGGCGAGCGTTGATGTATTCCACCTTGATGTGGAACTTCTTGTCGAAGAAGTCCATCAGGAATTCGGGCTCGCCTTTGCGCATGAAACCCTGATCGATGAACATGCAGGTGAGCTGATCCCCGATCGCCTGGTGCAGCAGGAAGGCCAGGGTGGAAGAATCCACACCCCCGGAGAGCGCCAGCAGCACCCGCTTGCCGCCCACCTGGGCCCGCACATCGGCCACCGCCTCATCGATGAAGGCGGCGGTGGTCCAGTCGGCCTCACAGCCGCAGATGTGGTACACGAAGTTGCGGATCAGGGCCATGCCGCAGGTGGAGTGCACCACCTCGGGGTGGAACTGCACCCCGTAGAGCCGCCGCCGGTGGTCGGCGACCGCCGCCTCCGGGGTGTTGTCGGTATGGGCCAGGCGCACGAAACCATCCGGCAACCTCTCCACAGAGTCGCCATGGCTCATCCACATCGTCGAACCCTCCTCGACATTGGTGAGCAGATCGGTGGGATCGTCCACATGGAGTGGCGCCTTGCCGTATTCCGCCTTGCCGGCGGCCACCACGGCCCCGCCCAGCTGCTGCACCATCAGCTGCATGCCGTAGCAAACGCCCAGCACCGGAATCCCCAGCGTCCACAGGCCCGGATCACACACCGGTGCTCCGGGTTCGTACACCGAGCTGGGGCCGCCGCTGAGGATGATGCCCTTCGGCGCCAGGGCGCGCAGCTCGTCGGCGCTGGTGGTGTGACTCATCACCAGGGAGAACACCTCCGTTTCGCGCACACGCCGGGCGATCAACTCGGAATACTGCGAACCGAAATCCAGGATCACGATCGCCGGGTGGCGGGACGACTGCGAAACGGCGTCGAAGACGGGCATGAGGCAGGCCGGGCGGCCCAGCTGGCATTCGGACCAGCCTAGGCGGCGTCGCCTGGAGAGCTGGCCAGCTCTGCCAGCAGAGGACCCCCCACAGGCCCACGGCCGCAGATGGCGCGGCCGCGATCGAACAGCACCGCCCCGATCGCAAGGTCCTCCTCACCGTGCCGCGTCAGATAGGCGACGCTGCGGCATTCGATCGCCGCAGCGATCCGGGTCCGCAGCCGCTCAGCCAGGAGCGGATCCTGCGCCGACAGCTGCTGCAGGGCCTGCTCCACCGTGGCGGCGGCATGCAGGGCGGCCAGGGCAGGCCCTGAGAGACCCTCCAGAGCGGCCAGGGCGGTGAGCACCTCGGCGCGCCCGTCGNCCAGGTGGTGATGGGTGTGGAAGATGCCGCCCGCCAGCTTGATCAGCTTGCCNTGATACCCGAACAGCAACAGCCGCCGCACGCCCGNCTGCGCCGCGGCCAGCAGCAGGGGGCCGAGCCAGTTGCCGGCCTTGACCAGCAGGTTGCTCGGCAGGCCCAGGCGCGGCGCCAGATCCAGACCGTTCTCACCGATCACCAGCACCAGATCTCCCCTGAAGCCAGGCTCGCCGACCCGCTGCCGCAGCTCCGCCAGGGCTGCCTCGAGCTGTTCGGGAGCCGCGCTGCGCTGCACCCGGGCCTGGGTGCCGATCAGGGCCAGGCCCTCCACCACTCCGAAGGCGGCGTTGCTGGTGCGCTCCGCCAGCTGCCGCCCCGCCGGGATCGTGAGCTGCAGCAGCAGACGCCGACCCTGCGGCAGCAGGGGCTGCAGGTTCCAGGTGAGCAGGTCGCGCGCGAAGGCGGAGAGGCAGGGATCGCCGCTGGCGGCGTGGACCCCCACACCCGCACCGGGCCGCAGCTCCAGCCAGTCCCCCGGACCCTCCAGCCAGCTCGCCTGGGCCCACACCAGCAGCCCGCGGGTGAGGTCGAGCACCCCCTCCCCTGGGTCGCAGCGGGCCATGGCCAGGGCCGAACCATCGGCCAGGGGTGCCGCCGCCAGCACGGACACCGGCTGGGGCGTGNCGTCCGCCGCCAGACGGAGCTGCTGAACGGCGCTGAAGGNCTCGCCGCGGAGACAGGCCAGCGCTGCCCGGGCCGCGNCCGCCGCCCACACCGGCAGGGTCCAGCCCGCCTCTGCGCTCATCTGTTNCGCCGGGCACCCGGGAGTGGCGGAGACCGTTTTTTATGTTGGTCGATTGCGCCGACGCCGGCCGCAGCCCCGCTCCGAACCGCAGCCACCATCCAGCCAGCCATGCAGGACAAGCTCACCCTGATGATCCCCGGCCCCACCCCGGTGCCGGAAACCGTGCTGCAGGCGATGGGGCGCCATCCGATCGGCCATCGCAGCGCCGACTTCCAGAAGATCGTCAAGCGCACCACCGAGCAGCTGCAGTGGCTGCATCAGACCCGTAACGACGTGCTGGTGATCACCGGCAGCGGCACCGCCGCCATGGAGGCCGGGATCATCAACGTGCTGTGCAGGGGCGATCGGGTGCTCTGCGGCGACAACGGCAAGTTCGGCGAGCGCTGGGTGAAGCTGGCCAGGGCCTACGGCCTCGACGTGCAGGTGATCAAGGCCGAGTGGGGCCAGCCGCTCGACCCCGAAGCCTTCCGTGCCGCCCTGGAGGCCGACACCGCCAAGGCGATCAAGGCGGTGATCCTCACCCACTCGGAGACCTCCACCGGGGTGATCAACGACCTTGAGTCGATCGCCCGCCATGTGCGCGCCCACGGCACTGCTCTCACCATCGCCGACTGCGTCACCAGCCTGGGTGCCTGCGACGTACCGATGGATGCCTGGGGACTCGACGTGATCGGCTCGGGATCCCAGAAGGGCTACATGATGCCGCCGGGCCTGGCCTTCGTGGCCATGAGTGAGCGGGCCTGGGCCGCCTACGAGCGATCCGACCTGCCGAAGTTCTATCTCGATCTCGGCAAGTACCGCAAATCGGCCAAAGCCGACAGCAACCCCTTCACGCCGGCGATCAACCTCTATTTCGCCCTGGAAGCGGCCCTGGAGATGATGCAGGCCGAGGGCCTGGAGGCGATCTTCGCCCGCCATGCCCGCCACCGCGCCGCCGCCCAGGCCGGCATGAAGGCGATCGGCCTGCGGCTCTACGCCGCTGAAGGCCACGGCAGCCCGGCGATCACGGCCGTGGCACCGGAGGNCATCGATGCCGAGGCGATGCGCAAGAAGGTGAGACAGCACTTCGACATCCTCCTGGCCGGCGGCCAGGACCACCTCAAGGGACACGTGTTCCGGATCGGCCATCTCGCTTCGTCTGCGATCGCGACGTGCTGACCGCCGTGGCCGCGATCGAGGCCACCCTGCAGGAGCTGGGACTGCACAGGGNCAGCATGGGGNCCGGGGTGGCCGCCGCCGCCGCCGCCCTCTCCAAAGGCTGATCGGCCGCAGCACCGTGGGCCGGCCTGCTGGTCTCGACCAGACCGGCCTGCGGAGGGCCTCAGGACAACGGGGCTTGCTAAGATGAGTTTGTTACATCTTGCGGGTGTAATTCAGTGGTAGAATGTCAGCTTCCCAAGCTGAACGTCGCCGGTTCGAGTCCGGTCACCCGCTTCTCATCCACGGCTGGGTCGCCACACCACACCATTGGTTGAGCGCCGGCCGGGATGCAGGGATGCAGGCCAGCCGCCGTGAGTCGCGAGGCCGTGAAGGTCTCACACCGGCGATCGTTCCGGATCATGTGAGGATTCGAGGAAGATTGCGGCTGAATCAGCCTCCTTCGGTTGCATCAGCGCGGCTGCCTGAGCCGACTGGGACCGCCTGAAATCCACTGCCCCCCGCTACGCCGCGATGCAGCCATCGTCCAGCGCCGTTCCACCGCTCGCTGTTGCGTTCTTCGGCCTCGGAGCGGTGGGATCCGCGATGCTCATCTGCCTGGCGGAACTCGCCGAACGGGATGGCGTGCCCCTGCGCTTCGTGGTGGTGGTGCTGAATCCCGACCTGGCCCGCGATGCGCTGTTCCATGCCGAGCGGCTGTTCGATCGGATCGACTTCGTGGGTGTGGATGATTTCGGGGCCGTCTTCGATGGCACGGCCCCCGAGGCGGAGAGGCTGAACGGGGTCGACATGCTCGTCAATGCCGCCCATCCCGGCTTCAACCGCCAGATCCTTGCCCTCGCCCTGCGGCTGGGGGCCCATGCCGTGGACCTGGCCTCGGACATGTACGACGCCGAGACCGAACGGACCCTCACCTTCGCCCAGTACGAGGTGGATGGCGATCTCCGGGCACGGGGTCTGACGGCACTGATCAATCTGGGCATCTCTCCGGGAGTCACCAACTTCCTGATCGGGCAGCGGCTGCTCGAGCTCCGCGACGTCCGGCGCCGTGATCTGGAGGTGGAGAGCGTCGATCTCTATCTGCTCGAGGACATCGACTCCGACGAAGTGGTGTTCTCCTGGTCGCCCCTGGTGGCTCTCGAGGAGCTGGCCCAGCAGCCCCGCCTGCTCCGGGATGGGCACCTGTTGGTTCTGGAGCCATTCAAGGACCCCCGGGAGTACCGATTTCCCGGCGAGACCCGTTCCGTGCGGCAGTACCCCCTCTATCAGGAGGAACTGCTCTCCCTGCATCGCTCCTTCCCGGAGATCGCCTCGATCGGCATCTACACCGGCGGTTCCGAGGTGGAGCTCGTCAAGGCTTTGTTCCAGCTCAACCTGCTCTCCAAGCGCACCCTGCCCCAGCAGAGCGAGCTCACCGTGGAGGCGATGGTGCGGGCCATCCTGCCCGGGATGAACAAACCGCGCCGGATCGAGGATTATCTGCGCAGCGGCGTGATCCGCCGTGCCCATTTCGCGGCGGCTGCCGAGATCCGCGTCACCGAAACGGTGCGCAACGAACGACAGACCGTGATCGAGACGGTGGGCCTAAGTTATCTCCGCTATCAGGGCCTGCTCGACAGTCCCTACGCCGGTGCCACCTACATCGCTTATCCCACGGCGGTGGGTGCGGCGATCCTCGCCTGGCATGCCTTGGCCTTTCTGCGCGAGGAGGGCGGTGAGCTACCGGGGGTGATCACCGGGGAGGATCTGGCCCGCCTGCTGCCGCGACCACGAGCCGAGGCGATCCGTCGCGATCTGGTGGGGTGGGATATCGACCTCTTCGCCAGTGTGCGCGATGCCACACCCCTGTGATCGGATCCAGGGATCGCTTGCGGCGCNTGACTGAGCCTGCAGTGAAAGCCCGAACGCTCCAAGGGTTCTCAGCGAAGGCCTACGGCGGCGGCAGCGATCCGGTGACATCCACCAGGGGAAGTTCCCCACTCCCCCAGGCACCCCCGGTCAGCAACGGCGGAGCCCCGGCTCTGGGCCGCACGGCCTCACCGGCCGCGAAGGCCGCGTTCGTCCAGGCGAGCAGAAGCGGGCCCAGCACCCCGCCATCGTCCCGGGCACCGGGACGCAGGTTGAAGTGGTCGCCGCCCCGCACGAGCACGAGCTGATTGCCGGGGGTCACCCCCCAGCGCATCGGGGTGATGGCCTCGGGATCCGGTGGCACCACCCAGTCGCGACTGCCGCTCACCACCAGAACCCGGGCGCTCAGTTGCCGCCCGGAACCGCGGGGAAACAACAGCGAAACCGGCGGACTCACCGCCGCCACAGCGATGACGCGTTCATCCTGCACGACCGCCTGATCCACGCCCCGCAGCCAACTGCACTGCAAGGTCCAGCTGAGATTGCGCTCCGGATCATCCAGNCGGCTGCAGCGCTGCAGCAAGCCGACATCCGTTGGACGCACACCAGCCAGCTGCAGGGCGGTGGTGGCCCCCCAGGAATGGCCGAGCACCACCACCCGCCGGCTGTCCACGGGCTGGCTCAGCCTGAGCCGAGGAGCCGCATCCAGAACCGCCCGAAGGTCAAGGGCGCGTAAGCCCAGTTCCTCAGGCCCCGGCGGTGGCGAGGAACCCGCGAGCACAGCCTGCTGCTGGCTGCTGTCACTGCCAGGATGGCGGGGGAGGATCACCGTGTAGCCCCAGGAAGCCAGCAGGCGGCCCCAGCCCTCGAAGCTCTCCGGACGATCCCAGAGCCCGTGGGAGATCAGAACCAGGCGGCCGCTGCCGCCGGTCTGCGGCTCCAGGACCCGCAACTCGAGTGGCTGACTGCGATAGGCCACCGGCAGCTCGAGCTGGTGGGTGAGCAGCGACTGCCCCGGCTGATCGGCACCGCCGGTGGAGGCACGGGCGAACGGCTGGCGATCAGCTGCTCTGCCTGGCTCCGCTGGGCGACCATGCGGTTGGCGATGGCCCTGGCACGGCCGAGATCGAGGCTGACGCTGCGGCCGGGAATGGCCTGGATCAGATTCAGGAGGGTGGGCTCACCGTTGCGGGAGGCCTTCAGCAGAACCTGCCGCAGGGTTTCGCCGGAAAGGTCGGTGGCGAGTCCATCCACCGTGCCGAAGGACGACAGCAGCAGCATCGCCTGCTCCAGCAGGGGGGAACCCACCGCACGATCGGCGATTGGCACGAGGCTGAGAGGAACGGGCTGGTTCATCAGCTCGGCCAGCTGCCGCCCCACCGCCCCGTTGCTGGCCCGGTCCAACTCGGCCAGATCGCTGTTCCCAGTGCGCAGGGCATCGGGATTGGCCAGTTCGCTGACCCGAACGGTGAAGCTGGTCTCCAGCAGCGGCAGCTGGATCACCACCTCTTCCAGGGCTGAGGCCGGCAGCACAGGCTGCAGCGCTCCGGCCAGTGCCACCAGGGCCGCAGCCAGCCAGGAGCCGCGACGCTTCATCGGCAACCCTGCACCGAGCTGCGGCAGCGCAAACCCATCACGCCAGGCTGGCCGATGGCTGCCGGCCAGGGTTTCACACGGGAGGCATGCCTGCCCTGCACGACGAGGTGGGCAGAGAACGGCCTGCCGGTGGAGATCGGTGGGTTCATGCGGGTGGAGATCACCGTCACTCTGCAGCCATCGCTGACGGTCATGGAGCCCTCGGCCGGGTCGAGCACCAGGCCTGGGGGGAGTGTCAGCTGCGGGGCTTGATCACCTGCAGCACCTGGGGACCTGCGCTGACCAGGCGGCGCTCGCAATCCAGCAGAGACAGGATGGCGCGGGCTGAAGCCTCGGTGTCACCCCGTTCGGCGGCATTGCGGGCAACGAGGTCCCAGCGGATAGCCTCCTGCTGCAACTGCTCGCGCCGCACATCGATCGATCCGGAGGTGGCGCGTGAATCAAGAGGCCGGCGGACCGGTTGTGGCACAGAAGGATGTTCAGTGCCGCGAACGGACCTGGAAACAAAGGTCACCGTCATGGGTGGCAGACGCAGGGTCAGAGCACAACGCTCGATGCGATGTGTTTGATTCTGACACTCGAACGTTAAGCAATCCTCCAGGACCGAATCATGGCGTCAGGCACTGGATGGGCAAACGCCAACATGGATCTGACACTCGGCCGGCTCACCAACTTCTTCAGGTTCCCGGTTCCTCCAGATTGCCGCCCAGGGCTTCAATCTGTTGGCGCAGCATTGTGCAGCGCTGGAGATCGCCACGGGAACCGGCGACAGCCAGAGCGAATTCAAGCTTTTCAAGCTGATGGTCTCGCTCAGCCGTGCGCAGGGATGACCGTGGATTGGCTGCTGGCCTGAAGGCCGGACGGTGCGACCAGGAGGCTCCGTTGGGGCTGGATTGGGGGAAGGCCATGGCTGGCTTTCTTCCCATTCTGGCGCGGCTGCCAAGGGATGGTGCCCAGGCGGCTCAGGCTGCCTGGTCGAGATCCAGGCCAGCCGTCTCAGCGGCGATTGGAACGGATGCGGGCGCCAGGGTCGGGTTCGGCAGGCATGCGGACGCGGACGGATCGGCGCTGGACTCGAGTGCCAGCAATTCCCGGCAATCAGCGAGCAGTCTCTCGACGTTGTCGAGGCAGGTGAGCTCCTGTGGATCGGGGTCCTGATCCCTTTCCAGGATCTGTTCGATGCCAGCAAGACGCTGCTCGAGCGTCACCAACCGCTGGGAGAAGGCATGGATGGTCTGGGCCAGATCTTCAGTGTTGCGGGTGATCCGGAAGGACAGCGACTCGTGGGCCATCGCCAGCACAGTGGTAGTGCCGATCACAACACAGATCAGCCCCTCAGCCAAGGCCCCTGGATGCCATGAATCCGCTCCTCAACCTGATGCTCTATGCGCTGGCCGGAACGGCCGGTGGCCTGCTGGCCCTCCTCACGGGCATCCCGGCGGCCCNGCTGGCCGGTGCCCTGCTGGGGGCAGGGCTGCTGAGCCTCACGGGTCGGCTGGAACTGGCCCACTGGCCCGCCGGCACCCGCACGGGCCTGGAAATCGCCATCGGCACCGTGCTGGGCACCGGACTCACCGCGGCAGTGCTCTCGGAGCTGCGCCAGCTGTGGCGACCGGCCCTGGTGATCACCGTGACCCTGGTGGTGGCGGGGCTGGCCGTGGGTCTTGGCTGCAGCCGTGTGCTGGGCACCGATCCGGTGGTGGCCCTGCTGGGCGCCGCTCCCGGGGGCATCAGCGGCATGAGCCTGGTGGGAGCGGAACTGGGGGTTGGTGCAGCCGTGGCGGCCCTGCATGCCGTGCGCCTGATCACCGTGCTGATCGTGCTGCCTGTGGTGGTCAAGCTGATTGTGCCGCTGAGTCAGCCACCGCCGGCTGGCTGAGGGAACGACGCTGCCACGAGGCCGCGACCGAGCGGCGTTCATGATCAACGCGATGGTTGGGCAGATCCCCGATGTCCTGCCGATCCGCAGCCGCGACTTCCGTGACACGTTCCCGACCCCCAAAGCCCGGCCGACGTCCTGCAGGCAGCGCAGCACTGGCGCCGGCCGTCCTGCTGGCGCTGCTGGTGGGGCTGAGCAGCTGCGCCGAAGCTCCTCTTCCCGAGAGTGGGCCGCGATCGGACGACTGCCTCAGGGATCTGCAGCTGGAGGGTCTGCAGGATCAGATCAAGCGCTGTAACGCCGTGGTCGCGGCCTTTCCCAATCTTCCGGGACCGCTGAACGACCGCTATCTGCTGCGCAGCCTGGCGGGCGACGACAAGGGTGCCTGCAGCGACATCGACGCGGCGCTGCGACTGGCCGCCGCCCGGCCCGGAAGCGCTGCCGATCGGGAGCTGCTTGAGGAGCTGAAACTGCGCCAGACGATCTGCCGCGCGCCCNAGCGAGCCGTCAGCACCCCTACCAACGCTCGATCAGCTCCCGCACCATGAGCGGCAGGCTGCGCCGGGTCAGGCTGCTGGAGCCCCGCTGCAGCAGCAGGGCGATGCGCTCGGCCTTGCTGGCGATCAGGCCGTCCACCAGCTGATCGGCCGCGCCGAGCTGCAGCCAGTGGCAGGTGAGGGTGCTCCCCATGCCGATGCGGTGGCAGCGGTCTTCCGCCTGCTCCGCATCGCCGGGGGTCCAGGGCCGCTCGATCAGCACCACATGGCGGGCCCTGTGGAGGGTGAACCCCAGCCCCCCGGTGCCATAGGTGGCGATCAGCAGCGGGCTGGCACCGGCCTGAAAGCGGTCCACGAGCTGCTGGCGCCGGGCGGCGGGGAGAGCGCCGGTGAGCAGGCAGCCGCAGGCCAGCCGCTGCCGCAGCAGCTGGGCTGTGGCCACAAAGGCGGTGAACACCACCACCGCCTCACCGGCGCCGAGCAGCTGCCCCACCAGGGACGCCGCGGCCGGCAGCTTGTAGTGGGAACCGATCTGACGCAGGGCCGTGAGCACGGCCAGCACCTCGGCTTCGCGACGCACCTCGCCGCGAGCGGCGCGGCGGCGATAGGCGTCCACCATGCGCTGCAGACGGGTTTCGAAGCCGCGGGCCTCCGGCTCGGTGAGCTGCACCGGCAGCAGCCTGCGCTGCTTGGGGGGGAGATCCAGGCAATCCTGCTTGCGGCGGTGGAGAACCAGCGGCCTGATCAACCGCTGCAACTCCTCGAGCCGGCTGGCGCCGGTGGCCTGCCAGACGCGGCCCCCGGCCCGTTCACGCCAGTGCCCCTGGCAGAACAACTCCTCGTAGGCCCGCTGATCGCGGGCAAGCGGATGCCCGATCGCCGCCAGCAACGGAAACAGCTGGGCCGGTCGACCATTCTTCATCGGGGTTCCGCTGAGCAGCCAGACGGCACGACCGCGAGGATGGCGGGCCAGCCGCAGCAACGCCTGGCTGCGGCTGGTGTGGGCGTTCTGGGCGTAGTGGGCCTCATCCACGATCACCACGCAGCCAGCCTCCGGCAGCTGTCGTGGCAACCGGGCCCAGCTGTGCAGCTCCAGTTGCAGGCCAACGGCCATGGCCTCGCTACGCCAAAGATGATGCAGACCCACCGGCGCCACCACCACCACCCGGCAATCCGCCGACCGCACCATCGCCCGAGCAGCGACCAGGGCCGACAGGGTCTTGCCCAGCCCCATGGCATCGGCAAGCACGGCGCCACGGCGGGCCAGCAGCCATCGCACCGCCGCCCTCTGGTGAGCGAACAGGTGCCGCCCATCCTGCAGCGGCCGGGCGAGATCAGCGGCCGCCACCAGCTCACGATGAGGCGGCAGGGGCGGCAGGGGCTGGCGCAGCCATTGCCACCACGCGGCCAGCTCGGGGTCGAGAGCGAACCGATCGAGCAGCACCGGCCTGAGCGCCTCGGCCGCCTCCAGTGGAAATTCCCAGCAGAACCGGCCACTCAGCCAGCGACCGCGCGGTCGCACCGCCCTCAGCTGGGCATGGGTGACGGCATCGAACGGAGAAGCAACCTCAATCAGGCCGGATGGCCCCAGTCGCACCAGGCAGCGCATGGGCGGATCTGCAGCCCTCGACACATTGACACCCCGGGGGATCGGGCCAAACTGCCGCCAACCGAGGCGCGCGCATGCAGGCCAGGGACCGGGGATCAGGCGAAGGCATCAGTCCGAACGCCGTCTTCCTCGAAGACCTGTGTCCGAAGTTGCGGGTGCGGCAATGGCGTCGATCACTGCACCACGTGACCGACCATCGCTGCGTGTACTGCGGGGAGCGCTCGGAATCCATCGATCACGTGCTGCCCCAGAGCCGCGGTGGCCTGAGCGTGACCGAGAACTGCGTGCCCGCCTGCCTGGCCTGCAACGGTCGCAAAGGCGATGCCGATGCCTTCAGCTGGTACCGGAGCCAGAGCTTCTATGAC
>NZ_LFEK01000004.1 GCF_001039265.1 Synechococcus sp. GFB01 | reverse complement strand
CACCCGGCTGCGCTCGCTGTCGGCCAGCAGGCCGGCGGCGGCCAGGGCGCGGCAGCCGCTGCCATAGAAGGCCGGCGACACGGAGAGGTAGAAGGTGCGGTTGCCGCGGGTGGCGCGGCTGCGGTCGAGGGTCTCAAGGCGCTGGCCCAGACGCACGATCGAGGCCGGATCGGAGAGGTCGGCGGGCTCATAGAACAGGCACCCGGCGAACTGTTCCCAGGCGGTGCGGTGCTCGACGATCTCCGCGGCCAGCCCGGCCTCCATCCGCTGGCGGAACTCCTCGTCGCTCCAGGGTCGGCGGGCGCAGCCCAGCACGGTGAATTCACTCGGCAGCCGTCGCTGCCGGTAGAGCTCGAACAGGGCGGGCACGAGCTTGCGATGGGTGAGGTCCCCGCTGGCGCCGAAGATCACGATGCACTGGGGCGGAATCACCCGCTCCTGCCGCAGGCCCACCCGCAGGGGGTTGGTAAGCACGGCAGCCATGGCCGAATCGTCGTTCCTCACGGTCTAACGGCCCAGCCGCCCCTGCCCAGGGGCCTGCCGGAGTTTGTGACCCTTTCTGTGTGGGAACACGAAAAAAGCCCGCCGATCGGCGGGCTGCTGGCCGGCTGCCAGCCGTTGGCCAGGGCTCAGTAGGTCTCCACGTGCCAGCGTTCTGCCTTCTTGAGCTGGGGACGCAGTTCACTCCAGTCGAGGCCCTTGGCGGCGGCGGCCGTGGTCATCGCCTCGTCGATGCCGGGTTCCATTCCCTTGAGACCGCACATGTAGACATGGGTCTTGGGGTTCTCGATGAGGGCGAAGATCTCGTCGGCATGCTCGAGCACCCGGTCCTGGATGTACATGCGACCACCCTTGCTGTTCTGCTGCTCGCGGCTGATGGCGGTGGTGTAGCGGAAGTTGTCGGGATACTCGGCCTGGTAACGCTTGAAATCCTCGTCGTAGAGGAGATTGGGGGTCTTGGGCGCGNCCATGAACAGCCAGGCGAGGCCGCGGAACTGGTAGTCGGGATTCTTGGCCCGCTCGCCGGGCTCGAACATGCGGCGCAGGTAGGTGCGCATGGGCGCAATGCCGGTGCCGGTGGCCAGCATGATGACCGTGGCGTCCTCGTCGGGCGGCAGCAGCATCTCCTTGCCCACCGGCCCGGTGATCTTCACCTTNGCGCCGGGGTCGATGTCGCAGAGGTAGGTGGAGCAGACACCATTGATCACCTCTCCGTCCTTCTCGTACTGCAGCTGGCGCACGCACAGCGACACGGTGTGGCCCTCGAGGTTGTCGCCGTGTCGGGTGCTGGCGATCGAATAGAGACGAAGCTTGTGGGGTTTGCCGTTGGCGTCGGTGCCTTCCGGGATGATGCCGATGCTCTGCCCCTCGATGTAGCGCAGCTGGGGATCGCCGCCGGCCAGATCGAAGGTGATGTGGTTCACCCGGCCGATGGCCCCTTCGCCCACCAGGCTGTAGTTCTCGATGACGGTGCCGATGAAGGGGTCCTTCGGCTTGTAGGTGTTGACGGGAACGTCGGCGTGGGACACGGGGGCAGGTTTCGAAGGAGCGGCGGGTCGAGCGGCAGGCTTGTCGGCCGCCGGCGACGGTGGTGGTGAGGCCTGGCCGGCATCAGCTGCGGAGGGCTGGCCGCCGAGCACGGCGGTGATGCGNCCCCCCTGGAGCGCGATGCTGCGGATCGTGCTCTGCAACTGGCCGAAGGGTACGGTGAGCCGCCGTTCGGCGCGACGCTGCTGGCCGATCCCCATGCCTTCCACCACCACGGTGAAGATCCGGGAATCCGACTGGGTGCTACGGCCCGTGGAAACACGCATCAGACAGAGACCCCCGTTCAAAGCGGGCCGATCATAGAGAACGTCTCCCGGCTCACCCTGGCCAGCGGGACGTGGCGACACCCGCTAGGTTTGTGCGCCAGCACACCTTGGCGAAGCCTTGGTTCAGCTCCTCGCCGCGCTCGTGCCGCCGATTTCCACCAGCTGCCGGCTCGACACGATCCAGCAGGAGATGGAACGCCTGCCGGAGGGCGCGCGGCGTCTGGCCATCCAGCTGCGCCTGGAGATCGACCCGGAATGGCTCTGGGCTGTGCTGACCGATTACGCCAACCTCAGTCGGTTCATCCCCAATCTCGCCAATTCCCAGCAGCTCTGGCGGCGGGGCAACCGGGTCGGCCTGGAGCAGGTGGGCTGTCAGCAGTTCTGCGGGCTGCGCTTCTCGGCTCGCGTGGAACTGGAACTTGAGGAGGACCACCCCGCTGGAGAACTGCGTTTCCGGATGGTGCGGGGGGATTTCCGCCGCTTCGAGGGTGTCTGGCGGATCTCCACGACCGAAGCGGCCACCCTGCTTCTCTACGAGCTCACCGTGCAGGGCAGGCCTGGCATGCCGATCGGTCTGATCGAGCAGCGCTTGCGTGAAGACCTGGCCAACAATCTCAGGGGGGTGCAGATGGAGGCGCAGCGGCGGGCAGGCCTGATCTGACCGGTGACCGATCGGCGTGCGAGCGCAGAGGGTAATGCCGCAGTGCAGGCTGCGAGATGCGGCAGAACCGAGGGTTGGATTCTGAGCAGGCTTCGTGAGCGTTCCGGCAAGGGTGCGGAATGGTGTGCGGATCCACAACACGGTGAATCAACTCGAAGAGTCCAACCTTCGGTTTGTTGTTGATACCCCCAAGGGGATTCGAACCCCTGTCGCCTCCGTGAAAGGGAGGTGTCCTAGGCCTCTAGACGATGGGGGCGAGGCCACAACCGCACCGGCCTTATGGGGCCCTGCGCTGCTCGATGGACGCTACGGGCCGGGGTGTCCCTTCGTCAAGGCGGGCTGCATCTGACCGCTCCACACCGGCACGGTGAAGTGGAAGCAGGCCCCCTCGCCAGGCTCCGACACCACCCAGATGCGTCCGCCGTGCACTTCGGCGATGCGGCGACAGACCGACAGCCCGACCCCGTAGCCGGGTGCACTGGCGGATGTCTGGGGCAGACGCACCCGGTCGAGAAAGATCCGCTGCTGCTCCTCGCTGGGGATGCCGGGGCCGCTGTCGCAGATGCTCACCTGCACCCAATGGCTGGTGCGGTGCAGCAGGGTGAGACTGACCCGGCCGCCCTCCGGGGTGAACTTCAGGGCGTTCTCCAGCAGGTTGAGAAACACCTGCCGCATGCGCCGCTGATCGGCGTACACATCGGGCAGGTCGGCCGGGATATCGGTGATCAGCTCGAGCTGGCGGCCGATCCAGAGCTTCTCCAGTTCGAGGATCGCCTCGGCGGCCACCTTGCCGAGGTCCAGCCGCTGGGGGTTGAAGAGGGCTTCCCAGCGCCACGCCGCGCGGCACCGACCGCCGGGTGAATCGCCACAGTTCGGAACGCAGCACGCGCGCAGCGAAGGGCCGGATGAAGCGGTTCTGCTCCATGCTCTCGCGCGTCGGCATGTTGCGAC
>NZ_LFEK01000039.1 GCF_001039265.1 Synechococcus sp. GFB01 | reverse complement strand
CCCATGAGAAGCGCCCCTCTCGGGCGCGCTCCGGATGCTTCCGTCAGGCTGAACGACTCAGGCTCAGGCGGTACCGCAGAAGGTCACGTCGGGGAACTTGGCCTTGGCCTGGTCAAGGCTCTTGCCCTTGCCCTCCTCCTGCCAGTAATTGATCACCTCGGTGGCCTTGTTGAGGATCTCGACGCGCTCGTTGTCGGTGATCCAGCTCTTGGCTTCGAGCTCGGTCTTGAGGGTTTCCCAGGCGTCCTCGCGAGGCCAGAAGAAATAGGCGGTGAGGGGGCTGGGGCCGCCGCCCACGATCTGATCCACCGCCAGCGCGACGTTGTCGGGCAGCCAGAGAATCTTCAGCAGAAAACGCCCCTCATCGGCCTTGGGGGTGTAGCCGGAGGGAACTCCATCCTCATCGATGGTGGCCGTGGCCAGGGCCGCACTGCCCCCCCGCAGGACCGGGCGCCCCTCCTGCGGGGCCTCGGCAGCTGCGCTCAGCTCGGCCTCGTCGCTGGCGGCCGTGGGGATGGCTGTCTCGCTGGCTGTCATGGTGTCGGCGCTCAGGACCACGGAGCAAACGACTAACCTACCAGTGCCCCAGGCCGGCCATGACTCTGCGGCTGTTTCTCGACTCAGCCGATCCCGCGCACTGGCAGCAGTGGCTCCCCAGCGGCCTCTTCCATGGGGTGACCACCAACCCCACCCTGCTCCGCCGGGCCGGCCAGCCCTGCAGCCTCGAGCGGCTGGCCCAGCTCAGCCGCACGGCCCTGGCCCACGGCATCGAGGAGCTGCAGCTGCAGGCCTGGGGTGGCTCCGCAGCGGCGATGCGGGAGTGCGGTGAAGCCCTGGCCGCCCTGGCACCCGGGCGGATCGTGGTCAAGCTGCCGGTCACCCGCCAGGGGGCCGCGGTGGCCCGCGAGCTGCTGGGGGAGGGCATCCCGGTCACTTTCACCGCCTGCTACGAACCCCACCAGGTGCTGATCGCCGCCGCCCTGGGGGTGCGCTACATCGCCCCCTACCTCGGCCGGATCTGCGATCAGGGGCGGGATGGCCAGGCAGACGTGATCGCGATGCAGCGGAGCCTCAAGGGTCTGCGCTCGCCGGTGCGGCTGCTGGTGGCCAGCCTGCGGCGCACCGAGGAGCTCAGCCGTCTGACCGCGGCCGGCCTCGACACCTTCACGATCAATCCGGAGCTCGCCGCCGCGCTGTTCGGCTGCGACGCCACCCAGGCGGCCAGCGACCGGTTCGAATCCGATGCCACGACCTGATGCCCGCCTCCACCGTCCCTCAGGCCGTGGCGCTGTTCGACATCGACGGCGTGATCCGTGATGTGAGCGGCAGCTATCGGCGGGCGATCGTCGAAACGGTGCACCATTTCCAGGGCAACCGGCCGGATGCCGCCGCCATCGACAGCCTCAAGAGCGAAGGCCGCTGGAACAACGACTGGGAGGCTTCGATGGAACTGCTGCGGCGCAGGGGACACAGCCCCCTCCCTGCCTTCGAGGAGCTGGTGCGCGTTTTCGAAGCCTTCTACTTCGGCGGCGATCCGGAAGGGGATCCAGGGCTCTGGCGCGGCTTCATCGGGGATGAACCCCTGCTCGTCGAGCCCTCCTTTTCACCGCGCTGCAGGCCGCGGGGGTGGCCTTCGGCTTCGTGAGCGGCGCCGAGCCACCCTCCGCCCGCTTCGTGCTGGAGCGGCGGCTGGGGCTGGAGGCACCGCCCCTGATCGCCATGGGCGACGCCCCGGACAAGCCGGATCCCGCCGGCCTGCTGCGGCTGGCCGCCGAGCTGACCGGGTGCGCGCTGGGCCCCCAGGCCCCGCCGGTGGCCTACCTGGCGACACGGTCGCCGATGTGCTCACCGTGGTGAACGCCCGACAGGCCTGCCCAAACCAGCGCTTCCTGGCCCTGGCGGTGGCCCCGCCGCACCTGCACGATCGTCCCGAAGCCCGGGCGGCCTACGAAAGGCGGCTGCTCGAGGCCGGAGCCGATGCGGTGATGCCCAGCACGCCGGCGCTGCTGCAGCAGCTCAGCGCTCCATCGCGGCCGGCGCCTTGAGCGCCGCGGCGGTGAGCACCTCGTGCCCTCGCTCGCTCACGGCCACGTCGTCCTCGATGCGGATGCCGATCCCCCTCCAGCGCTCGTCGATCGCCGGCTGCCCCTCCGGCAGCGGCAGCCGGTCGCTCACGTAGAGGCCGGGCTCCACGGTGAGCACCATGCCGGGCTCCAGGCGAACGTGATGCTCACCGAGCCGGTAGGCGCCCACATCATGAACATCGAGCCCCAGCCAGTGGCCGGTGCGGTGCATGTAGAGGTGGCGGTAGGCGCCCCGCTCGATGATCCCGTCGCGCTCGCCGCGCAGCAGCCCCAGCTCCAGCAACCCATCCACCAGCACCCGCAGTGCGGTGTCGTGCACCCCCTCGGCGGTGAAGCCGGGCGCCACCGCGGCCACCGCCGCCTCCTGGGCCGCCAGCACCAGCTCGTAGAGGGCCCGCTGCTCGCCCGAGAAGCGGCCGTTGATCGGGAAGGTGCGGGTGATGTCGCCGTTGTAGTAGTCGCTCAGGGAGCAGCCGGCGTCGATCAGCAGCAGGTCGCCGTCGCGCAGCGGGGCGTTGTTGGCGGTGTAGTGCAGCACGCAGGCGTTGTCGCCGCCGGCGACGATCGAGCCGTAGGCGGGACCGCGGGCACCCTGCTCGAGGAAGTGCTGCTCGATCACCGCCTGCACCTGACGCTCGTTGAGACCGGGCCGGGCCACCTGGCGGGCCAGCTCGTGGGCCTCGGCCGAGATGCGGCAGGCCTGCCGCAGCCGCTCCAGTTCGCCGGGCTCCTTGCGCAGCCGCAGGGCGTGCAGGATCGGGCAGGGGGCCACCAGGCCGAGGGCTGCGTGACCGCTGCGGGGAGCGCGGTCGAGCTGGCGGGCCCAGGCGGCGAGCACCAGAGGCTCCACCGCCGGGTGCCTGCCGACGCGGAAGGCGATGCCCTCCGCCCCCTGCAGATAGTCGGCCAGGCGCGTTTCCAGCTCGGCCAGGGGATGGGCGATGTCGGCGCCGAACTCAGCCACCGCTCCCTCGGTGCCCCAGCGGAAGCCCGTCCACACCTCGGCGCTGGNCTCCCGCGGCGTCACGAACAGCACATACCGCTCTCCTTCAGGCCGGTGCGGCAGGAAGAGGGCCACCGCATCGGGCTCATCGAAACCGGTGAGATACCAGAAGTCGCTGTTCTGACGGAACGGCCACTCACAATCGGCGTGGTGGGTGACCAGCGGGGCGGCGGGGATCACCGCAGCGGCGCCTCCGAGCTGCTCGAGAAAGCGAACTCTCCGCTGGGCATGGATCGTCCGATCCAACTCCTGATCCAGCATCTGGTCCACCGACACGCCGGTTCACGCACACGTGGGAAGCAGTCTGGCCCGGCCGATTAAATAGGGGTACGGCCCACGGCATCACCAGCTGAATGACCCCCCCGGTGGCATGAACGACCTGTTGGCCCTGGCCCTGCTGGTGGTAGTGGTGATCGCGGGCTCGGCCCTCTGCTCCGGGGTGGAGGCGGCCCTGCTGAGCGTCAACCCCGTGAAGCTCCACCAGCTGGCCAGTGGCCCCAGGCCGGTGCGCGGGGCCCGGCAGCTGGAGCGACTGCGCCAGCGGCTCGGCCGCACCCTCTCGGTGCTGGTGATCGGCAACAACGGCTTCAACATCTTCGGCAGCCTGATGCTGGGCGGGCTGGCGGCCCAGGTGTTCTCCCATCACGGCGTCGAGGCCATCGCCCTGCCGCTGTTCTCGGTGGGGCTCACCGTGCTGGTGATCCTGCTGGGCGAGATCCTGCCAAAGGCCTTCGGCAGTCGCCTGGCCCTGCCGGTGGCCCTGGCCACCGCCCCGGCCCTGGCGCTGGTGGCGGCGCTGATGCTGCCGCTGGTGCTGCTGCTGGAGCGGCTGCTGCCGGCGATCAGCGCCGAGAACGAGATCCACACCGATGAGGAGGAGATCCGCCTGCTGGCCCGGCTGGGCTCCCAGAAGGGCCAGATCGAGGCCGACGAGGCGGCGATGATCGCCAAGGTGTTCCAGCTCAACGACCTCACGGCCCGCGATCTGATGACGCCACGGGTTTCGGCCCCCACCCTGCCGGGGGCTGCCCGGCTGGATGTGTTGCGCGCCGATCTGCTGGCCAACGCCGGCGAATGGTGGGTGGTGCTGGGAGAGGAAGTGGACGAGATCCTGGGGGTGGCCAGCCGCGAGCGTCTGCTCACCGCCCTGGTGCAGGGCCAGGGCCTGCTCACCCCCGCGGAGCTCAGCGAGCCGGTGGAATTCGTGCCGGAGATGATCCGTGCCGACCGGCTGCTGGCCGGCTTCCGCCGCAACAGCGGCGGCGTGCGCGTGGTGGTGGATGAATTCGGCGGCTTCGTGGGGATGATCAGCGCCGAGGCGGTGCTGGCGGTGCTGGCGGGCTGGTGGCGGCCGCGCCCCACTGGACCAAACGAGGAGAAGCCCGGCACCGGGGGCCAGGTCGCCTCGCCATGAGCCCCGCGTCCCCCCGGTGCGGCCGAACGCAGCCGCCTGCTGCTGCGCAACTGGCGGGCAGGCCTGCAGCTCAGCGGGCGCGAACGCACCCTGCTGGCCGGCCCGCTTCACTGGCTCGACCAGCAACTGCAGCGGCTTGAGCAGGGCCACCTGCATGTGGCGGCGTTCGGCCGGGTGGGGGTGGGCAAGTCGAGCCTGCTCAACGCCCTGCTGGGCGAGCCCGCCTTCGCCACCGACGTGGCCCATGGCTGCACGCGCCGCAGGCAAGGCATCGCCTGGCAGCAGGCGATCGCTGGCCTCGGCCGGGTGGAACTGGTCGATACGCCGGGGATCGATGAAGTCGATGCCCCCGGTCGGGCCCGCCTGGCCGCCCGGGTGGCCCTGGCGGCCGACCTGGTGCTGCTGGTGCTGGATGGCGACCTCAGCCGTGTGGAGGCGGAGGCCCTCGCTGTGCTCCTGGGCAGCGGCAAACCGCTGCTGCTCGTGCTCAATCGCTGCGACTGCTGGCCCAAGGACGAGCGCGCCGCCCTGCTGAACAGCATCCGGCGGCGCCTGCCGCCCGAGGCCCGCAGCCTCGAGCTGCTGACCGTGGCGGCGGCCCGCACCGGCCTCGGCTGCTGGCCGACGGCCGGGTGCGCAGCGAGGCCGGCGCGCCGGAGGTCGAACCCCTGCGCCGGCGCCTGCTGACCCTGCTCGCCGAGCAGGGCGACACGCTGCTGGCGCTCAACGCCCTGCGCGCCGCCGACCGCTTTCACCAGCTGCTGCTGCAGGAGCGGCTGCGCCATAGTCGCCGCAGCGCTCAGGGGCTGATCGGCCGTTTCGCCGCCCTCAAGGCCACCGGCGTGGCCGCCAATCCGCTGCTGCTGCTCGATCTGGCCGGCGGCCTGGCCTGCGACACCGCTCTGGTGCTGCAGCTCTGCCGGCTCTATGGCATCCCGATGCAGACCAGCGGCGCCCGGGCCCTGCTGGCCCGACTCTCCGGCCAGAACGCCCTGCTCGGAGGCAGCCAGCTGGCCATCCAGCTGCTGCTCTCCGGCCTGCGCCAGCTGCTGTTGCTGGCAGCCCCCTTCAGCGGGGGCCTCAGCCTTGCGCCAGCGGCACCGGTCGCCATGGCCCAGGCGGCCCTGGCGGTGCACACCACCCGCCGCACCGGCCGCCTGGCCGCAGCCGAACTGTTGCGCACAGCCCAGCGCGGCGGCCGTCCCGGCAGCCTGCTGCGTCGACTGGCCCAGAGCGACCCGGAGCTCCGCCGCTGGCTCGGGGGCTCCCCCCTGGCCGCTCAGGCCGGCGTCGAGGAGGTGGCGGCAACCCTGCCGGCCCTGCTGCCGTGAACGCACCGGGCCGCGACCGCGCGGCGGGGCCGATCGCCCTGCTGGGCAGCAGCGCCGACCCACCCACCCGCGGCCACCAGGCCCTGCTGGAGGGACTGCTGCAGCGCTTCCCCCGCGTGGTGACCTGGGCCAGCGACAACCCGATGAAGCACCACGGCGCCTCCCTGTGCGAGCGCGCCGCCCTGCTCACGGCTCTGGTGCGAAGCATCGCCGACCCTCACCTGGAACTGGCTCAGGAGCTCAGCAGCCCATGGGCGATCACCACCCTGGAGCGGGCCGCAGCCCGCTGGCCCGAAGCCGAGCTGGCGTTCGTGGTCGGCAGCGACCTGGTGGGGCAGATCCCCCGCTGGAAGCAGGTCGAAGCCGTGCTCGAGCGCTGTCGGCTGGTGATCGTGCCCCGGGCCGGCTGGCCCCTGCGGCCCGCCGATCTGCTCGCCCTCGAGGCCCTCGGCGCCCGGCTGGAGGTGCTGCCTCTGGCCATCCCGGCCAGCGCTAGCTCCGAACTGCGCCAGCGGCCGGACCCCCGGCAGATCCCTGCAGCGGTGTGGCCGGTGCTGCTGCAGCACAATCTCTACGGGCTCGCCCGCCCCTGATCCCGCCCCGATGCGCCTCGCCCTGGCCCAGCTCAACCCCCTGGTGGGGGACCTGGCCGGCAACGGCAGACGCATCCTGGCGGCCTGCCGGGAAGCGCAGGCCCAGGCAGCCGACCTGGTGGTCACGCCGGAGCTCTCCCTCTGGGGCTACCCCCCGCGCGACCTGCTGCTGAGCCCCGCGCGTCTGAGGGCCCAGCGCCAGGCGCTCGATCAACTCGCCGCCGACCTGGAGCAGCTCGACCCCCGCTGGCCCTGCTGGTGGGCCTGGCCGAGGACAGCGGCGAGCGGCGCCGGCCGAGCCTGCACAACGCCCTGGCGCTGGTGCAGAGCGGCCGCTGGCGGGTGGTGGCGCGCAAGCAGCTGCTGCCCAGTTACGACGTGTTCGATGAGCGGCGCTATTTCCGCCCGGCCAGCGAGACCTCGCTGCTCGAGCTGGAGCGCGATGGCCGCCTCTGGCGCCTGGGCCTCACCATCTGCGAGGACCTCTGGGTGGAGGAGGAGCTGCAGGGCCATCGCCTGGCCGGCCCCGATCCCGTCGCCGCGTTGCTGCCGCGCCGTGTCGACCTGCTGCTCAACCTCTCGGCCTCGCCGTTCGGCCAGGCCAAGCTGGCCCTGCGCCATCGCCTTGCGGCCAGAGCCGCCAAGCGGCTCTCCTGTCCCGTGGTCTACGTGAACCAGGTGGGGGGGAACGACGAACTGGTGTTCGACGGCGCCAGCTTCGTGGTGGATGCCGCCGGCCGGATCTGTCACCAGCTGAGCTGCTGCCGCGAGGAGGTGGGCCTCTGGTCGGCAGCGGCAGCCAGCCCCCCTGCCGGCGGCTCCGTTCCGTCGGACGACGAACAGCTGCTGCGCGCCCTCGTGCTGGGCGTGCGCGACTACGCCCGCAAGTGCGGTTTCGAGCAGGCCCTGCTGGGCCTCAGCGGCGGCATCGACTCGGCGCTCGTGGCGGTGATCGCGGCGGCGGCCCTGGGGCCGCAGCAGGTGCGGGCTCTGCTGATGCCCTCACCCTGGAGTTCAGCCGGCTCGCTGAGCGATGCCGGGGCCCTGGCCGAACGGCTCGGGATCCCCACGCACACGCTGCCGATCGCCACCCTGATGACGGCCTACGACGGGGTGCTCACCCCGGCTCTGGGCCAGGCGCCGGCGGGCCTCACGGCGGAGAACCTGCAGTCGCGCATCCGCGGCACGCTGCTGATGGCGGTGGCCAACCAACAGGGCCGCCTGCTGCTCTCCACCGGCAACAAGAGCGAGCTGGCGGTGGGGTACTGCACCCTCTACGGCGACATGAACGGTGGCCTGGCGGTGATCGGTGACCTCTACAAGACCCGTGTGTTCGAACTCTGCGCCTGGCTCGATTCAGCCGCCGCGGCCGCCTGCCGCCGCGACCTGGGCCTGCCGGAGGCCGGTGAGCTGATCGGCCGGGCGATCCGCACCAAACCCCCCAGCGCCGAGCTCCGCCCTGACCAGCGCGACAGCGACAGCCTGCCCGACTACGCGGTGCTCGATCCGCTGCTCGTGGCCCTGGTGGAGGAGCAGCGCAGCGTCGAGGAGATGGTGGCGGCCGGCTGCGACGCCGGCCTGGTGGAAGGGGTGATGCGCCTGCTGAGACGGGCCGAGTTCAAGCGGCGCCAGGCGGCACCGGTGCTGAAGCTCACCAGCCGGGCCTTCGGAAGCGGCTGGCGCATGCCGATCGCCGCGGCCTGAGTCAGGCTGGCATCGGTTCCCCGCGCCGCAGCGATGGCCGCCTCCGGCAGTTCTGACCCCCTGGCCGCCCCGATGGCGAGCATCGGTGTGCCCACCGAGATCAAGCGCGACGAGCGGCGCGTCGCCCTCACCCCCGATGCCGTGCGGGAACTCGTGAACCAGGGCATGGAGGTGCGCGTTCAGGAGGGGGCAGGGCTGGGCGCCGGGATCGGCGATGCGGCCTTCGCCGCTGCCGGCGCCCGCCTCACGAGCCGTGAGGAGGCCTGGGGCGCCCATCTGGTGGTGAAGGTGAAGGAACCGCAGCCGGAGGAATTCGGCTTCCTGCGCTCCGATCTGGTGCTGTTCACATACCTCCACCTGGCCGCCTACACCGAGGTGGGCCGGGCCCTGCTGGAGGCCGGCACCACGGCCGTGGCCCTCGAGACGGTGCAGCTCGATGACGGGTCCCTGCCGCTGCTGATCCCGATGAGTGAGATCGCCGGCCGCATCGCCGCTCAGGTGGGGGCCCACCTGCTGGAGAAGCCTCACGGCGGCCGTGGCATCCTGATGGGCGGCTGCACCGGTGTGCGACCGGCACGGGTGGTGGTGCTCGGTGCCGGCAGCGTGGGTTGGAACGCGGCCCGGATCGCCGCGGCGATGGACGCCGAGGTCTTTCTGCTCGACCGCTCCCCGCAGCGCCTCCGCCAGCTGGAGGTCGACCGCCGCGGCCGCCTGGTGAGCCTGGTGAGCAGCGGCTCCCTGATCGAGCGCCTGGTGCCCTCGGCCGACCTGGTGATCGGCGCCGTGCTGANCCCNGGCGGCCGCGCCCCCAGCCTGGTGAGCGCGGACCTGGTGCGGCAGATGCAGGCTGGCTCGGTGATCATCGACGTGGCGATCGACCAGGNCGGCTGCATCGCCACCAGTCGCGAAACGACCCACACCGATCCGGTGCACACGCTTCATGGCGTGCAGCACTACGCCGTCGGCAACATGCCCGGCGCCGTGCCGTTCACCGCCACCGAAGCGCTGGTGAGCGTGACCCTGCCCTACATCCTGGTGATGGCGGGGCGGGGCCTGGCCGAAGCGGTCGCCGACCGGCCGGAACTGGTGTCGGGCCTCAACACCGTTGCAGGTTCGGTGTGTCATCCCGAAGTGGCGCGGGCCCTCAACGTCAGCCAACGCCACCCGATGGCCTGCCTGCGCTGATGCTGAGCCTCGCCCGGATCCGGATTCTGGCCGTGGGCAAGGTGCGCAAGGCCTGGCTGCGGGACGGCATCGCTCTCTACCGCCGGCGTCTGCCTGGTCTGGAGGTCGTGGAGCTAAGGAACGCAACCCCGGAACGGGAGGCGGCGGCGATCCGCGCGGCCCTGCGACCCGACGAGCAGCTGGTGGTCCTCACGGAGGAGGGGCAGTGCCTGGGGTCGGTGGATCTGGCCGCGCGCCTGGCGGAGCAGCAATCGACAGGGGGAGCGAACCGGCTGGCCTTCGCCATCGGCGGCAGCGAAGGGCTGGCACCGGACCTGCGCAGCGAAGCCAGCTGGCGGTTGAGTCTCTCCCCGCTCACCTTGCCCCACGAGCTCGCCCGGCTGCTGCTGCTGGAGCAGCTCTACCGGGCCCAAACGATCCTGCAGGGTGGGCCCTATCACCGGGGCTGAAGAGCGTGCAGGGGCCGCCCCAGGGCCGACGGGGCGACACCGTGGCGCAGAGCCAGCACCAGGCCGGCGGCCTCGCTGTAGCTGGCGGCCGGCAGCACCTCCAGTTCCAATGCCGCGGCCGTCACGTCAAGCACACTGGGATTGACCACGGCGATCAGGGGCACGCCGCGCTCGGCGCAGGCCAGCACCGCCGCGCCGCCCAGGGCCCCCTCCGGCACCACCAGGGCGCCGATCGCGTCGGGACGCAGCAGCGCTGGATCGAAGCTCTCGGGCAGCCCCTGCGCCATCGACCCCGGATCAGGCGGCCAGGCGATCAGATCCGGGGCGCGGCTGAGACCCACCAGCACACAGGGCAGGAAGGTGGTGCCGAGTTCCTCGGCGGCGGCGCGGGGGTCGAGGTCAGGATTGAGCGGCAGCGGAGTGAGGGCCGGTGCATGGGCGCAGGGGAGGCCGAGATGATGGCTGAGCAGGTGACTGATCACGGCCTCGGCACCGGCCAGCACGTCCACGCCGCCTCCCCCCTGTAGGCGGCCAGCGCCTCGCTCTCCGGATCCTCGGGGAAGCGGGCCACCACGGCGATGGCGGTGGCGCCGGCCTGCTGCAGCCGTTCGCCGGCCCGCAGCAGGGCATCCGGCCGGCCGAGGCGTCCCCAGCTGGCACCGCTGGCCCCCAGCTCCAGGGTCACCTCGAGCGGGGCATCGGTGCTGAGCACCGGACCGATCTCCAGCCCCAGCGTGGCCCGGCAGGCATCGGCCACCTGGAGATGCCGCCAGCGCTGCTCCTCGTCGAGGGCCGCATCCAGCAGCAGCCCCACCCGCTGGCGCCGCACCGGCCGCAGGGCCAGGGCGCCCGCAGCGAAGCGATCGAGGGCCCAGCCCTCCACGTAGTGAATATCCGGATCGCTCCAGTAGAGGGAGGCGCCATTCATCACATTGGGGTGGGTGATCAGGCAGCCGCTGGCCGCCGCCAGCAGGCGTGCCACCGGCAGGGCATCGCCGGCATAACCGCCGATGGCGCAGCCGATGCCGGTCGGAATCACCAGCAGGGTGGGCAGGGGGGCGGCGCTCACCACTCAGACCGCTCGGTCGGTCTCCATCACCACCGCCTCGATCTGCAGCTGATCGGCGTCCACGCCGGTGATCGCCCACCGCAGCGGCAGGCCAGCCCCCTGCAACGCCGCCTCGATCCGGGGACGCAGCGGTGCCGGGCGGCGCGGCAGCTCGAGCGCCAGGCGTACCAGCCTCATTTCTGGTACTGGCCGAACTGGGCTTCGTAGAGGGCATCCTCCATGCCCGCCCTGAGCTTCAGATCACTGCGGGGGAAGGCCACACACAGCAGGGCATAACCCTGCTGCTGCAGCTCCGCCTTCACGCCCATCGCATCGGGCTGGTGCACCGAGCCCTCGCTGAGCAGGGCGGCGCAGGTGGTGCAGACGCCGGAGCAGCAGGAACTGGGCAGCAGCACGCCGGCCGCTTCGGCAGCTGCCAGCACCGTCTGATCGCTGCGGCAGGGAAAGCTGTGGGTGGTCCCATCAACTTCAGCGGTGATCGTGAAGGTGGTGGGTTCGCTCACGGGACAGGTCGGCAACCGCTCCATCTTCCCAGTTCAGAGCTCCTGCCATTGATCGGGGTGAGGAGCGAGGTACTCGGGCGGATCGGGGTCCCCAGCCCGGGCTGTGAGCACGAAATCGATGCTGATCGAGGCCCGAAGATCCTCGCTGTCGTCATTGGTCAGCACGGCGTGATCCAGACAGGAGGGGAACAGGAGCAGCNGCCCCGCCCGCGGCCCCACATCCACCCAGGGCTGCAGCCAAGCCGACCCCTCCAGGGGCCCTCCANGGCCCACGGCCAGGCCCGGCACCAGTTCATTCACCTGCTGCCGGGGCCAGAAGCGAAGGCAACCGCAGCTGCCGCTGCCATCACCGCTGAGGTAGTAGACGGCGCTGAGGTGGGCGTTGGGGTGATGGTGGCGACCCACGACCTGCCCGGGCTCGCTCAGCACCGGCCAGCAGCGCTGCAGGTGCAGGGCCACCCGGGTCGGATCGAAGCCCAGCCGGGCCAGATAGGCGTGGGCGTGCTCTGCGATGCTGCTCACCAGGGCCGTGAAGGCGGGCTGGCGGTGCAGCTGCCAGACGCCGTTAAGGTCGCCGGTCCAGGCGCAGCCGGGATCGGGGTTGCTGCCCGATTCACCACGCAACCCATGCAGACACTGCAGCTGCAGCGCCAGTTCGAGCGGGTCGGGACGCAGCTGCACCTGCCCCAGCGCCACCGGGAACAGGGGCTGGATCACCAGCGGGCCCGGGGCTGGCAGGGGCAGGGGCATGGCGGGCTGCCGGGGCACGGATCCCCAGCATCCCAGCACCCCTGAACCGGAACGCTGAGGGACTGTCGACCGACGCTCCCTGCCACCCTGCCGGCAGCTCCTGAACAGCACAGCTGCGCTGGATTCCCGAGGCGGTCGTGGACGCACAGGGTGCGTCGACCGACTCGGGATGCCGGGGATTCGTCTTGCCGAACGGGAATGAGCCGGTGGCTCAGCTCATCGCCGAGGCACCGCCCACCACCTCGAGGATCTCCTGGGTGATGGCGGCCTGGCGCGCCTTGTTGTAGTCGAGGGTGAGGGTCTTGGCGAGCGCTTGGCGTTGTCGCTGGCGTTGTTCATGGCCGTCATCCGGCTGGCCAGCTCGGAGGCGGCCGCCTCCTGAAGCGAGCGCAGCAGCTGGTTTTCCAGATACAGCGGCAGCAGGGCGTTGAGCAGCTGGTCGGGGCTCTGGTCGAACACGATGTCGGAGGGCAGCCGAGGCTCCACGTTTGGGCTGGTGCCGGGCTCGACCACCAGCTGACCTTCACGGGTGGTGAGCCGGAAGATCTCGTCGTCGGCCACCGCGATCCCCTGGGGATCGAGCGGCAGCAGGGTCTGGATCACCGGCCTGGAGCTCACCAGGTTGATGAACTTGGTGAAGATGATCTCCACCCGGTCGGTGGAGCCCGACAGGAACTCCGCCAGGATCTCGCTGCCGATCTTCATCGCCTCGGAGGCGTTCGGCACCTGCTCCAGGCCGGTGAAGCTGGCCCGGATGGTGTACTGGCTGGCGCGGTTCTGGAAGTAGGTGATCGCCTTGCGACCGATCAGCACGAGGTCCACGTCGAAGCCCTGGTCCTTGAGCTCGGCGTGACGCTGCTCGGTGCGCTTGATGATGTTGGCGTTGTAGCCCCCGCACAGGCCCCGGTCGCCGGTCACCGCGAGCAGGGTGATCGTGCGCAGCTCACGCTCCTCGAGCAGCGGAGCATCCACATCCTCGAAGCGCATCCGCGACTGGAGGTTCTCCAGTACACGGGCGAGACGGTCGGCGAAGGGCCGGCTGCGCAGCACCTGCTCCTGGGCGCGGCGCACCTTGGCGGCCGCCACCAGGCGCATGGCCTCGGTGATCTTGCGGGTGTTCTTGACCGAACTGATGCGGTCGCGGATCTCTTTGAGATTGGCCATCTGAGTGATCTCCTCAGACGGTGGCGAGCATGGTCGACTTCACCTCGTTGATGGCGTCCTTGAGCATCGCTTCAGCTTCGTCGCTGAGCTGCTTCTCGGACATCACCTTGGTGATGAAATCAGCCTTGTTGGTCTTGAGGTACTCCCGCAGCTCACGGCAGAACTGCACCACCGAATCCACCGGCACCTCGTCGATCAGACCCTTCACACCCGCGTAGACCACGGCCACCTGCTCAGCCAGGTTGAGGGGGCTGAACTGGGGCTGCTTGAGGATCTCGCGCAAGCGCTTACCGCGCTGCAGCTGGGCCTGGGTGGCGGCGTCGAGATCGGAGGCGAACTGGGAAAAGGCTGCCAGCTCATCGAACTGGGCGAGCTCCAGCTTCAGCGTGCCGGCGATCTTCTTGATGGCCTTGGTCTGGGCGGCACCGCCCACCCGGCTCACCGAGATGCCCACGTTGATGGCGGGGCGCAGGCCGGAGTTGAACAGGTCGGAGCTCAGGAACACCTGGCCATCGGTGATCGAGATCACGTTGGTCGGGATGTAGGCCGACACGTCTCCGGCCTGGGTTTCGATGATCGGCAGGGCGGTCATCGAGCCTTTGCCCATCGCGTCGCTCAGCTTGGCGGCGCGCTCCAGAAGACGGCTGTGGCAGTAGAAAACGTCGCCGGGGTAGGCCTCACGACCGGGGGGACGGCGCAGCAGCAGCGACATCTGACGGTAGGCCTGGGCCTGCTTGGTGAGGTCGTCGTAGATCACCAGGGTGGCCTTGCCCTTGTACATGAACGACTCGGCGATGGCCGCGCCGGTGTAGGGGGCCAGGTACTGCAGAGCAGCCGATTCGGAGGCACTGGCGGCCACCACGATCGTGTAGTCGAGGGCACCCTTCTCACGCAGCACCTCCACCACGTTGGCCACCGAAGCGGCCTTCTGGCCCACCGCCACATACACGCAGACGACGTCTTCGCCCTTCTGGTTGATGATCGTGTCGATCGCGATGGCGGTCTTGCCGGTCTGGCGGTCGCCGATGATCAGCTCGCGCTGGCCGCGCCCGATCGGGATCATCGCGTCGATGGCGGTGATGCCGGTTTGCATGGGCTCATGCACCGACTTGCGCTGGATGATGCCAGGCGCCATCGACTCGATTAGGCGGGTCTCGGTGGTGGCGATGTCACCCTTGCCGTCGATCGGCTGCCCCAGGGAGTTGACCACGCGGCCGAGCATCGCATCGCCAACCGGCACCGACGCGATCTTGCCGGTGGCCTTGACGGTGCTGCCCTCCTGAATGCCGCGGCCTTCGCCCATCAGCACCACACCCACGTTGTCGTCTTCGAGGTTGAGGGCGATGCCTTCGGTCCCGTCCTCGAACTGCACGAGCTCACCGGCCATCACCTGCTGCAGGCCATAGACACGGGAAATGCCGTCGCCGATCTGAAGCACGGTTCCGACGTTGCTGACCGAAACAGACTTGTCGTAGTCCTCAATCTGCTGCTTGAGGATGGCGCTGATCTCGTCGGGGCGGATGGAAACCATGGTGTGTAGTCCCCTCAGGGGGAGGTGATGGAAGAGAGAGCGGGGGTAGGGAGGGGGAGTGCTAGCCCACCTTGGCCAGCGACAGACCGAGACGTCGAACCTGACCGGCGAGGCTGGCGTCGATCACCTGGGACCCCATGCGCACGATGAACCCACCGATCAGGGCGGGATCGACCGAAAGGTCGAATTCCACGGATTCGGTGCCGGCGATCGTCTGGACGCGGCGGTTGAGCTGCTTCTGCTGTTCCTCCGTCAGAGGCGTGGCGGAGATCACCCGGGCGAGGGTGACGCGCCGCAGCTCCCGATAGAGCTCGAGAAAGCGGATCAGAACCGCATCGAGCACGGCGATCCGCTGGCGATCAGCCAGCAGCTTGAGGAGATTCTGCAGGGAAGCCGTGAGCTGATCCCCGAACAGGGAGAGCAGAGCGGCCTTCTTGGCATCCGGCTCCAGCACGGGCGAGACCATGGCGGCGCGAAGCTCGGGCTCTCGTTCCAGATGGCCAGCAGCGATCGCACCTGATCGGCGACGGTATCGGTTTCCTGGCGCGACTCCGCAACCTGCAGCAGGGCTTCCGCGTACGGCGTGGAGATGGTGTTGAGCAGTGGCATCAGCCGTTCCCCAGCGATTGGATGGATTGATCGATCAGGCGGGCCTGGGCGGCGTCATCCAACTTGCCGGGGAGTGTGGCAAGGGCGGTCTCGATCGCCTGGCGGGCGGCCTCCCGACGCAGCAGGTCGGTGACGCGGGCCGCCTCCGCATTGAGATCCGCCACGGCGTCCTGCCGGAGGCGCGCCATTTCCTCGATCGTGCGCTGCTCACTCTCGACGCGCACTGACTGGGCACGAGCCTTGCCATCGGCAAGGATCTGGGCCGCCTTCTGCTGTGCGGCAGCCAGATCGCCCTGGGCCTTGGCCAGGGCAGCGTTGGCGGCCTTGAGCCGATCCTCGGCATCGCTGAGGTCGGCGAGGATGGCCTGGCGGCGGCGCTCGAGGATGCCGCCGAGGAAGCCCCGCAGGAACCAAACCAGAACACCGATCACGATGACCAGGTTGATCAGGTTGGTGTCGAGCAGGTTGAGGTTGATGCCGAACCCGCCTGCATGGGCGAACAGCCGGGAATGGGTGAAAAGGAGAGGAGTCATCGAGCTGCCAGCAGACGGTGAACGATCAGAGCACCCAGCCGGTCGGCCTCGACCTTGAGCGAATCGAGGGCCTTGTCCTTCTGGGCCTCGATCTCACGCCGGGCCTTCTCCCGGGTGGCGATCGCATCGGCCTGCGCTGCGGCGAGGGCCTCTCGGTAGATCTTGTCGACCTCCTGCTCGGCCTCCAGGATCAGGGCCTGACCCTGCTGACGCGCCTCCCTGAGCTGTTCGGTGAGTTCCGCTTCCAGACGCTGCACCTGGGCCAGCTTCTGTTTGGCTTCGGACCGGCTGGTGGCGATGTAGCCCTCGCGCTCTTCGACGGCCCGACGACGGACGGAAGAACAGGGCATTGAGAATGAAGGTGAGAAGAACCACCTGAACCGCCATCAGGGGCAGGGTGGCATCGAGGTCGAAGAGACCTCCTGCGGGTGTGCCGGACACGGCGTCGGCAGCCCCGAGAAGTAGCCAGCTGGTCATGGGCACAGAGGCGCTGGTGGGGATGGCGCTGGGGGAAGGCGCTGGAACGGGTCGGGGATGAGGGAACTGGTCTGGGCTGGAAAGGCAGGGGCCCTGCCCCTGCCTTTCCGCCCACTCAGATCACCTTCAGCCAGCGAAGGGGTTGGCGAACAGCAGCACCAGGGCGACCACGAGGCCGTAGATGGTGAGGGCTTCCATGAAGCCAGGGACAGCAGCAGGGTGCCGCGGATCTTCCTTCGGCTTCGGGCTGACGTGCAATGCCTTCAACGGCGCCGCCAGCTGCGGTGCCCTGGCCGATGCCGGGGCCGATGGCACCGAGGCCGACAGCCAGGCCAGCGGCCAGAACAGACGCAGCGGAGGTGATGGAATCCATGGTGGAGTGGGGAATGGAGGGCGCCGGGAGAGCGCGTTGTGGACCTGGGTTGAAACCCTGCGCCTGGGACATCCCGGGGGATGGGCCCGGGGTGCGACCGGACCTGCGCTAGGGACATTTAGCAGAGCACCGGAGGGCCGCCCTGCCTGGGAACGCCTAGGGAGACTTCTGGGAAACCAGGGCAGTCCAGGCGAGAATTGGCCTGTGAATGCAGGCTAGGGCTGGATTGATGGGCGGCAAGCAACTTGGCTTCTCTGACTACGAGCAGGCAACCGCCAAGAAGCAGACCAAGCGCGAGAAGTTCCTTGCGGAGATGGAGGTCGTTGTGCCCTGGGATGACCTCATCGCGCTGATCGAACCGCATTACCCCAAAACCAGCAAGAAGGGTGGGAGACCTCCGTACCCACTGATGACGATGCTGCGCATTCATCTGCTGCAGCAGTGGTACTCCCTCAGCGATCCCGCCATGGAAGAGGCCCTGATCGAGGTGCCCACCATGCGCCGCTTTGCCGGCATCGATCTGGTCAGCGACCGGATCCCTGATGAGACCACGATCCTGACCTTTCGCCACCTGCTTGAGAAGCATGAGCTCGGCGAGCAGATCTTTGGGACCGTCAAAGCCCACCTCAGTGCGCGGGGTATGACGATGCGCCAGGGCACGATCGTGGATGCCACCTTGATCGCCGCTCCCAGTTCCACCAAGAACAAAGAGGGGAAGCGGGATCCTGAGATGCACCAGACCAAGAAGGGCAACCAGTGGTACCACGGGATGAAAGTCCATATCGGAGTCGACAAGGACTCAGGCCTGATCCACTCAGTCGTCACCACGGCTGCCAACGTTCACGATCTCACCCCAGCTGCCGAGCTGCTGCATGGTGATGAGAAGGTGGTTTACGGCGATGCCGGCTACCAAGGCATTGCCAAGAGACACGAGATGGCGAGCAAGACAACGACGTTTCACGTGGCGATGCGACCAGGCAAACGCCGGGCATTGCCTGACACTGCAGAGGGCAGACTGCTGGATCTGATCGAGGCGGCCAAAGCGCACATCCGCGCCAAGGTCGAGCACCCGTTTCGCGTGATCAAGCAGCAGTTCGGATTCCAGAAGACCCGACTGCGAGGAATGGCCAAGAATCGCTGCAAGGTCAACGTGATTGCTGCGCTGACGAATCTGTTCCTGGCGCGGCGGCTGTTGCTTTCGGCGATATGAACGGCTTGTGGAGTGCCTGTAGGGCCTAATCGGGCCTCCGACAGCACCCAAAGGCGTGGAGACAAAGAGGCAGCGCGTCGACAGGGAGGCTTTTGAGTCAAACCAGAGGCCAACCGGGCGAGAGATGGACCTCAGTTGCTTCTAAAACCCCTGTTGCCCAGAGATTCCCTAAGCCTCGCCAGCGTTCCGGATTAATGATCACCCATGGACATTCAAGGCGAGACAACAATGAACTCACGAACCCGTCAGTTACTGCGCATCCTGCGCAACCCGTTCGTCAGCCTGCTGGTGCTCTACAACTTCGTGTTCTACGTGCATTGGTCCGGCAATGCCTACATTCTGACGTTTGGAACAACCACCTCAGTTCCCCTGATCCTCGCCTCGGGTCCGTTACTGCCCCTGGTGACGGGCGTGTTCATGATCGGGAACCTGCTGCTTGTGGTTCTGACCTACGCCCATGTCGTGGAACGGCGATCAGCCAGCGAACTCTCCGTGCCCGGCATGGGCCGTGAACTCGGCATCGGCCTGTTGCTCGGCTTCGGCCTGTTCACCAGCTGCGTCTTGGTCGCCATGGCCCTCGGTCTCTACCGCATCGAGGGGATGGAAAGCTGGAAGAACCTCGTGCTGGATGTGACAGCGGGGACGGTGACCACACCCTTCGCCGAGGNGGCGTTGTTCATGGCCGTCATCCGGCTGGCCAGCTCGGAGGCGGCCGCCTCCTGAAGCGAGCGCAGCAGCTGGTTTTCCAGATACAGCGGCAGCAGGGCGTTGAGCAGCTGGTCGGGGCTCTGGTCGAACACGATGTCGGAGGGCAGCCGAGGCTCCACGTTTGGGCTGGTGCCGGGCTCGACCACCAGCTGACCTTCACGGGTGGTGAGCCGGAAGATCTCGTCGTCGGCCACCGCGATCCCCTGGGGATCGAGCGGCAGCAGGGTCTGGATCACCGGCCTGGAGCTCACCAGGTTGATGAACTTGGTGAAGATGATCTCCACCCGGTCGGTGGAGCCCGACAGGAACTCCGCCAGGATCTCGCTGCCGATCTTCATCGCCTCGGAGGCGTTCGGCACCTGCTCCAGGCCGGTGAAGCTGGCCCGGATGGTGTACTGGCTGGCGCGGTTCTGGAAGTAGGTGATCGCCTTGCGACCGATCAGCACGAGGTCCACGTCGAAGCCCTGGTCCTTGAGCTCGGCGTGACGCTGCTCGGTGCGCTTGATGATGTTGGCGTTGTAGCCCCCGCACAGGCCCCGGTCGCCGGTCACCGCGAGCAGGGTGATCGTGCGCAGCTCACGCTCCTCGAGCAGCGGAGCATCCACATCCTCGAAGCGCATCCGCGACTGGAGGTTCTCCAGTACACGGGCGAGACGGTCGGCGAAGGGCCGGCTGCGCAGCACCTGCTCCTGGGCGCGGCGCACCTTGGCGGCCGCCACCAGGCGCATGGCCTCGGTGATCTTGCGGGTGTTCTTGACCGAACTGATGCGGTCGCGGATCTCTTTGAGATTGGCCATCTGAGTGATCTCCTCAGACGGTGGCGAGCATGGTCGACTTCACCTCGTTGATGGCGTCCTTGAGCATCGCTTCAGCTTCGTCGCTGAGCTGCTTCTCGGACATCACCTTGGTGATGAAATCAGCCTTGTTGGTCTTGAGGTACTCCCGCAGCTCACGGCAGAACTGCACCACCGAATCCACCGGCACCTCGTCGATCAGACCCTTCACACCCGCGTAGACCACGGCCACCTGCTCAGCCAGGTTGAGGGGGCTGAACTGGGGCTGCTTGAGGATCTCGCGCAAGCGCTTACCGCGCTGCAGCTGGGCCTGGGTGGCGGCGTCGAGATCGGAGGCGAACTGGGAAAAGGCTGCCAGCTCATCGAACTGGGCGAGCTCCAGCTTCAGCGTGCCGGCGATCTTCTTGATGGCCTTGGTCTGGGCGGCACCGCCCACCCGGCTCACCGAGATGCCCACGTTGATGGCGGGGCGCAGGCCGGAGTTGAACAGGTCGGAGCTCAGGAACACCTGGCCATCGGTGATCGAGATCACGTTGGTCGGGATGTAGGCCGACACGTCTCCGGCCTGGGTTTCGATGATCGGCAGGGCGGTCATCGAGCCTTTGCCCATCGCGTCGCTCAGCTTGGCGGCGCGCTCCAGAAGACGGCTGTGGCAGTAGAAAACGTCGCCGGGGTAGGCCTCACGACCGGGGGGACGGCGCAGCAGCAGCGACATCTGACGGTAGGCCTGGGCCTGCTTGGTGAGGTCGTCGTAGATCACCAGGGTGGCCTTGCCCTTGTACATGAACGACTCGGCGATGGCCGCGCCGGTGTAGGGGGCCAGGTACTGCAGAGCAGCCGATTCGGAGGCACTGGCGGCCACCACGATCGTGTAGTCGAGGGCACCCTTCTCACGCAGCACCTCCACCACGTTGGCCACCGAAGCGGCCTTCTGGCCCACCGCCACATACACGCAGACGACGTCTTCGCCCTTCTGGTTGATGATCGTGTCGATCGCGATGGCGGTCTTGCCGGTCTGGCGGTCGCCGATGATCAGCTCGCGCTGGCCGCGCCGATCGGGATCATCGCGTCGATGGCGGTGATGCCGGTTTGCATGGGCTCATGCACCGACTTGCGCTGGATGATGCCAGGCGCATCGACTCGATTAGGCGGGTCTCGGTGGTGGCGATGTCACCCTTGCCGTCGATCGGCTGCCCCAGGGAGTTGACCACGCGGCCGAGCATCGCATCGCCAACCGGCACCGACGCGATCTTGCCGGTGGCCTTGACGGTGCTGCCCTCCTGAATGCCGCGGCCTTCGCCCATCAGCACCACACCCACGTTGTCGTCTTCGAGGTTGAGGGCGATGCCTTCGGTCCCGTCCTCGAACTGCACGAGCTCACCGGCCATCACCTGCTGCAGGCCATAGACACGGGAAATGCCGTCGCCGATCTGAAGCACGGTTCCGACGTTGCTGACCGAAACAGACTTGTCGTAGTCCTCAATCTGCTGCTTGAGGATGGCGCTGATCTCGTCGGGGCGGATGGAAACCATGGTGTGTAGTCCCCTCAGGGGGAGGTGATGGAAGAGAGAGCGGGGGTAGGGAGGGGAGTGCTAGCCCACCTTGGCCAGCGACAGACCGAGACGTCGAACCTGACCGGCGAGGCTGGCGTCGATCACCTGGGACCCCATGCGCACGATGAACCCACCGATCAGGGCGGGATCGACCGAAAGGTCGAATTCCACGGATTCGGTGCCGGCGATCGTCTGGACGCGGCGGTTGAGCTGCTTCTGCTGTTCCTCCGTCAGAGGCGTGGCGGAGATCACCCGGGCGAGGGTGACGCGCCGCAGCTCCCGATAGAGCTCGAGAAAGCGGATCAGAACCGCATCGAGCACGGCGATCCGCTGGCGATCAGCCAGCAGCTTGAGGAGATTCTGCAGGGAAGCCGTGAGCTGATCCCCGAACAGGGAGAGCAGAGCGGCCTTCTTGGCATCCGGCTCCAGCACGGGCGAGACCATGGCGGCGCGAAGCTCGGGGCTCTCGTTCCAGATGGCCAGCAGCGATCGCACCTGATCGGCGACGGTATCGGTTTCCTGGCGCGACTCCGCAACCTGCAGCAGGGCTTCCGCGTACGGCGTGGAGATGGTGTTGAGCAGTGGCATCAGCCGTTCCCCAGCGATTGGATGGATTGATCGATCAGGCGGGCCTGGGCGGCGTCATCCAACTTGCCGGGGAGTGTGGCAAGGGCGGTCTCGATCGCCTGGCGGGCGGCCTCCCGACGCAGCAGGTCGGTGACGCGGGCCGCCTCCGCATTGAGATCCGCCACGGCGTCCTGCCGGAGGCGCGCCATTTCCTCGATCGTGCGCTGCTCACTCTCGACGCGCACTGACTGGGCACGAGCCTTGCCATCGGCAAGGATCTGGGCCGCCTTCTGCTGTGCGGCAGCCAGATCGCCCTGGGCCTTGGCCAGGGCAGCGTTGGCGGCCTTGAGCCGATCCTCGGCATCGCTGAGGTCGGCGAGGATGGCCTGGCGGCGGCGCTCGAGGATGCCGCCGAGGAAGCCCCGCAGGAACCAAACCAGAACACCGATCACGATGACCAGGTTGATCAGGTTGGTGTCGAGCAGGTTGAGGTTGATGCCGAACCCGCCTGCATGGGCGAACAGCCGGGAATGGGTGAAAAGGAGAGGAGTCATCGAGCTGCCAGCAGACGGTGAACGATCAGAGCACCCAGCCGGTCGGCCTCGACCTTGAGCGAATCGAGGGCCTTGTCCTTCTGGGCCTCGATCTCACGCCGGGCCTTCTCCCGGGTGGCGATCGCATCGGCCTGCGCTGCGGCGAGGGCCTCTCGGTAGATCTTGTCGACCTCCTGCTCGGCCTCCAGGATCAGGGCCTGACCCTGCTGACGCGCCTCCCTGAGCTGTTCGGTGAGTTCCGCTTCCAGACGCTGCACCTGGGCCAGCTTCTGTTTGGCTTCGGACCGGCTGGTGGCGATGTAGCCCTCGCGCTCTTCGACGGCCCGACCGGACGGGACGGAAGAACAGGGCATTGAGAATGAAGGTGAGAAGAACCACCTGAACCGCCATCAGGGGCAGGGTGGCATCGAGGTCGAAGAGACCTCCTGCGGGTGTGCCGGACACGGCGTCGGCAGCCCCGAGAAGTAGCCAGCTGGTCATGGGCACAGAGGCGCTGGTGGGGATGGCGCTGGGGGGAAGGCGCTGGAACGGGGTCGGGGATGAGGGAACTGGTCTGGGCTGGAAAGGCAGGGGCCCTGCCCCTGCCTTTCCGCCCACTCAGATCACCTTCAGCCAGCGAAGGGTTGGCGAACAGCAGCACCAGGGCGACCACGAGGCCGTAGATGGTGAGGGCTTCCATGAAGGCCAGGGACAGCAGCAGGGTGCCGCGGATCTTGCCTTCGGCTTCGGGCTGACGTGCAATGCCTTCAACGGCGCCGCCAGCTGCGGTGCCCTGGCCGATGCCGGGGCCGATGGCACCGAGGCCGACAGCCAGGCCAGCGGCCAGAACAGACGCAGCGGAGGTGATGGAATCCATGGTGGAGTGGGGAATGGAGGGCGCCGGGAGAGCGCGTTGTGGACCTGGGTTGAAACCCTGCGCCTGGGACATCCCGGGGGATGGGCCCGGGGTGCGACCGGACCTGCGCTAGGGACATTTAGCAGAGCACCGGAGGGCCGCCCTGCCTGGGAACGCCTAGGAGGCTGCTGAAATAGCAGCCAATCCGAGTCTCGCCACTTCGACTTGTTCTGACCGGCCCGTCGCTGCGCCAATCGGCAGCGTTGTCCTGCAAAGCGGGCGGGGTCTCCGGACCTCTGCACGGGGGTCCGGGCGCCTGATCTGCCCTTCTCGCCTTGCTTTGCCCGTTTCATGCCAGCGCCCCCCTCGGGCTGAGCAGGTTGGCCAGACGGATCAGGTTGTAGGCCACCACATGCAACCGGAACACCGCTCCGACCCGGGATCGACCTCGGGCCTTGAGCTGCCGCAGCCCCGCAGCCTGTTTGATCCAGCCAAACACCTGCTCGATCCGCTTCCTTGCGTTGATCGACTTGCCGTAGCCCTGATGCCGAACGGTTCGCCCGTCGATGGCGGAGCGGCGACGCGCCTGAATGTTCTGCGCCACATGCGGCGTGATGCCGGCAAAGCGGACGTCGGCGACAAAATCCCTGGTGTCGTAGCCCTTGTCGGCTCCCAGTGTCTTTTGGTGAGCGCCGGGGAGCGAACTCGCCATCCGCACCGCTGCCGAACGCTCGCCGTAGCCATCGGCTGGGGTCACCTCGCTGGCCACCACCAGGCCATGGCGGTTCTCCATGAGGCAATGGCCCAGGTAGCTGAGGAACGCCCCAGTGCCATTGGACTTGCGGAACAGCCGGCTTCGCCGTCACTGCGGGAGCGGTGGGTCTGGTTGGAGAGCAGCAGACCGCGGAAATCTCCTTTGGCCCGCTTCTTCCCCTTGGCGGAGCCTGAGCCAAACCCATTGCCGCCACTGGGCGGTGGCGGATCGTCATCGCCTCCGTCGATCCGCTCCAGCGAGCTGTGCGAGGCCCAGGCCCGCAGCAGGGTGCCATCCACCGAGAAGTGCTCGGAGCTCAGCAGCGGCTTGACCTCCGGCGAGGCCAGCAGCAGCTCCAGGAACATCGCCATCAGCTCCTCGTTGAGCAGCCGGTCGCGGTTCTGGTGAATGTGGTGGGATGCCAGACGGGATCGTCCGGGTTGAGGCCGACAAACCAGCGAAACAGCAGGTTGTAGTCCAGTTGCTCGATCAGCATCCGCTCCGAGCGGATGCCGTAGATCGCCTGCAGCAACAGGGCCAGCAGCAGCTGCTCCGGCGGGATCGAGGGGCGCCCACCTCGGGGTGAGAGCCTGCAGAAGGTGGGGTTGAGGCGATCCGAGGGCTTGATCGGCCAGCCGCCGCACCTGCCGCAGGGGATGGGCCTTGGGGATCCGCTCTTCTGTGGAGACGTAGGAGAACAGAGGACCGGTGCGTTCCTGCTGGCCGCGCATCCGCTCAGTGCCGTTGGGCCATTCTCCCGCGGCTGGACCAGTTTTTCAGCAGCCTCCTAGTGTCCCGTCCCGGAGATTTGCGAACAAAGTCGCTGGAGCTTCTCCAGGATTGAATCCGCGTTTGCGGTCCAGTTGAACGGCGCTTTGGTCTTGTTGTAGGCGGCCACGAACTGCTCGATCTTGGCGATCAGCTCCTTGACGCTGGAGAAGCTGCCGCGCCGGATCGCCCGCTGGGTGATGATCCCGAACCAGCGCTCCACCTGGTTCAGCCAGGAGGCGTATGTGGGCGTGTAGTGCACGTGGAAGCGGGGCCTCTGCGCCAGCCACGCCCTGACCTTGGCGTGCTTGTGGGTGCAGGTGTTGTCCACCACCAGATGGACGTCCAGATCTTCCGGGACGGACTTCTCGATCTGCCTGAGGAACCCCAGGAACTCCTGGTGCCGGTGGCGGGGTTTGCACTGGGTGATCACTTCTCCTGTGGCCACGTCCAAAGCCGCGAACAGGGTGGTGGTGCCGTGGCGGATGTAGTCGTGAGTGACGCCTTCCACGTAGCCCAGACCCATGGGCAGGAGCGGCTGGGTGCGGTCCAGGGCCTGGATCTGCGTCTTCTCGTCGACGCAGAGCACCATCGCCTTGTCCGGCGGGTTCAGGTACAGGCCAACGATGTCGCGGACCTTCTCCACAAAGAACGGATCGGTGGAGAGCTTGAACGATTTCTGCCGGTGGGGCTGGACCGAGAAGATCTGCAGCCAGCGGTGAACTGTTGTCTTTGAGATCCCAGTCGCCGCTGCCAAAGTCCGAGCGCTCCAGTGGGTGCTGCCATCGGTTGGCTTGGTCTGCAGGGCCCGGTTGATGACCTCGGCCACCTTGTCGTCCTCGTAGGTGCGGGGCCGGCCGGGACGCAGTTCGTCATGAAGGCCCTCGATGCCCAGATCGAGGTAGCGCTGCCGCCATTTGCCCACCGTTGAGCCGCGGACTCCAAATTGCTTGGCGACAGCGGTGTTGGTGTCACCAGCAGCGCAGGCCAGCACGATCTGCGCCCGCTGAACGATCGAATGCGGCAAGGTCCTTGATCCAGCCAGGCTCTGGAGCTGGCTGGTCTCATCAGCCGACAGCTCCAGAGGAGCCATGGGGCGACCAGTCGGCATGAAACGACTCCCGAGGAGACACTTCATATTCTACCGGCTATTTGCGGGACGGCACACTAGGACAGGCACGGCCAACGGTTGCGTGCGATTCGAGTACGGGG
>NZ_LFEK01000038.1 GCF_001039265.1 Synechococcus sp. GFB01 | reverse complement strand
GCTGGCGGGCCTGGCGGCCTGCCGCCCTCTCAGCGGCGCCAGCTACGGCGCTCCGGAGCTGGATGGGGCGGGGTGCCCGGCACTGCTCCATAGGATCATGCCGCCTCGTTCATCCGCCAGCGCCCATGGCCCTGCAACCCGCCGCCGGCGCCCGCGACCTCAACCCCCGCGAGGTGGAGCACAACCGCTGGATCTGCACCCAGCTGGCCGGCGTCTACCGGCTGTGGGGCTACCAGGAGGTGGCCCCGCCCCACTTCGAGCACCTTTCCACCCTGGAGGCCGGTGGCGGCATCGACGGTCGTGAGCTGGTGCGCCTGGCTGCCGATGAACCCCTCGGTCTGCGGCCGGAGCTCACTGCATCGATCGCCCGGGCCGCCTGCACCCGCCTAGCCTCCCGGCCGCGGCCGCTGCGGCTGTGGGCCGAAGGCCCCACCTACCGCACCCAGATCGCTGACGGCGGCCAGCAGCGCATCGTGGAGGAGCTGCAGAGCGGCGTGGAGCTGCTGGGTGAGGCTTCCGCGGCCGCCGATGCCGAACTGCTCCGGCTGCTGCTGGCGGCCAGCGCGGCGGTGGGTCTCGGACCGGCCCACCGTCCGCGGCTGCTGCTCGGTCACCACGCTCTGCTGGCCGGCCTGCTGGGCCAGCTGCCCGAGGCCCAGCAGCCGGCAGCCCGGGCCGCCCTCACCAGCTTCGACCCCCTGGCCCTCTCCCAGCTGCCCCTGCCCGAGACCGAGCGCCAGCGTCTCTCAGCGCTGATGCGCCTGCGCGGCGAACCGCTGCGGGTGCTCTACCAGCTGGAGCAGTGGCTGGGACCGCTGCCGCCGCTGACGCAGCTGGCCGACACCCTCGCCCTGATCGCTGGGGCGGCGGAGCGGCTCGGGGTGGTGGTGCAGCTGGATCCCACCTTCCAGCCGCACTTCGCCCTGTACGACGGACTGGTGCTCAAACTGGTGTGCCAGGGGGCCACGGCGCCGCTGGAGGTGGCCAGCGGCGGTCGCTACGACGCCTGGTGGGTCGCTTCTGGGGCCAGCCTCAGCCGCAGAGCCAGCAGGCGGCGGGCATGGGCTTCGGCTTCGACGTGGCAGCCCTGCGGGAGCTGCTGGCTCCCGCGCAGCACGGCGCCGGCGCCACCCGGCCCACGCTCGTGGCCATGGCCGAGCCGGACCTGCTGCGCCGCGCCCTCGATGAGCTGGAGGCCCTGCACCGGGCCGGCAGGCGGCGGAGCTGCATGGCAGCCCGCTGGCGAGCACGGAGGAGGCCGAGCGCATCGCCGCCGAACGCGGCTGCAGCCGCGCTCTCTGGCTCGCAGCCTGAGTACCGCTGCCTAGGATCCGGCCGCGACGCAGCCCCGTGCATGGCCCACACGATCGTCACCAACGTGTGCGAGGGCGTGGCGGATTGCGTGGACGCCTGCCCGGTGGCCTGCATCCACCCCGGCCAGGGGGCAAACAGCAAGGGCACGACCTTCTACTGGATCGACTTCGACACCTGCATCGACTGCGGCATCTGCCTGCAGGTGTGCCCCGTGGAGGGTGCGATCCTGCCGGAGGAGAGACCGGAACTGCAGCAGCCGGGCTAGTCGCCCACCCGGCTGAGCACCTCGTGCGTGGCCGACTGCCAGGCGCCGCTGCCGTCGTAGCGGCGGATCAGCCGCTCGAGCCGATCCGCTGAGCTGAGCCAGCCAGCTTCCACGCTGAAGGCCTGGCGGTGGCTCACCTGAGCAGGCCAGCGGCAGTAGCCGCCGTCGGGAAGGAACTTCAGCCCTTCCAGGTCTGCTGCGTCGAAGCCGAACCGGGCCTCGGCGAGCTCGGGTTCGGGCCAGTCGGCGCTGATCGTGGCGCTGCTGCCCTGCCAGAGGCCAGCCAGCTGCCCGGCCGTGAGCGGCGGGCACTCCGGGCCCTCCGTACCGGAGCGGAACTCGCGGATCAGCACCAGCTGCTGCTGGGCGCCGCTCTCATTGGTGAGCAGCACCAGCCGGTGGCGCCGGTCAGCGTGGCGAAAACCGAATTCCGCGCCGAACGCGGTGCCGGGAGCCAGCTGCAGGCTGCCCTTGCAGAAGCTGCCCGTTTCGAAGAACACCACCTGGCGGCCGAGGCTGCGGTACTCCTGGCTGAAATCGCTGCTCGGGCACGCGGTGATGTCGCCTGCCTCGAAACGGCGCAGCCGGAAGCGCACCATCGACGCGGCACCGGCGGCGTCGTGCTCAGCGGTCTCCAGGGTGAGGATCGAAGCCGTGCTGCCGAGGATCTCGCCGGCGGGGCTGATTCCGGTGAAGGAGCCCTGNCACTCGCCCAGGTTCTGCAGGAAGTTCTGCCACTGGCTGGGCATCGGGCCGCTGCCGGAGAGAGCGGAATCCTATGCAGCGGCATCAGGTCGGTTTCCTGCCCACGCCACCCCCTTGGCGAGCGGGGCGGGATCGGGGGAGTCTNGGGCCACCTTGCCTCGAACGTGGTGGTGCTGCAGGCGGAACAGGGTCAGATCCAGATCCACACCGAGAACATCTTCCCGATCATCAAGAAGGCCGTGTACAGCGGCCATGAGGTGTTCCTGCGGGAACTGGTGAGCAACGGCGTGGACGCGATCAGCAAGCGGCGCATGGCGGCCATGGCCGGCGACTGCAGCGAGGGCCCGGAAGGCCGGATCCAGATCCGCATCGACCGGGAGGCGAAGACGCTCACCATCTCCGACAACGGCATCGGCATGACCGCCGATGAGGTGAAGCGCTACATCAACCAGGTGGCCTTCTCGAGCGCCGAGGATTTCCTGGAGAAGTACAAGAGCGAAACCGACGCGATCATCGGTCACTTCGGCCTCGGCTTCTATTCAAGCTTCATGGTGGCGAAGCAGGTGGAGCTGATCACGCTCTCTGCCCGTGAGGGCAGTGAAGCGGTGCGCTGGAGCTGCGACGGCTCCCCCAGCTTCAGGCTGGAGGGCAGCGAGCGCAGCGAGTCAGGCACCGATGTGATCCTGCATCTGATGGAGGAGGAGCTCGAGTACATCGAGCCGGCCCGCATCCGCACCCTGATCACCACCTACTGCGACTTCCTGCCGGTGGAGGTGCAGCTCGAGGGCGAAACGGTGAACAAGCGGCAGGCGCCATNGCGCGCCAATCCGCGCGAGCTGAGCGACAACGACTACATCGAGCTCTACCGCTACCTCTATCCCTTCCAGGGCGACCCGCTGCTCTGGGTGCACCTCAACACCGACTATCCCTACAACCTGCAGGGCATCCTCTATTTCCCCAAGCTCAGCGGCCGCGCCGACTGGGAGAAGGGTGAGATCCGCCTCTACTGCAATCAGGTCTTCGTGAGCGACTCGATCAAGGAGGTCGTACCGCGCTACCTGCTGCCGCTGCGCGGCGTGATCGATTCGCCCGACATCCCCCTGAATGTGAGCCGCTCGGCCCTGCAGACCGACCGGCGGGTGCGCTCGATCGGCGGCTTCGTGGCCAAGAAGGTGGCCGACCGTCTCAAGCAGCTGCACCGCGACGAGCCGAAGCGCTACGCCGAGATCTGGGAGTCGCTCGCTCCGTTCATCAAGATCGGCGCCATGGAGGACGAGAAGTTCGCCGACCAGGTGGCCGATCTGGTGCTGTTCGGCACGACGGCGCAAGCGCAGGAGCAGCCGGCCGAGGGCCACAGCCTCGATCCGATTCCCGCCGATCACGGCAGGGCCTTCACCACCCTGGCCGGCTACCGCAGCCGCCTCAGCGGCGACAACGACAAGCGGATCCTCTACTGCACCGACGAGGCCGGTCAGGCGGGCGNCCTGGCGCTGTGGAAGGGTCAGGGTGCCGAGGTTCTCCTCGCCGACACCTTCATCGACACCCAGTTCATTCCCTGGCTGGAGTACCGCCACAACGAGCTGAAATTCCAGCGGGTCGACAGCGAACTGGACGACTCGCTGCAGGAGAAGGAGAGCGAGCTGGCCGACGCCGACGGCAAGGACGCCGGCGAGAAGCTGCGGGAGCTGTTCAGAGGGGCGCTGGGCAACGACAAGGTGACGATCCAGGTGCAGGCCCTCAAGGGCGACAGCGCCCCGGCGGCTCTGATCCTGCTGCCGGAGCAGATGCGCCGTCTCAACGACATGGGTGCCCTGATGGAGCAGCGCCTCCCCGGTCTGCCCGATCACCACGTGCTGCTGGTGAACCGCCGCCACCCCCTGGTGGATGGTCTGCTGAAGCTCTCGGCGGGTTCGGTGATCACCGGCAGTGGGACCAGTTCGCCCAGCCAGCAGCTCGCCAGCGACCTCAGCCGCCATCTCTACGAGATGGCCCGCCTGGCGGTGGGTGGCCTGGAGCCGAATGAGCTGGCCGGCTTCCAGCAGCGCAGCGCCGAGCTGATGGGCCGGCTGATGGAGCGCGGCCTCTGAGCCGATTCGACATCCCCCCCTGCCGTGGTGTCGCTAGCCCCATCCCTGCCGATCGCCCTTCTGACCCTGCTGGGCGGGGGCCTGCTCTCCATCCTGGTAGCGCGGATCGCCGCGCTCCTGCTGGGGCCTCTCGTACGCCGCACACGCAGCAGCACGGATGACTGGATTCTGCAGGTGGTTGTGGGAAGCATCCCGTCCTTCGGCTGGGTGCTGAGCGCAGTGCTGGCCTGGCGGATCCTGCCCACCTCCGTGGAGAGCGACCGGCTGGCCCTGGATCTGGACAAGCTGCTGCACCGGCAGGCGGCCCGCACAGCCGATGCGGCCGTGGCCAGCATGCTGCGCTCCCTGAGTCCACTGGTGCGGGCGTTGACGTGGGGTCTGGGAGCGATCTTCTATCTGCAGAACATCGGTGTGAAGACACCAATGCGGTGATCGCCAATTACGGCGACATGCAGGAGCGTCGCCTGATCCACCGCCTCGGCATCAGCTACGACACCGACGCCGAGCGCCTGGGATGCATCCCCAGGATGCTGGAGGAGATCGTGAGCCGCTGCGGAGAGGCCCGCTTCGATCGCTGCCACTTCGTGGACTTCAGACCCTGCAGCCTGGATTTCGAGCTCGTCTATTACGTAGCCAGCAGCGAGTACGCGATGGCGCTCGATGTGCAGCAGCGCATCAACCTCGAAATCGTGCGTCGCTTCGACCGTGAGGGAATCGACTTCGCCCTCCCCTCCCGAGGCCTGCAGCTGATCCAGCCCTCGCAGGCCGGTGCCTGAGCGCAGGCAGCGGCTGAGAGCAACCGCCGCTTGATAAGGTGGGTGTCTGGGCGGTCGCCCATCAGTTGTTCTCGAGAAGTTCGGTCATGTCCCGGGTCTGCCAGCTCACCGGCAAGCGCGCCAACAACGGCATGGCCGTGTCGCACTCCCATGTGCGCACCAAGAAGCTCCAGCAGGTGAACCTGCAGGAGCGCCGCCTCTGGTGGGCTGAAGGCAACCGCTTCGTCAAGCTGCGCGTTTCCACCCGCGCCCTCAAGACCATCCAGAAGAAGGGTCTGGGCGCCTATGCCAAGGAGCTGGGCATCAACCTCGCCAAGATCTGAGCGCAGCGGCGGTGCGCCGTCGCACGCTGCTCGGCGCAGCTGTCCTGGTTTCGGGAGGGTCAGTTCTGCTGGGCTGGGCTCCCCGCGCCGTTGCCCTGGGCGGAACCATGCCTGAGTTGGACCAGCCCGCGCCACGCTTCAGCTTGGACGGTATGGGCCCCGGCCCGGGGGGCGAGCCTGTGGAGACCAGCCTGGGCCTCGATGACTTCGCCGGACGCTGGCTGGTTCTTTACTTCTACCCCCGGGATTTCACCGGCGGGTGCACCCTGGAGGCCCGCGGCTTTCAGCAGCAGCTCGAGGCTTCCAGGACGCGGGCGCCGAAGTGGTTGGCGTGAGCGCCGACGACCCCGACTCCCACGCCTCCTTCTGCAGCAGCGAGGGGCTTGCCTTCCCGCTGCTCTNTCATAGAAGCTCTCCCCAATGGCGGGTCATGCGGCGGCTTGGTTTCCATGGGACAGATCCGTGGCGCATCGCGCAGGAATGCGAGTGAGGAAGCATCCCAGCCCAGCTCCTGAAGGTAGAAATAGAGCTTGCGATTAAGGTCGTCCATGGGCAGAAACCTAACGGGGTGCAGTTCGCTCATGAATGGAGTGGGTCCTGTGGTGYTGCCTTCCCGCTGCTCTCCGATCCGGGCGGCAGCGTCAGCCGGCGCTACGGCAGCTGGATCGCGCCCTTCTCCCAGCGGCACACCTTCCTGATCGACCCGCAGGGGGTGCTGCGGGCGAGCTGGACAGCCGTGCGGCCCACGGGCCATGCGGCCGAGGTGCTCGGCGAACTGCGGCGGCGGCGGCAGGTCGCCTGATCCAGCTCAGGCGGCGCGGCTGCCGCCCAGCGGCTGAACCGCCGGCGGCCGGGGCTGGCGCTCCATGCGGCTGAGGTGGGCCAGACCCACGTGCAGGCTGTCGCAGTAGAGGCAGCGGCCGTTGAAGCACACCTGAAACAGTTCGCCCCGGCTGGCCTGGAGCTGGTGGATCGTGCCCCCTCGGGAGCCCACCACCACGGGAGCTGGTGACATCAGCCCATCCCTGATCGGCGCACCGACGCTGCCGCAGCGCGGCGGCAGCGGCGATAGGTCGATCTACCCGTCGCCAGCGCACCGAGCTGCCAGGGCACGGGCCGGCAGGGGCGTCAGCCGAAGCCACTCAGCACCAGCTTGCCTGTGCTGTGGCCGCTCGCCAGCTGGGCATGGGCCCGCTCCAGATTGGCGGCGGTGAGCGTGCCCAGCCGGCTGCTGACGGTGCTGCGCAGCACGCCCCGGTCGACCAGCTCCGCCACCCGGGCCAGCAACCGACCCTGCTCCGCCAGATCGGCCGTGCCGAAGAGCGAGCGGGTGAACATGAACTCCCAGTGGAGCGCCAGACTCTTGCGCTTGAGCGCCAGCACGTTGATCGCCTCGGCCGGGGGATCGTCGATCAGAGCCAGGGCCCCCTGGGGAGCCAGCAGCTCCACCAGCCCGGCGAAGTGCTCACCGCTGTGGCTGAGGCTGGCGGCACGGCTCACCGGCGCCACGCCAAGCGCCTCCAGCTGCGGGCCCAGCGGCAGGCTGTGGTCGATCACGTGGTGGGCCCCCAGTTCTTCGGCCCAGGCGCGGCTCTCCGGGCGCGAGGCCGTGGCCACCACCGTGAAGCCGGTGAGCCGGCGCGCCAGCTGCACCAGCATCGAGCCCACGCCGCCGGCGCCACCGAGCACCAGCAAGGTCTCGCCGGCGCCGGCATCGGTGCCGGCCGGCAGCCGAAAGCGCTCGAACAGAAGCTCCCAGGCCGTGATCGCGGTGAGCGGCAGGGCGGCCGCCTCGAGCGCTTCGAGGCTCCGCGGCGCCCGAGCGGCCAGGCGGTGATCCACCAACTGCAGCTCGGCATTGCAGCCGGGACGCTGCAGGGCTCCGGCATACCAGACCCGATCGCCGGGGGCGAAACCGCTCACCGCCTGTCCCAGGCCCACCACGCGCCCCACCGCATCCCAGCCCAGCAGGCGCCACTGGCCGGCTGGCGGCAGGTCGCGTCCCCGCACCTTCAGGTCCACCGGGTTCACGGCGATCGCCTCGGGGGCCACCAGCAGATCGACGGGGGCGGGCGAGGGATCGGGCAGCTCCAGATCCACCAGATAGCCAACCTCCCCAAGGCCGGCCCGCAGCTGATACCCCACCGCGCGCATCGGCTCAGCCCTCCAGCCGCGCCAGCACGCTGCGGTGCTCCGCGGCCTGCTGGCGGAGCTGCTCCAGCACGGCTGCCGGAGCCGGCCGGTCCAGTGCCGCCGCCCAGCGCGCGGCCAGCTCGGCGGGCGGCGGTGGCGGCACGGCCAGGCCATGGCAATCGCAGCCGAGCTGATCGGCGGCCGCCGCCACCTTCGGGTCGTAGCTGAGGGCGGCGCAGGGAGCCCCGGCGATCGCCGCCAGGATCAGGCCGTGCAGCCGCATCGCCACCACCAGGCCGGCATCGGCCGCCATCGCCACCACCTCCTCGGGGCGTTCGGCCAGCACCTCGCGGCTGCGGCCGGCAAGATCGGCCGGCATCAGGCCTTCGCGGCTGAGGCGCTCCAGCAGACCCCTGTCCTGATCGCGATGCAGCGGCAGCCAGATCACCTCACGACCATGGCGCTCGGCCAGCTCCCCCAGCGCCTGCAGGTAGGGAAGCCACTGCTCGCCGCTCAGCTGCGGCACGGCTCGCCAGCAGACCACGATCGGCCCGCCGCGCCCGTGCCAGGGGCGACTGGGGAAGGCCCACACCGGATCGGGAGCCACACTGCCGGGGCAGCCCCAGCGCTGGGCCAGCTGGGCGGAGCCCCGGTCGCGCCAGCTGGCGGCGCTGACCATCGGCAGCACTGCCCGCACCAGAGCACGACTGCGGCGCCGCCGAAGCGGGCCGAGGCCCTGGGCCCAGAGCAGCACCGGTTTGCCCTCCAGCCGGGCCGCCGTGATCAGGGCGGCGTAGTAGAGCAGGCTGGGGAAGCTGGTGGTGTCCTGCAGCAGGCTGCCGCCGCCGAGCACCAGGGCCGAGCAGCCGCGCAGGGCCTTGAGCACATGCGGCAGGCTGCGGCGCGGCACCGTGGCGATGCCCCGCTGTGCCAGGGCGGCAGCGTCGTTCGCGGTGACCAGCGGCATGCAGCCGTGAGGCAGCTGGCCGAGCAGCACCTCCAGCAGGGCGTCGTCGCCGATGTTGTGCTCGCCGTAATAGCCGCAGAGCAGCACCGCCATCGCCGGTTGCACGGTTGCGGTCCGTACATTACGGATCGTCTGCTGGTCCGGCGGCCATGCACGCCCTGTCGCTGCCCACCTGGTGGATCCACCTCACGTCGGTGCTGGAGTGGCTGGCGGCGATGCTGCTGATCCAGCGCTACGGCCAGGCGAGGGGGGAGGGCGGCTGGCGCTGGCTCAGCCTGGCGATGGTGCCGGCCCTGATCAGCGCCATGGCCGCCTGCACCTGGCACCTCTACGACAACGCCACCGAACTCAAGGGACTGGTGGTGATCCAGGCCGGCATCACCGCCCTGGGCAACGCCGCACTGGCCCTTGCCACCTGGAACCTGCGGCGTCAGCACCGGGCCGGCCAGGCATGAGCGACCTGCTCTCCCGCCTGGGCGATATGGATGCCACGCCCCTGTTCGTGGCGTCGCTGCTGCCCTATCTGGCCTTCCTCTGGTGGGCCCGGGGGGTGCCCGCCTTTCCCGTGCTGGCCCGACGGGGTTTCGAGCTCACGCTGGTCTTCGTGGCGGTCACGATCGTGGCGGCCGTGGTGGCCCAGCAGCGCTACGGACGTCTGCTGGCCGATGTGGATGCCCTGCATGGCGGTGCCGAGGCCTTCCTCACCCTCGCCAATCTGCTGGTGGTGCTGGGGTTCGCCGCCGCTCTGGAGAAGGGCCGGTCCGCGCCGGCAGATCAACAAGTCTTAAGCGGCGGCGATCAGGCTGCCGGCCGCCCGGAAGATGGGGCGTCGGCTCAAGACCCATGATCGCCCCNATCCTGGCCCTCGCACCCGCCACCATCACCTGGTCGCCGAAGGTCGCCCTGGTGATGATCGTGTGCAACGTGATCGCCATTGCCATCGGCAAGGCGACGATCAAGCAGCCCAACGTGGGTCTGCAGCTGCCCAACGCAGCCATGTTCGGAGGTCTCAGCCACGGCGCCATGCTGGGCACCATCAGCCTCGGCCACATCCTCGGCATCGGCGCGATCCAGGGTCTGGCCAGCCGCGGCGTGCTCTGAGGCCCCCAGACCGTAACGATCAAGCCGGTGATCGAAGGGCAGGGCGGAGAGATCCTCCGCCTTTGCTGTCTGCAGGCTCCGCAGTCGTGCCAGGGAGGTCGACTCCCTTGTACGGGGGTCGGCCGACTCACACTCACACAGCCAGGGCCTGCCGCTGCACCGCAGGCCAGATGCTGGCGAAGCGCTCGAGGATCCGATCGGTCATCTGAGGGGGCGTCAGCCCCAGGGCGCGCTTGCTCTGGTCGGGGCTGGCGTGATCCACCAGCACGTCGGGGATGCCGATGCGGAACACGGGCACCAGCACCTCCAGGTCGTTGAGCGCTTCCACCACCGCGGCACCGAAGCCGCCGGCCAGAGCGCCCTCCTCCATGGTCACCACCCGACCGATGCGACGCGCCATCGGGGCGATCAGCGCCTCATCGAGGGGTCGCAGGAAGCGGGCGTTGATCACGGCGGCGCGAATGCCCTTCTCCTGCAGCAGGCCGGCCGTGGCCAGAGCCGGGTGCACCATCGCGCCATAGGCCACGATCAGGAGATCGTCGCCATCGGTGAGCAGCTCACCGCGACCGATCTGGAGCGGCTCCCAGCCCTCCTCCATCAGCGGCACTCCCTCACCCTCGCCCCGGGGGATGCGGATGGCGCTGGGTCCGTCGTGGTGGATGGCGGTCACCAGCATGCGCTGCAGCTCGCCCTCATCCTTGGGGGCCATCACCGTGAAGTTGGGCACGGCGCGCAGATAGCTGATGTCGTACTGGCCCTGGTGCGTGGGGCCATCGGCACCGACGATGCCGGCCCGGTCCATCACGAAGGTCACGGGCAGCTTCTGGATGCCCACGTCGTGGATCAGCTGGTCATAGGCACGCTGCAGGAAGGTGCTGTAGATCGCGCACACGGGGCGCAGACCCCCGCAGGCCATGCCGGCCGCCATGGTGACGGCGTGCTGTTCGGCGATGCCGACATCGAAGTACTGCTGGGGTCGTGCCTTCTCGAGCAGGTCGAGGCCGGTGCCGGTGGCCATCGCGGCGGTGATCCCCACCACCCGGGGATCCAGTTCGCAGAGCTTCACCAGGGTCTGACCGAACACCTTGCTGTAGCTGGGTGGTTTCGGCTTGCTGGAGGGGAAGGCCTTGCCGGTGGTGAGGTCGAAGGCGCTCTGGGCGTGATACCCAACCTGGTCGGCCTCGGCGTAGGGATAGCCCTTGCCCTTGGTGGTGGCCACGTGGACCAGCACGGGCCCCTCATGCTCATGGGCCTGGCGGAAGGTGCGGATCATCGCGGCCATGTCGTGGCCGTCGACCGGGCCCATGTAGGTGAAGCCCAGCTCCTCGAACACGGCACCGAGCTTCGGCACCGCCAGGCGCTTCATGCTCTCCTTGAGGTTCTTCAGCTCGGTGGGCAGCTCACCGTGCAGGAAGGGCAGGTGCTTGATCGCCTCCTCGGCGTTGTCCTGCAGAAACTGCAGCGGCTTGCTGTGCCGCATGCGGTTGAGGTGGGTGGAGAGCGCGCCGACCGGCGGGCTGATCGACATGTCGTTGTCGTTGAGCACCACCAGAAGCCGGGTCTTCGGCAGGTGGCCGGCGTGGTTGATCGCCTCGAGGGCCATGCCGCCGGTGAGGGCGCCGTCGCCGATCACCGCCACGCACTTGAAGTCGTCGCCGCGCTGGTCGCGCGCCAGGGCCATCCCCAGGGCCGCCGAGATCGAGGTGCTGGCATGGCCGGCGCCGAAGTGGTCGAAGCGGCTCTCGGAGCGCTTCAGGTAGCCGGCCACGCCGTTCTGCTGGCGCAGGGTGTGGAACTGGTTGTAGCGGCCGGTGATCAGCTTGTGGGGGTAGGCCTGATGGCCCACGTCCCAGACCACCTTGTCGCGGTCGAGATCCAGGGTCTGATAGAGCGCCAGGGTGAGTTCCACCACCCCGAGCCCGGGGCCGAGATGGCCACCGCTGGTGCTCACCACCTCCAGGTGCCGCTCGCGGATCTGGTGGGCGATCCCCTCCAGTTCGGCGATGCTGAGGCCGTGCAGCTCGTTGGGGTGACTCAGCTCGCTGAGATGCATCAGGGCCCCTCTAGAGGCTGGCAATCTAGGCCGACGGCCCCGGGCACCGGTGCCGATTGCGACACTGATGGAATGAGTCAGGTCCCCACCCCCGGCCACGACGAGCCCACCAGCGGCTACCTGCAGCGCATCCTGCGGGCGCGGGTCTACGACGTGGCGATCGAGTCGCCCCTCGATGCGGCGCCGAATCTCTCGGCGCGGCTGGACAACCGGGTGCTGCTCAAGCGCGAGGACCTGCAGCCGGTGTTCAGCTTCAAGCTGCGCGGCGCCTACAACAAGATGGCCGGCCTGACGCCGGCGGAGCTGGAACGGGGCGTGATCGCCGCCAGCGCCGGCAACCACGCCCAGGGGGTGGCCCTGGCCGCCCAGAAGCTCGGCTGCCGGGCCGTGATCGCCATGCCGGTCACCACGCCCGAGATGAAGGTGAAGGCGGTGGCGGCCCGCGGTGCCGAGGTGGTGCTGCACGGCGACACCTACGACGCCGCCTGCGCCGAGGCCGAGCGCATGGCCGCTGAATGGGGGCTGACCTTCATCCATCCCTTCGACGACCCGGAGGTGATCGCCGGCCAGGGAACGATCGGCATGGAGATCCTGCGCCAGTGCTCGGAACCCCCCGATGCCATCTATCTGGCGGTGGGCGGGGGCGGGCTGATCGCCGGCGTGGCGGCGTTCGTGAAGAGCGTGTGGCCCCAGGTGCAGATCGTGGGGGTGGAGCCAGTCGACGCCGACGCCATGGCCCGCTCCCTCGCCTGCGGCGAGCGGGTGCGGCTCGAGCAGGTGGGCCTGTTCGCCGATGGCGTGGCCGTGCGTCAGGTGGGCCGGCACACCTTCGCCCTGGCCCAGCGCCTGGTGGACCGCATGGTGACGGTGGACACCGACGCCATCTGTGCCGCCATCAAGGACGTGTTCGAGGACACCCGCTCGATCCTCGAGCCGGCCGGCGCCCTGGCGGTGGCGGGGCTGAAGGCCGACGTGGCCGCCCGCGGCCTGCAGGGGCAGACCCTGGTGGCGGTGGCCTGCGGGNCCAACATGAACTTCGACCGGCTGCGCTTCGTGGCCGAGCGCACCGAGATCGGCGAGGACCGCGAAGCGATGCTGGCTGTGGAGATCCCGGAGCGGCCCGGCAGCCTGCGGGAGTTCTGCACCCTGCTGGGCACCCGCAATCTCACCGAATTCAGCTACCGGCTGGCTGACCCGGGCCGGGCCCACATCTTCGTGGGGGTGCAGACCAGCGGCAGCCGCGACGAGCAGGATCTGATCCACGACCTGCGCGCCGGCGGCTTCGCCTGCCTGGATCTCTCCAGCGACGAACTCTCGAAGCTGCACCTGCGCCACATGGTGGGCGGCCACCTGCCCGCCGCTGCGTGCCTGCCGGCCGTGCGCGAGCTGCTCTACCGCTTCGAGTTCCCGGAGCGGCCGGGAGCGCTGATGCGCTTCCTCACCAGCCTCCATCCCAACTGGAACATCAGCATCTTTCACTACCGCAACCACGGCGCCGATGTGGGCCGCATCGTGGTGGGGGTGCAGGTGCCGGAAGCCGAGCTGGGCGACTGGCAGGACTTCCTCAGGGGGCTGGATTACCGCTACGTGGACGAGAGCGACAACCCGGCCTACCAGCTCTTCCTCGGGGCGGTGCCTCCCACCGCGCCAGAGGCCCGCCGGCCGGCCACCCCCCTGCCGGTGGAGGCCTGACTGCGGTACGTTGCGGGCTCTGAGCGCGGCAGGCCATGACCAGCGCCCCGGACTCAGCCCCCACACCCGCCCCCGCCGCCGCACGGTTCGCAGGCGAAGCTGCCGGCCTCTCGCTGCCGGCGCGGCTGGAGGCGATCCTCTATCTCAAGGGAAGGCCCCTGAGCCTGGGAGAGCTGGCCGAGGTGGCGGGCACCAGCCGGGAGGAGACCGAGCTGGGCCTGATCACCCTGATGGCCGACTACGCGCACCGCGACACCGCCCTGGAGATCCGCCAGGAGGGTCAGCGCTACGCCCTGCAGCTGCGCGACAGCCTCGGCGATCTGGTGCAGAACCTGCTGCCGGTGGACCTGTCGACCGCCGCCCTGCGGACCCTGGCCACGATCGCCCTCAAGAAGCGCATCCTGCAGTCGGAACTGGTGGAGCTGCGCGGCTCCGGCGCCTACGACCACATCAAGGAGCTGCTGGCCCAGAACTTCATCGAGCGCAAACGCCAGAGCGAAGGGCGCTCCTACTGGCTGAGCCTGAGCGAGAAGTTCCACCGCACCTTCGCGGTGAAACCGGAGGATCTGCAGCCGGGCCGCCAGCGGGCTGCATAGAGTCGGGGGCAAGACCGCGGGATCGATCCCACACCCATGGACGTGCTTGCCCTGCTGCTGAGCGTGCTGTCCCGCACCCTGGAGATCTACTCGCTGATCCTGCTGGTGCGGGTGCTGCTGAGCTGGTTCCCCAACCTTGACTGGGGCAATCCGGTGCTGAGCACGGTGAGCTCGATCACCGACCCCTATCTCAATGCCTTTCGCGGGCTGATCCCGCCGATCGGCGGGATCGACCTTTCGGCGATCCTGGCCTTCATCGCCCTCAGCCTGGGCCAGCAGCTGCTCGGCACCGCCAGCGTGGCGGTGATGACCTCCAGCTTCTGAAGCCTCAACCTCCCGGCGCCAGCGCCTGCTCGAGCGGCAGCAGCTCGTCGTCGACGCCGGCGCGGCTGCGCACCGGCGCGCTGAAGCCGCTCGCCTTCACGTTGCGGAACTGCAGCGGCCCCGGTGTGCCGGCCGGCACGGCCAGGCGCAGGGCGAAGCTCGATCGGCCCGGCGGTACGTCGCCGATCGACCCCACCCGGGTGCGGTTCTGCAGCACCGGTTCGCCGCTGGCATCGAGGATCAGAGCGAACACATCGGTGTCGACCACCGGCTTGCGTCCGGGGTTCGCCACGGTGCCTCGCAGGGCGTAGCAGCTGGCACCGGAGGGGCGGCGCAGCTCCGGCTGGGCCGCCACATCGTCGCCGGGACAGGGCTCCAGCGTGACCTCGCTCACCTGGAGCGTCGCCGCCGCCCAGGCGGGAGCGGGGACCAGCAGCAACAGGGGCAGCAGCAGTGCGGCCAGCATCCGGCCCAGGCAGGGCTGCAGCAGCGAAGCCGACATCGCTGATCTCCCTCACTGCCCGCTCAGGTTACGGACGCGGCCTCCGGCTCGGTGAGCAGCACGGCGTGCCCCCGCGGCTGGCTGGACGGATGCTGCAGAATCGGGCGGCTCCAGGGGCATCTTCAACGCCGCGATGCAGTTCTTCGCCTTTCACCTGATGCCCTGGGATCGGCTGCCGGCCGATTTCTCGACGCGCTACAAAAGCGCCTGGACCACCCTGCCGAACGCTCTGTACGAGCCGCAGCACGGTCATGAGCTTTACAACCGGTTTCTCGACGAACTGGTGCTGGCCGAGGACCTGGGATTCGACGGTGTCTGTGTCAACGAACATCATCAGAGCGCCTATGGCACGGTGCCCAGCCCCAATCTGATGGGAGCGATTCTCGCGCGGCAGACCTCACGCGTGAAGATCGCCGTGATCGGCAACGCCCTGCCTCTCTACAACCCACCGACGCGCGTCGCCGAGGAATTCGCGATGCTCGACGTGATCTCCGGTGGCCGACTGATCGCCGGGATGGTTGTGGGCGGCGGGCCCGAGTATTACAGCTTCTCGATCAATCCCACCCAGGCCAGGAGCCTGTATGCCGAGGCCTTCGATCTGATCGTGCGCGCCTGGACCGAACCAGGCCCCTTCGAGCACTACGGAGAGCACTGGCAGTTGCGCTATGTGAACCCCTGGCCGCGCCCCCTGCAGCAACCGCATCCCACCATCTGGGTGCCGGGAGCCGGCAGCCAGGAGACGATCGATTTCGTGGCCCAGCGGCACTACGGCTATATGGGCATTCCCTATTTCCATCGCGAGTTCCTGCAGAAGAACTTCGATTCGTTCCGCACGTCGTGCCAGAAGAACGGCTACACGGCCGACCCCGAGCAGCTCGGCTGGCTCTGTCCGATCTATGTGGCCGAAACCGATGCACAGGCCTGGGCCGAATACGAGTCGCACCTCTGGTTCTTCGTGCAGAACCTGCTCAAGGGCCTGCTGGTGTTCCCGCCCGGTTACACCAGCGTCCGATCCCTGGCCCGCATCAACAAGGCGCTGACGCGCTTCATGTCCAACTGCCGCACCCGTGAGGAGATCGAGGAAGGCAGCTACGCGATCGTGGGCAGCCCCGCCACCGTGCGGGAGAAGCTCACCGAACAGATCGAGCGTCTGGGCATCGGCAACCTGCTGGGACTGTTTCAGCTCGGCACCCTGCCTGCCGATCTCACCCGCAGGAACATGCAGCTCTTCGCCGAGGAGGTTCTGCCGGCCCTGCGGCGCCGCTTCGCGGTCGAACTGGCTGCCGTCGGATGAGCTCTGCCCCCAGGCTTGACTTCATCAGCGTGGCCGGCCGGTCGATCCAGCTGATGGTGGGCGGCAGCGGACCGCCCCTGCTCTATCTGCACAGCGCCGGCGGGGAAACGGAATGGCCGCCGTTTGTGGATCGCCTGGCCGACCACTTCGAGGTGTATCTGCCGGCCCATCCCGGCTTCGCCGGCTCGGAAGGGCTCGACAGCATCCATGACATCCACGACCTCACCTGGCACGTGGTGGATCTCTGCGATCAGCTCAGGCTCGTGGGGGTGCCGGTGCTGGGCTTCTCGCTCGGTGCCTGGATCGCCGCCGAGCTGGCCATCCTGCGGCCCGCCCTGGTCAGCCGGATGCTGCTCGTGGCCGCCGCCGGCCTGCACGTGGACGGAGCGCCGATGGGGGATCTCTTCATCGACGATCTGGAGGCGCTGCGGCGGCTGATGTTCTTCGATCCCGATCATCCGGCGGCGCGGCAGACGCTGCCGAGCAGCCTGGATGACCCGGACATCATTCACTGGCTGCGGGCCCGGGAAGCCACCGCACGGGTGGGCTGGAATCCCTATCTCCACGACCCCAGGCTGCCACGCCACCTGCATCGCATCAGCTGCCCCACCCGGCTGCTCTGGGGCCGTGAGGATCGGCTCATCCCGGTCGCCCATGGCGAGGCCTACGCGCGGCTCATCCCGGCAGCCACGCTGCGGGTGCTGGAGCGTTGCGGCCACATGCTGCCGTGGGAGTGCCCCGATGCCTTCCTCGAGGANGCCGTCGCCGCGCTCAGCGGTGATCCCCCTCACCGCTGATCACGTTCCGGGCGGCGCGACTGGCCAGCTTCTCGAGATTGGCGCTGGCCACCGCATCGAGGTCGAGACCGAGTTCGCTGGACAGCTGGGCCACGTACCAGAGCACATCGCCGAGCTCCAGTTTCAGGGCCTCGATCACCTCCGGGCTGAAGGCACCGTTGCGATCGCGGATCACCTTCTTCACCTTGTCGGCCACCTCGCCGGCCTCGCCGCAGAGGCCCAGGGTGGGATAGATGGGATTGGAGCCCACGGCCGGGTAGCGGGCGGTGGCGCGGGAGCGCTGTTGATAGGTGGCCAGATCCATCTCCAGGCCTGCTGAACGAGCGCTGATGGTAGTTTCGGCCATATCCCGGCGCCCCATGACCAAGCCCGATCTCATGCGTCGCACCAAGATCGTGGCCACGATCGGGCCTGCCACCGAATCCCCCGAGCGCCTGCGTCAGCTGATCAACGCCGGAGCCACCACCTTCCGGCTCAACTTCTCCCACGGCGACCACAGCGAGCACGCCGCCCGGATCGCCACCATCCGTGAGGTGTCGAGGGAGATGGGGGTTCACGTGGGCATCCTGCAGGACCTGCAGGGTCCGAAGATCCGCCTCGGCCGCTTCCCCGGCGGGCCGATCACCCTCGCCGACGGCGACAGCTTCACCCTCACCTCGCGTGACGTGGAGTGCAACCAGAGCATCGCCACGGTGACCTACGACAGGCTCGCCGATGAGGTGGTGCCCGGCAGCCGCATCCTGCTCGACGACGGCCGTGTCGAGATGCGCGTGGAGCAGGTCGACACCACCGAGCAGAGTCTCTGCTGCAGCGTGACGGTGGGCGGCGTGCTGTCGAACAACAAGGGCGTCAACTTCCCCGACGTGCAGCTCTCGATCCGCGCCCTCACCGACAAGGACCGGGCCGATCTGAGTTTCGGCCTGGCCCAGGGCGTGGACTGGGTAGCCCTGAGCTTCGTGCGCAACCCCTCCGACCTGCTCGAGATCCGCGATCTGATCGCCTCGCACGGCTACCGCACCCCGGTGGTGGCGAAGATCGAGAAGTTCGAGGCGATCGATCAGATCGATGAGATCCTGCCCCTCTGCGACGGGGTGATGGTGGCCCGCGGCGACCTAGGCGTGGAGATGCCCGCCGAGGAAGTGCCGCTGCTGCAGAAGGAGCTGATCCGCAAGGCCAACAGCCTCGGCATCCCGGTGATCACGGCCACCCAGATGCTCGATTCGATGGTGAGCTGCCCCCGCCCTACCCGCGCCGAGGTGAGCGACGTGGCCAACGCCATTCTCGACGGCACCGACGCGGTGATGCTCTCCAACGAGAGCGCCGTGGGTGACTATCCGGTGGAAGCGGTGGCCACGATGGCCACGATCGCCCGCCGCATCGAGCGGGACTACCCCCAGCGGGTGATCGACACCCGCATGGCCTCCACCATCGCCAACGCCATCTGCCAGGCGGTGAGCAACATCGCCCGCAACCTCAATGCGGCGGCGATCCTGCCGCTCACCAAGGGTGGAGCGACGGCCCGCAACGTGAGCAAGTTCAGGCCGAGCACCCCGATCCTGGCGATCACCAGCGAGGCGCGGGTGGCCCGCCAGCTGCAGCTCTGCTGGGGCGTGAACCCGCTGCTGGTGGAAGAGCAGACCTCCTCCACCAGCACCTTCAGCCTGGCGATGGGCATGGCGCGGGAGCAGGGCTTCCTGCACGACGGCGATGTGGTGGTGCAGACCGCCGGCACCCTGGCCGGTGTGAGCGGCTCCACCGACTTCATCAAGGTGGGAATCGTGTCGGCCGTGCTCTCCCGAGGCGTGGGCATCGGCAGCGGCTCGGTGAGCGGCCGGGTGCGCGTGGTCGACAGCCCGGAAGCCGCCGCCGGCATCCAGAGCGGCGAGATCCTGGTGGTGCACGAAACCTCCGCCGCCTATGTGGAGGCGATCCGCAAGGCCAAGGGCGTGATCACCGAGATCGGCGGGGTGGAGAGCCATACGGCGGTGGTCGCCCAGCGCGACGGCATTCCGGCGATCGTGGGCGTGAGCAATGCCATCGCCAGCCTGCGCCAGGGTGAGATCGTGACGCTCGATCTGCACCGCGGCGAGGTGCATCGCGGCGCCCGCAGCCACAATCCCGACAACGCCGGCGCCATCGTTTAGGCCTCCGCAACGGCTGCCATGGGCACCAAACTCCCGCCGCGGGAAACCGTGGGGATGGCCTTCTCCACGCTGCGGGCCAACCGGCTGCGCAGCCTGCTCACGATGCTCGGCATCGTGATCGGCAACGCCTCGGTGATCACCCTGGTGGGCGTGGGCCGCGGCGCCCAGAGCCTGGCGGCCGGACAGCTCAGCAATCTCGGCGCCAACGTGCTGTTCGTGGTGCCGGGCAACAACGACACGAGGCGGCAGGGCATCGATTTTCCCCGCACGCTCGTGCTGGAGGACGCCAACGCCATCGCCGAGCAGGTGCCCAGCGTGAAACGCGTGGCGCCCCAGATCAGCCGCAACGAGGTGGTCCAGAGCCGCGGCATCAGCAGCAGTGCCCAGGTGGCCGGCGTGACGCCGGAGTTTCTGCCGGTGCGGCAGTTCGAGGTGGCGCGGGGGCGGTTCCTCAGCGCCAGCGACCTGGAGAGCGCCCGCAACGTGGCGGTGCTGGGCCCCGACCTGGCCGAGCGGATGTTCCCCGACCGGTCGGCCCTCGGCCAGCAGCTGCGCATCCGCAATCAGGCGTTCGAGGTGATCGGGGTGCTCGAGCCCAAGGGCGCGGTGTTCGGCCAGAACCAGGACGAGACCGCCTACATCCCTCTCACCACCATGGTGAGCAAGCTCTCGGGACGGGATCCCACCTATGGGGTGAGCCTCAATTTCATCAGCGTGGAAGCGCGCGACGAGGCCAGCATCAGCGCCGCCGCCTTTCAGATCACCAACCTGCTGCGCCAGCGCCACCGCATCCTGCGGGAGGACGACTTCGCGGTGCGCTCCCAAAAGGATGCGCTCTCGATCGTGACCACGATCACCAGTGGCCTCACGCTGATGCTCGCCGCGATCGGTGCGATCTCGCTGCTGGTGGGGGGCATCGGAATCATGAACATCATGCTGGTATCGGTGAGCGAGCGCACCGAGGAGATCGGTCTGCGCAAGGCGCTCGGGGCCCGCAGCGATGACGTGCTGCTGCAGTTCCTGGTGGAATCGCTGGTGGTGGCCAGCGTGGGGGGAGCGATCGGCAGCGGCCTGGGGATCGCGGCGGTGAGCGCCGTGGCGGCGTTCACGCCCCTCCNGGCCGGTGTGGGAGCGGGCACCGTGCTGCTCACCGTGGGGCTGTCGGGCTCGATCGGCCTCTTCTTCGGCGTGGTGCCGGCCCGTCGGGCGGCACGGCTCGATCCGATCGTGGCCCTGCGCAGCCTCTGAGTGCCCGGGCGATCTGGGCCTGCGGCGGNCCGGATGGGCCGGCCAAAAACAAAAACTTCCTTAAGGAGGGCAAACCGTCGCGTCGGTCACCAAAGCCTGACGCGGACTGATGGCTAAGTGGTTTCGCTGATAGGGCCTCTGGCCGTGACTCTCGTGTCGTGTGGTTACCGCAACAGCAGCGATCGCATGGTGATCGCGCGCTGCCTCGGACCGGACCAGTTCTATCTGGAGCGGGTGGTGTTCCCCTTCGAGCTGCTCAGCTTCCAGTGCCCTCCCGAGAGCGAGCTCGAGATCTGGACCCACGGGCTGGGCGGGCCGGAGCTGGTGGAGCGGATCGCCACCGACGAGCTGCTGATGGAGGACGCGTCGAGCACGATCAACGTGGGCGGCAGCCTCGAACCACCCACCCTCGAACCCGAGGATGAGCTGACGGCGCTCTGGCAGGAAGCCGGCTGAGGCCCGTTACACTTAGTAAAAATTCCTCTCAGCCATGAATCAGCGCTGGCGTGTGCTCGCTCTCTGGCTCCTGCCCCTCGCCATCGTGGCCTTCCTGGGCTGGCAGCTGATCTCCGCCGGCGGTGATGCATCCAGGTTCCGGCCCGGCGGCTCGACCGTGGCGCCCCGCAACGCCGCCGTGGCGCGCATGAGCTACGGCCGCTTCCTCGACTACGTGGAGGCCGGCCGGGTCACCGCGGTCGACATCTTCGACGGCGGCCGCAGCGCCGTGATCGAGGCTGTGGATCCGGATCTCGACAACCGCGTGCAGCGGCTGCGGGTGGATCTGCCCGGCGTGGCTCCGGAGCTGGTGAACAGGCTCAAGGAGCAGGGCATCAGCTTTGACGTGCACCCGCCCCGCCAGGCCCCGCCGGCTCTGGGGATCCTGGGCAACCTGCTCTTCCCCCTGCTGCTGATCGGCTCGCTGATCTTCCTGGCGCGACGCTCCAGCGGCATGCCCGGCGGCCCCGGCCAGGCGATGCAGTTCGGCAAGACCAAGGCCCGCTTCCTGATGGAAGCCGAGACCGGCGTGAAATTCGACGACGTGGCCGGCGTGGAGGAGGCCAAGCAGGACCTGGAGGAGGTGGTGACCTTCCTCAAGACCCCCGAGCGCTTCACCTCCGTGGGCGCCCGCATCCCCAAGGGCGTGCTGCTGGTGGGCCCTCCCGGCACCGGCAAGACGCTGCTGGCCAAGGCGATCGCCGGAGAGGCCGGTGTGCCCTTCTTCTCGCTCTCCGGCTCGGAGTTCGTGGAGATGTTCGTGGGCGTTGGCGCCAGCCGGGTGCGTGACCTGTTCAAGCGGGCCAAGGAGAACAGCCCCTGCCTGATCTTCATCGACGAGATCGACGCGGTGGGCCGTCAGCGCGGCGCCGGCGTGGGCGGCGGCAACGACGAGCGGGAGCAGACCCTCAACCAGCTGCTCACCGAGATGGACGGCTTCGAGGGCAACAGCGGCATCATCATCATCGCGGCCACCAACCGGGCCGATGTGCTCGATTCGGCCCTGCTGCGACCCGGCCGCTTCGACCGTCAGGTGATGGTGGATGTGCCCGACATCAAGGGGCGCCTCTCGATCCTCAAGGTGCACAGCCGCAACAAGAAGCTGGCGGAGGATGTGAGTCTCGAGGCCATCGCCCGCCGAACCCCCGGTTTCTCCGGTGCCGACCTGGCCAACCTGCTCAACGAGGCCGCCATCCTCACGGCCCGCCGCCGCAAGGAGGCCACCACCCTGGCCGAGATCGACGACGCGGTGGACCGGGTGATCGCCGGCATGGAGGGCAAGCCCCTCACCGACGGTCGCAGCAAGCGCCTGATCGCCTACCACGAGGTGGGCCATGCCCTGGTGGGCACGCTGGTGAAGGCGCACGACCCGGTGCAGAAGGTCACCCTGATCCCCCGCGGCCAGGCCCAGGGCCTCACCTGGTTCTCGCCGGATGAGGAGCAGATGCTGGTGAGCAAGGCCCAGCTGCGGGCCCGCATCATGGGTGCCCTGGGCGGCCGCGCCGCCGAGGCTGTGGTGTTCGGCCGCGAGGAGGTGACCACCGGCGCCGGCGGTGACATCCAGCAGGTGGCCTCGATCGCCCGCCAGATGGTGACGCGCTTCGGCATGAGCGAGATCGGCCAGTTCTCCCTGGAGGCCGGCAACCAGGAGGTGTTCCTGGGCCGCGACCTGATGACCCGCAGCGACGGCTCCGATGCCACCGCCGCCCGCGTGGATGCGGCCGTGCGCCGGATCGTGCAGAGCTGCTACGAAGACACCGTGAAGCTGGTGGCCGAGCACCGGGCCTGCATGGACCGGGTGGTCGACGTGCTGATCGAGAAGGAGAGTCTCGACGGCGACGAGTTTCGGGCGATCGTGAGCGAATTCACGGTGATCCCCGAGAAGGAGCGCTTCTCACCGCTGCTCAGCGCGGCGGAATCGGCTGCCACGGCCTGATCCCGATCTCATGACACCAACACCGGGTGCTCAGCCACCCGGTTTTTNCTTGTCTGCTGCCTGGTCTCAGGCATCGAGGGATTGCCGCCCCTGCCGTTGGCTGCGGCAACGATCGGAGCGGTAGATCACCTGCTCCCAGACATCCGCCCACCGGCGGCGGCAGCTGAAGTGCCTGCCCCAGACGGGGGGTGCGTCAGGATCACCCCGACGGCGAGACTCTGACCCGGCGAGCCGGAACGGCGACGCTTCAGACCGGGCGCACCGGCCGCTTGTCGATCACCTTGTCGATCAGGCCGTACTCCACCGCTTCCACCGGCGACATGAAGAAGTCGCGGTCGGTGTCCTCCTCGATCCGCTCGAGCGGCTGGCCGGTGCGATCGGCGAGCTCGGTGTTGAGCTTCTTCTTGAGGTAGAGGATCTCGTCGGCCTGGATGCGGATGTCGCTGGCCTGGCCGCGGGCACCGCCGAGGGGCTGGTGGATCATGATCCGCGAATGGGTGAGGCTGCTGCGCTTGCCCTGGGTGCCGGCGCAGAGCAGGAAGGCCCCCATGGAGGCGGCGAGGCCCACGCACACCGTGTGCACATCGGGCTTGATGTGCTGCATGGTGTCGAAGATGCCGAGGCCGTCGTACACCGACCCACCGGGCGAATTGATGTAGAGGAAGATGTCCTTCTCGGGATCCTCGGCTTCGAGGAAGAGCAGCTGCGCCACGATCCGATTGGCCGACTCGGAGGTCACCGGCTCACCGAGGAAGACGATCCGCTCGCGCAGCAGGCGGGAATAGATGTCGAACGCGCGCTCCCCCCGGCCCGACTCCTCGATGACGATGGGGATCGTGGTCACAGGCGGGGGATGCGGGGCTGGATCGATCCTACTGAGCCCGGGTGGCTAGGGTCGCTGAATCCCGGGCCCGACGACCGTGAGCGCTGCCCTCACCGTTGCTGACAGCAAGCGCGCCTTTCACCGCGCCTTCCCCCATGTGATCGCGCCCCTCTACCGCCGCATGGTGGATGAGCTGCTGGTGGAGCTGCACCTGCTCAGCCGGCAGAAGGGCTTCCGCAGTGACCCGCTGTTCGCCTGCGGCGTGATCCAGGTCTTCGAGAGCTTCTCGCGCGGCTACCGCCCCGAGCGGCAGCGCGAACCGCTGTTCGAGGCGCTGTGCAACGCCACCGGCTTCGACGCCGCCGAGCTGCGCCGCCAGCGGGATGAGGCCGTGGCGGCGATGGGCCGTCACAGCGTGGAGGAGGTGAAGCAGTGGGTGGAGCAGCAGGGGGCCGGCGCACCCGAACCCCTGGCCACCGCCCTGGCGGGCATCCGGCGGCCCGATTTCCACTACTCCCGGCTGATGGGCGTGGGGCTGCTCAGCCTGCTGGAGCAGGCTCAGGGAGCCGACGGCATGGATCCGGCCACGCTGCGCAGCTATGCCCATGACCTGGGCACCGCCATGGGGCTGCTGCGCGACCGGCTCGACAAGGACCTCAGCCTCTACGCCAGCAACCTGGAGAAGCTGGCCCAGGCGGTGGAGCTGATGGAGGAGACCGTGGCCGCCGAACGGCGCAAGCGGGAGCGTCAGCAGGCTGGAGTGAACGCGGCGCCGCTCAGCGAGGAGCCAGCAGAAGGCGTCCCTTCAGCCGGCTGAGCGAGCTGCCGGGGGAGCCGCCACGGCTGGCGAGCTCGAGCTGACTGGCCTTCACCACCAGGCGGGGCAGGTCGGGCGGCAGCAGGCCGGCGGCCGCCATGGCCTCGGNTGTCGGGAGTAGTGCTCCAGGAAGCTGTAGGCCTCAATGGCGATAGGGAATCCTGTGCTGGAGRAAAAAACAGGGGCTGAGAGGATTGCTGGAATCCAGTGGTCGCTCCAGAGAGTGATGTACTCCGCAAAGCTCAGATCTGGCCAGCTTGGATAGAGGGCTTGGATTTTGGCGGCATCCCAGATACCAAAGTCATCGCGTGGATGCTGATGTCACCATCGAAACTCATAGTGCGATAGCAGTCGGCTTAATGGATGTCTGTGGGTGCTGAGTAAGGGCTTGCCTGCATGCTCAGCTGGCACGTCGCGGCAGGTGCCGTGCTTGTTGATATTGATCAGACTTTCTCCATAAAGACGCTCCAGTGCGCGTGTCACGAATGTTCCGCCGGTCTTCGGGTAGTGAATAAAAACAAAGTGCTCGGTGATCAGCATGATTCGGAATGGGCAAGAGCCGGCCGTTGCTACGATAGACTTTGAATGGCAATGAAAATTTGAGGCTGCCGATGGATTGCGCCCGGGTGCTGTTGCTGGCAGCGTGAACATCCCCATCAGACTCATCCAGTCGGAGGGATTGGCCACGTGGATGGATCGTTCCCAAAGAAGGGAAAACCGGGATCCGAGGATGCCATGGCCGCCGAGGCGGCCCTGCAGAGATCGCCGTGGCTCCGGCCATGGCTGGCGATCAGGCAGCCGGCCTGGCGATAATCGCCGGTTTTGTAGAGCAGCGGGGCACCGTCTGCATGGGTTAAGGTCCCGCCTGCGGCTAGGAGTTTGTTGCCAATAGAGCAGTGAGCCCCAGTCCACGACGAAACGTGGCTGAGGTAAACCCCAGCGGCACCGTTCATCTGCTGAGCGGGTTCATTGCGGCGGCTTTGAGTCAGCCCTGGCCGCTGTCGCCCCTCATCCCGTCGCTACTGCCAGCGCCTGCTGCTGTGACCGCCTGTACCTGATCAACTTCAGCAGGTTGTGCGTGGCAGCGATCAGGTGCCATTCACCGTCAACCTTCTCCAGGCCCCGCAACAGGAAGCGCCGCAGGCCCCGGCCTTCCTTGATCTGGCCATTCACCGGCTCCACGATGGCCTTGCGTTGGGCGTAGATCGCTGATCCCTTCTTGCTTCTGAGCTTGCGGGCCATGCGGGTTTTGACATCGGCACCCCTGGGCAACGGTCCCCGCATCGGCGGAGGGGGCTGGCCGTGCGGCAGACGGCCGGTGGCGATGTAGGCGTCAATGCCGCGGGTCTGGCAGTGGCCTGCGTTGTCCTCGCTCCAGTAGCCCGCATCCAGCGTCATCACATCCGGCAAGGCACCGGCGTTGCTGGCGATGCGCTGCAGCATGGGCTCCAGGTGCTCGACATCCGGCGGCTGGTTGCTCACGCCCACCGCCACGATCACCTGGTGGTCGCGATCGACAGCCAGCTGGCAGTTGTAGCCCTGCAGATAGGCCCCGCCTGACTGCATGAGATGGCTGTCGGGATCCGTGAAATTGCGCTGGGTCTTCTTGGTTGGTGCGCCATCAGCTTTCCTGGCCAGCCCGCGCCTGGGCATCGCGTCAGCCGCCAACGGCTCCAGATCCGGCGGTTCCAGGCCAGCGCTCTCGGCGGCCTCGAACGCCGCCTCACGGGCCGCCTTGGCCTTGGCTGCTGCCGCCTCAGCTTTCCTGGTCAGCTCGGCCTGCTCAGCAGCCGGTGCATCGGCCTCATGCGCAGCCGCCGCTTTGGCCCTGGCCTCTTCTGCTTCCTCCTGGCGCTGCCGCGCAGCCGCCGCAGCGGTTTCTGCCTCCATCTCCTTGCGGGCCTGACGGATTTTCTCGAGGCGGCCCTGCTTGTGCCTCAGCTCATCCGGCAGCTCACTGCCCAGCTTCCCCTTGCCGTAGCGCCGATCCTCCTGGGCATCCAGGATCTCGGCCTTCCGCATCAGGGCGTTGATCTCCTGCTGCAGCTGCTTCTCCGCCTTGAGCATCCGCTCGTGGCTCATGGCCTTGTGCTTGGAGGCATTGGCCTGCACCTTGGTGCCATCCAGCGCCACGTGGCCCAGGCTCACCATGCCGGCCTTCTGGCAGAGACGCAGGATCTCAACGAACAGGTCGCGCAGCGCATCGAGGTTCCGCCGCCGGAACTCGCTGATCCGGCTGTGATCGGGCTGCTGGTTGCCCGTCAACACACGGAAGGCCAGATCCTCGTAGCAGGCCCGCTCGATCTTGCGGGAGGAGACGATGCCAACGCAGTACGCGTAGAGCAGCAGCATCGTCATCATTCGCGGATCAAACCCTTTCTCCCCGCGGGGATCCTTGCTCTGAGCCGGGATCAGGACCTGTGAGAGATTCAGCTCATCCACCAGATCCAGCAGGAAATACACCTGATGGTCATCTGACAGCCAGTCGCTGGGTGATGGCGGCAGCAGGGTGGTCTGCTCCGGCTGCCAGGGTCGGAATGACTTGGGCTTCTGCATGCCCCATTATCTCGCTCAGATCCACTGGGGTGACTGGATTCTGGAAGGATTCAGGGGCATCTGTGGAGGGCGCGCTGGCGATCTATGCGCGACACCCTCCTAGTGTGCNGTCCCGCAAATAGCCGGTAGAATATGAAGTGTCTCCTCGGGGAGTCGTTTCATGCCGACTGGTCGCCCCATGGCTCCTCTGGAGCTGTCGGCTGATGAGACCAGCCAGCTCCAGAGCCTGGCTGGATCAAGGACCTTGCCGCATTCGATCGTTCAGCGGGCGCAGATCGTGCTGGCCTGCGCTGCTGGTGACACCAACACCGCTGTCGCCAAGCAATTTGGAGTCCGCGGCTCAACGGTGGGCAAATGGCGGCAGCGCTACCTCGATCTGGGCATCGAGGGCCTTCATGACGAACTGCGTCCNGGCCGGCCCCGCACCTACGAGGACGACAAGGTGGCCGAGGTCATCAACCGGGCCCTGCAGACCAAGCCAACCGATGGCAGCACCCACTGGAGCGCTCGGACTTTGGCAGCGGCGACTGGGATCTCAAAGACAACAGTTCACCGCTGGCTGCAGANCTTCTCGGTCCAGCCCCACCGGCAGAAATCGTTCAAGCTCTCCACCGATCCGTTCTTTGTGGAGAAGGTCCGCGACATCGTTGGCCTGTACCTGAACCCGCCGGACAAGGCGATGGTGCTCTGCGTCGACGAGAAGACGCAGATCCAGGCCCTGGACCGCACCCAGCCGCTCCTGCCCATGGGTCTGGGCTACGTGGAAGGCGTCACTCACGACTACATCCGCCACGGCACCACCACCCTGTTCGCGGCTTTGGACGTGGCCACAGGAGAAGTGATCACCCAGTGCAAACCCCGCCACCGGCACCAGGAGTTCCTGGGGTTCCTCAGGCAGATCGAGAAGTCCGTCCCGGAAGATCTGGACGTCCATCTGGTGGTGGACAACACCTGCACCCACAAGCACGCCAAGGTCAGGGCGTGGCTGGCGCAGAGGCCCCGCTTCCACGTGCACTACACGCCCACATACGCCTCCTGGCTGAACCAGGTGGAGCGCTGGTTCGGGATCATCACCCAGCGGGCGATCCGGCGCGGCAGCTTCTCCAGCGTCAAGGAGCTGATCGCCAAGATCGAGCAGTTCGTGGCCGCCTACAACAAGACCAAAGCGCCGTTCAACTGGACCGCAAACGCGGATTCAATCCTGGAGAAGCTCCAGCGACTTTGTTCGCAAATCTCCGGGACGGGACACTAGGAGGCTGCTGAAAAACTGGTCCAGCCGCGGGAGAATGGCCCAACGGCACTGAGCGGATGCGCGGCCAGCAGGAACGCACCGGTCCTCTGTTCTCCTACGTCTCCACAGAAGAGCCGGATCCCCAAGGCCCATCCCCTGCGGCAGGTGCGGCGGCTGGCCGATCAAGCCCTGGATCGCCTCAACCCCACCTTCTGCAGGCTCTACCCCGAGGGTGGGCGCCCCTCGATCCCGCCGGAGCAGCTGCTGCTGGCCCTGTTGCTGCAGGCGATCTACGGCATCCGCTCGGAGCGGATGCTGATCGAGCAACTGGACTACAACCTGCTGTTTCGCTGGTTTGTCGGCCTCAACCCGGACGATCCCGTCTGGCATCCCACCACATTCACCAAGAACCGCGACCGGCTGCTCAACGAGGAGCTGATGGCGATGTTCCTGGAGCTGCTGCTGGCCTCGCCGGAGGTCAAGCCGCTGCTGAGCTCCGAGCACTTCTCGGTGGATGGCACCCTGCTGCGGGCCTGGGCCTCGCACAGCTCGCTGGAGCGGATCGACGGAGGCGATGACGATCCGCCACCGCCCAGTGGCGGCAATGGGTTTGGCTCAGGCTCCGCCAAGGGGAAGAAGCGGGCCAAGGAGATTTCCGCGGTCTGCTGCTCTCCAACCAGACCCACCGCTCCCGCAGTGACGGCGAAGCCCGGCTGTTCCGCAAGTCCAATGGCACTGGGGCGTTCCTCAGCTACCTGGGCCATTGCCTCATGGAGAACCGCCATGGCCTGGTGGTGGCCAGCGAGGTGACCCCAGCCGATGGCTACGGCGAGCGTTCGGCAGCGGTGCGGATGGCGAGTTCGCTCCCCGGCGCTCACCAAAAGACACTGGGAGCCGACAAGGGCTACGACACCAGGGATTTTGTCGCCGACGTCCGCTTTGCCGGCATCACGCCGCATGTGGCGCAGAACATTCAGGCGCGTCGCCGCTCCGCCATCGACGGGCGAACCGTTCGGCATCAGGGCTACGGCAAGTCGATCAACGCAAGGAAGCGGATCGAGCAGGTGTTTGGCTGGATCAAACAGGCCGCGGGGCTGCGGCAGCTCAAGGCCCGAGGTCGATCCCGGGTCGGAGCGGTGTTCCGGTTGCATGTGGTGGCCTACAACCTGATCCGTCTGGCCAACCTGCTCAGCCCGAGGGGGGCGCTGGCATGAAACGGGCAAAGCAAGGCGAGAAGGGCAGATCAGGCGCCCGGACCCCCGTGCAGAGGTCCGGAGACCCCGCCCGCTTTGCAGGACAACGCTGCCGATTGGCGCAGCCGACGGGCCGGTCAGAACAAGTCGAAGTGGCGAGACTCGGATTGGCTGCTATTTCAGCAGCCTCCTAGAGCAAGCCACGGTCGTGTTCGACTGTATGATGCCTAAGGAAGGGGGCAGATTCTTCCGGGACATCAACCGCTACCGAGTCGTCATCGCTCCAGAGGACGCGATGACTAACGAAGACCCATTGTCTATCTGGCTTACCCTGGCGGAGATCACGGCTCTCAAGAGCATCCCGGGGGTCTTCACGAACGAGTTCCGGTCTCTCCTCTCACTCTTTGTTCGGTTCCTCTAATCGATGCGGCTAAGGTTGCCATCGTCGCTCACGCCTCCCTGGGGCCGGAAGCGGGACAGCTCTGTGAAGAGCGTCTCGCGCTTCAATCTCGACGAGCTCCCGTCGACGGAATCGAGCGAAGTTGAGGGCGACGACGCGTTCATACCTCTTCTCGCCGGCGCTGAGTCCGTTCCGTTGCGGGCCGATACCCGCCTCACGCTTCCCCCGAGTGACTCAGCCCCCCTCCGGACGTCGCGTCGCCACGCCGGATCCACGCCATCGGGTTCTTTCGACTGAACCGCGTGGTGTTTGGCTCCGAGGGATACTGCTTGCGGGACGGGTCGTTGTGCGACTCACTGACGATCCGACCCTCCTACTGGCGACAGATGGTGGAGGAGAATCCAGACTGCCTCCCCGACATAGAACGATGCATACGGGTGGAAGTTGAGGGGCCTGCCTACCTTCCGATCAGCCGCGACTACAACAGCTACGGCCACTGGTGGCTCGATGTGGTGCCGCGCCTCGCGCTACTGCGTCGCACACCGCTGATGGGCGCGTCGAATCTTCGTGTCGTGATTCCTGCCGATCTCGAATCGTTTGCGCGTGACATCTTGTCTGAATGTTTTGAACTCGAATCCGAACGGGTCGTGCCCTACGATCCACGGAGAGAGGTCGTTGTCTGCCGATCGGCAATTTTGCCGACGCTCGGGCACCGAGATTACCTGTTCCATCCCGCGACTAGTGACATATACACAGAAGTCGTCGATCGCGTGATTCCGAACGCCTTAGACCGTACTCCTGAACGCCTTCTTTACGTCACGCGTTCGGCATTCGCGTCCACCACGAAGAGTCGCATCGTCCGACAGGCCACAAACCACATGTGCGCTGAGGAATTGGCGCGAAGTCTCGGTTTGAAACGGTTGCACCCGAGACGATGTCCTGGCGAGAGCAGATCGCGATGTTCTCGAGAGCGCGCGTCGTGGTAGGCGAACATGGTTCGGCAATGAAGAATCTCCTCTTCGCTCCGGCCGGCGCGGCGGCGGTGGTCATCAACTTCCTCAACAACACTCAGGCCTCGATCGCGGCGCTTCGCGACCAGCACTACCTCTACGTACCAACTCTGGGATTCGACCCATCGAACCATGCGACGCCGTACGAAGTGGACCTCGCACGTCTCGAGCATGCGCTTCGTCACGCCCTCCGATGCACGGCCTAGAATCGCTCCCGGCAATAGGCAGTGAGCTCACTCGCATTGAGGACCGCGCTCTTAATCACCATCGTGAATTTGTTGACAGCGTTCCATGCCTCAGGCTCCTTCTCCGACTCAGGCAGCACCTCTCCCTGCAACCGCCAGGTGTTCCTCCAGTTGGCAAGAATAGCTACGTGAACGCACAGCCCTGCTGCTCCGATCTTGGCCAAGCTCTCCCGCCGCGGCGGGCTCATCCGCCTTATCACATCAGCCTTGAAGGCCTTGCTATAGCGTAGCCTTGCTCTTGCTCAATACAGCCAACTGTGAGCGAAAGTAGTCGGAGTGGAGAGTCATCAACATTCCCGAGAGCGGGGGCCGAAGACCATACACGACACTTTTACTATGCTTGCCGAAGACCTTTTGTTGACATAGTAGGGACGAATCACATAACCAAAGAAATGCCCTGATCGAATTTCAATAGGCCTATGCCACTAGAAACCTGATACAGTTGAGAATTGGCAGTCCAACCACCAGCGGCGGCCTTCACAGGAACCCGATCAAAGCGGCGCTTGAAAAGCAACTGACTCGAAATCACGAACATGCCGCCCAAGCTCATCTTGCATATTGGGACAGAAAAAANCAGGAACAACATCAATTCAGGCCTTCTTGGCTACAAACAGAGATATGTTGTACAATGAAGGATTTCTGATTCCCAAGTCGCTAGGCGGAATGGCAAATGCACTTCTGCCTATTTTGATTACTGAATGCAAGAATACCGATGGTCTGATTACGGTCTATGGCCTTAGGAATCCAGCAAAACGTCGGCGGATCCTGAGAAAAGCGTTAGCCAGATTTGCCGATGAACTCAAAAAGACAAAATGCCACACCGTAATTATTAGCTCAGAGCATCTTTCTTCGCGCCTTACATCGAACAGTGATGTCCAACGACTAAGGGAGATACTTGATACTAGGACATCCGATCAGCACATCGTCATTTATCTACGAGAGCCGCTTGAAGCAGCAATATCGTGCTGGTCCACCTGGATCAGGAATGGTCATTCATCAAACAGCCTGCCAAGCCCAGGCCACCCGGAACTCCAACAACTATGCAATCACCAGTTACTCCTGCAGCGCTGGTCAAAGGATTATGGCAACAAGGTCATACCAAGGCTGTTCTCAAAACAAGAATTAGTAAATGCCGATGTGGTATCTGATTTCTGCAGTGCCGTTGGAATTGAATTGACTGACAACTATCAAATGCCGACGCGCTGCAACGAAAAGCTATCCAGACCGTGCCAAGAGATCCTGCTCCGCCTAAACAAAGAACACTCTTGGCTGAAAGATGGTCGAGTCAATTCCACTAGAGAAATCCTACTAGAGAAATTGGCTAAGCACTACGCAAACCTACCCCCCTTCACCCCGAGCCCTAGAGAGATTGCAGACTACAGAAATTACTATAAAGAGTCAGATGAATGGGTAAGACACAACTACTTTCCTCATAAAAGCACTCTTTTTGCAGAGTCCACATACGAGGAAGTTACATATTGCAACTACCGAGAAGCAATTTACGACTCGACAGCCTCACTCATCAAAGACATGTGGTTTGAACAAGACACCATTGCCAACAAGGCAAGGAGAAATCACCTTTTGGGACTCATCCGGGCCTCGTGCAGAGCACTAAAGGGTAAATCACTATCGATGTTTTCCTATGTCGCCAACACGCTCACTTTCAAGAGTTAGTCAGCCTTCAATAAGGCTAGAGGAAATGGTTAATCTAGCTCCAGCTTGGTGTAATGCCACTGAAAAGGTTGCTTGACCAAGCCAGTTCTGTCGAAGAAGTATGATTGGGTACGGCTAACACATCAGCTTATCTGTGAAGATCATCATCCTTCCCTTAAATTCAGCAGGCCCCTGGGGAGGCTCGGAAATTCTCTGGAGTGAATTGGCAAAAATCTGGAGCCGCCAACACCATCAAGTGGCTGTTGGCATCCAGGCTTGGCAACCAATGCCGACACCGATTCGCAATTTAGAAAATCATGGTGTCACACTGCGCTGCTATCCAGCAGCCCCAAGTCGAATCCAGCGAGCTACTGATTACCTATTGAGACTAAGGAGAGTCCCCAGCGTAGTTCACCCATTGGAGAAGTGGGTTGCTTGGCTGAATCCTGATCTGCTGGTGTTCTCAGCCGACGGCTTTGGTGGACTCGCAGGGATAAAGTTGGCAGCGAAGCTCCAAATCCCTTATGCCTATATCATCCAAGCCAACTCAGAAAGCTGGTGGCCTTCTGACAGACAGCGAGATGAGATGAATGCGGCCATTGATGCAGCCAGTGGTGCCTTCTGCTTCGTGGGTGAACGCAATCGGGACTTATTGGAGATTCAGCTTGGTCGTCGTATCCCAGAGGCCCGAATCGTGCGCAATCCCCATGGCGCACTTGGCCTAAAACCAATAACCTGGCCTATCTTGAGTAATGATGTGGCATTCAAGCTACGACTTGCCTACGTCGGTCGCATGGAGCCCATTGCCAAGGGTCAGGATCTATTGCTCCAGGCTCTGGCGATGCCTCAGTGGCGCGATCGCTTGTGGCATCTGAGCTTGTATGGTTCGGGCCATGGCGTTGAAGGGTTGAAGGCCATTGCAGATATGCTCGGTATCGGAGCTCGGATCAGCATTTTGGGATCCTATTCATCGCTTGAGCAGGTGTGGCAATCCAACCATGCTCTGGTGATTACGAGCCGCTATGAGGGGCTTCCCCTCGCTCTAGCAGAAGCCATGTGGCTGGGAAGACCAGCTGTCGTAACCGATGTGGCCGACTGCGCACTGCTCATTCGCGATGGAGTGGATGGTTTCGTTGCCGAAGCTCCCACCGTGATGCATGTTAGCCAGGCCCTGGAGCGCCTCTGGAACCAGCGCCAGCATCTTGAGGTGATGGGTCGCTGCGCTGCTCAGCGCGTTCGCACTTTCTTGCCCGCAGATCCAGTGAAAGCAGCATCCGAACAGATTCTTTCGCTGATCCCACAACATCATCTCAACGATTAATCTGGCACAGAAGCAACATGAGGCCTCCCTGAACAGATCAACACTGATCACTCAGTGACCCTGAAATGATCTTCAGCCAGATCGACACCCGATATCGCAAACATGAACTGCCGCTTGCTGAGGTCGATCACAAAGGCTCGAAACACTGGCCCAACTGCCAAAAATTTCGACCCAGCAACAGGATAGGCATTGGGCCCATGACCCTGTGAACCACTGGAACTTATGGTGGATGGCAGGTTCTGCGCTGAAAGGCAACTCACATCTACTATCGCTCCATGCAAGCGGTACAGGTCAGTCTCACCGACATCGGCGGCGGAGCCGCCCTGGCGAGTTACCGGATTCATCAGGCCCTCAGACAGCTGCCCTTGAACTGTGGCGTTGAATCCACGATGAGGGTGGTCCGCAAGCTCTCCGACGACCCAAGCGTGCACGGGGGCCCTGCCGGCGGCCTTCACCCGTTGCGCGCCGCTCTTCGTTCCTATCGGGCCAATCGGCGATTCCGCGGCTTCAGCAGCGCCAACCCCGCCTTTCACCACCCCGGCTGGCCTGACTCAGGCCTCGGCAATGAACTCTCCAGCTCAGGGGCTGATCTGGTGCACCTCCACTGGATCGACGGAGCCCTGTCGATCGAGGAGATCGCTGCCCTGCCGCAACCGATCATCTGGACGCTGCACGACCAGTGGGCCTTCTGCGGCGCCGAGCATTACCAGCCCCTGCCGCCCCTCAATGACACTCGTTCCATCGAGGGGTATCACACCGATAATCGCCCCCCCTGGGAATCAGGCCCGGATCTCAATGGCTTCACCTGGCGGCGCAAACACCGCCACTGGTGCCGGCCGATGCAGATCGTGTGCCCGAGCCACTGGATGGCCGACTGCGCCCGCCGCAGTGCCCTGATGGGCCACTGGCCGATCAGGGTGATCCCCAACCCTATTGACACCAAGCTCTGGCGGCCGATCGATCAAACCCTGGCCCGCCAGGCCCTCGACCTTCCCATTGATTCAGCGCTGATCCTCTTCGGGGCCACCTTCGGAGCCACCGATCCCCGCAAGGGAGCTGATCTGCTGCTCGACGCCCTCAATCACCTGAACAGCTTCACCACGCACCTTGCTGAACGGCCTCTTGAACTGGTGATCTTCGGGCAGCGCCGCCCNGCCGATCCCCCCAGTCAGCCCTTCCCCTGCCGCTACATGGGGGCCCTCCATGATGCCTTCACGCTGCGGCTCCTCTATTCGGCAGCCGATGTGATGGTGATCCCCTCACGCCTCGACAACCTGCCCAACACCGGGATTGAAGCGCACGCCTGCGGTGTGCCCGTGGCGGCCTTCAACACCGGGGGGCTGCCCGACATCGTGGAGGATCGCGTCACCGGTGCGCTGGCTCAGCCCTTCGAGCCGGCCTCGCTCGCGGCAGCCATCAGCTGGATCCTCGAGGATCCACAGCGCCGGGCCGGGCTGGCGCAAGCGGCCCGAGCGCGGGCGGTTCGGCTGTGGCACCCTGAACGCATTGCCAAGNCCTACGTGGAAACGTACCAGCAGGCCCTGGAGGCCCCCATCTGCTGACTGCCTGGTCTCGCGCCATGCAGGTTTTTCCCACGTGCGGCGGCGGCAGACGATCGAACAGGCTGCGCCAACTTGCTCCGGGCCCCCGAGCTCCCGCGAAAATAGCCATGGAATCCACCTGGCCAGCAAGCCTGGCGATCTGGGGCCCAGCCTCGAGATCACCCTTCTCCCGGAGTTCTGCACCATTGAAGGAGGCGGCCAACCCCTGCACACCGTTGTGAACTCCACCGACACCCCCCTCCTGCTGATCATCTGGCGCCGCCCCNACACCCTGCGCCAGCTGATCGACGCCATCCGACCGCTGGCACCAACGCGCCTGTTCATCGCCTGCGATGGCCCCAATCCCGAGCGTCCGGATGAGGCCGGCATGGTGGCAGCCACCAGAGCAGTGGTTGAAGACGAGATCAACTGGCCCTGCAGGATCGAGCACCTGTATTCCGAGACCAACCTGGGCTGCCGTGTAGGCGTGTGCCGGGCCATCGATTGGTTCTTCCAGCACGTGGAAGCAGGGATCATCCTGGAGGACGACTGCATCCCCCACCCCGATTTCTTCCCATTCTGCGGACAGCTGCTGGAACACTTCCGCCATGATGACCGTGTGTGGACAATCAGCGGAACCAATTACCAGGATGGGGTGTGGAGGGGCGATGGAAGCTACTACTTCAGCCGCTATCACCACTCCTGGGGATGGGCAACCTGGAAGCGTTGCTGGCTGCACAACGATCCAGATCTCAACGGCTGGCCAGCACTGCGGGAGTCCGGTCTGCTGGCCTCGATCTTCGAGGAAGCGATCGAGCGGGAGCACTGGTCAGGAATCTGGGATTTTCTCGTGCAGCAAGACGCCGCCCCGAACTGGTCGTGGGACTACCAGTGGGCCTTCACCTGCTTCGTGAACAGCGGCCTCACCGTGCTGCCCAACGTGAATCTTGTGGTGAACGTGGGCTATGGACCCGATGCCACCAACACCGCCTCCGATGAACCCCTGAATGTGATGGGAACCGGGGAGATCCTCCCCCTGCGCCATCCCCGCTTTCTCCTGCGGCATGCTGAGGCCGATCGCTACACGTTCGAGCACTGGTTCGGCGGGGCCCGTCTGCGCCGCACCCAGAAGCTGAAACCTCTGCCCCGCCTCAAGGCGCGGCTGCGGCGGCTGTGGCATCACAGGCGGCTCAACAGCTGACCAGGCCCCGCTCAGCCGCCGCGCCGCTCCAGCAGCGTGAACGGCTCGTAGCTGACACTGATCCCGAACTCCTCGGCGAACTCCAGCACCCGGCACCAGCCGCGGTTCTCCCGCAGGATGCCGCGCAGGATCACTGGCGCGTTACCGCTCTGCAGGGTGATCTCGAACAGCGGCCAGCCNACTGAGGGCTGCACCTGGTCGGCCCGGAAGCTGGGCACCACATCGAGGCTGCCGATCAGGATCCGGCGGCGGCTCGCCTCCCAGGCGTAGGGAATCTCGTAGAGGCCGAGCAGATCGGCGGCCAGTGCCCAGGAGCTGCCGTGCTCATCGATCTCCACGGTCAGCTCACGGCCGCGGGCACTCATGGCGCTGGCGCGGCGAAACTCCAGCCGGGCGGGGGCTGACTCAGGGTGGTCGCCCGGCCCGGCCATCAACCGCCGGATGCGCTCCCGCAGTTCGTCGCCGCCGGTGGGCGGGCCGCCCTTGCTGAGCTGCAGGAAATCCCAGCGCTCGCCGCTGCCGCCCCAGATCACCGGCCCGTAGTTGTCGTGGAGCCAGCGGCCGTCACGGTTGGAGGCCGCCTCGGCGTGGGTCATCACCCGCTCGATCGTGATGTCGGCCTCGTGCCAGCCCCAGCCGCGGGCGATCTCGGCCGCCTCGCGGCACAGGGCGTCGAGCTGGGGCTCGGTGGGCGGGATGCTCCAGGGGTCGGGGCGGCCGCCCATGCAGGCGCAGCAGAGGGCAACGGCATTGCTGTTGCGCCGCCAGGTGTGGGCCGGCAGGTCCACGCTGTAGGCGTGCAGGCGGTGCAGCGTGCCGTCTCCGCTGATGATCGTGTGATACAACCCCGAGCGCACCCAGCTGTAGGGGGTGGCGGCCCAGTGCAGGTAGATCGTGGCCGGCATCGGCGACGGGCACGGCAGCATGCCCCCNNATCCTCGGCGAGCCGGCCCCCNGTGAAAGACTCACGGGCAACAGCCCCAGCACCACACCGATGCCGATCAAACGACTGGTGCGAGCCGCGCTCGGGCCGGTGGACCTGATCCCATGAACGCCAAGGCTGAGCCGTCCGCCGCCCCGCCGCTGCTCTCGATCGTGACGCCCGTGTTCAACGGCCGGGCCCATCTGCAGGCCTGCATCGATTCGGCGCTGCCCGCTTTAGGTTCGGATCCAGCCCTCACGATCGAGCACCTGATCATCGATGGAGCCTCCAGCGATGGCAGCGCCGAGCTGCTGGCCGAGCAGGCACGCCGCCATCCCCATCTGCGCGTGCTCAGCGAGCCTGATTCCGGCCAGCCCGAGGCGATCAACAAGGGCGTGCGGCTCAGCCGCGGCAGCTTCGTGTGCCTGCTCAATGCCGACGATGTGTTCGATCCCCGGGGGCTGCAGGCCGCCCTGGCGGCGCTGGCGTCGCTGCGCCACCGCTCCGATCGCATCCTGATCGGCAACCTCGCCATCCGCAACGCCGCCGGGGAGATGATCCACACCACACGCCACCAGCCNTTCTCGCTCTATCGCCTGCTGCTGGGGGAGATGCCGATCAATCCCCTCTCCTATTTCTATCCTCGCAGCCTGCATGAGTGCATCGGCTGGTACGACGAGCAGGATCACTACTCCCACGACATCGATTTCCTGATCCGCGCCGCCCGCCACCTCCGCCCCGTGCACCTCGATGCCGTGATCGGCGAGTTCCGCATGGTGGCGGGTTCCAAGACCCTCACCACGATCGAGGACGGCACCCTCCAGCAGCGCAAGCTGGCCGTGATCCAGCGCCACCGCCGCCAGCTCTCCAGCCGTGAACGCCTGCTGCTCAACGCCTGGCGCCTTCGCAACCGGCTGGTGGGACTGCGGCCCTCCAGCCGCTGAGCCCTGCCCCTGATGCTGCTCTCCGTTGCCATCTGCACCTACAACCGCGCCGCCCTGCTCGAGCGCTGCCTGGAGTCGCTGGCCGCTCAGAGCGCCGCGGCCGATGCCTTCGCGCTGCTGGTGGTGGACAACAACTGCAGCGACGGCACGGCGCAGGTGCTCGAGCGCCAACGCCAGCCCCTGCCCAATCTCCGGGTGATCCACGAAACCCGCCAGGGGCTCTCCCACGCCCGCAACGCCGCCCTCGCCGCCACCGCCACACCCTTTCTCGCCTTCCTCGACGACGACGCCATCGCCTCCCCCGGCTGGGTGGAGGCCGCCCTCGCCTACTTGGAAAAGGCAGACCCAGCGGTGGCCGTGGTGGGCGGCCCGATCATCCCCATCCTCAGCCGGCCGATCCCCGCCTGGATCCCGCCCTGGACCTACCCCTACCTCACGATCATCGACCTGGGCGACCAGCCGCGCCGCTCCAGCAGCGAATCGCTCTTCGCCGGGGCCAACGTGATCTTCCGCGTCGACGCGCTGCGCGCCATCGGCGGCTTCTGCCCCGCCCTCGGCCGCCGCGGCGCCAGCCTGCTCTCCAACGAGGAGGTGTACCTCTGGCAGCTGCTGCGCCAGCGGGGCTACGCCTGCGCCTATGAGCCCAGCATTCCGGTGGATCACCTGGTGGACGCCGAGCGGCTCACCTACCGCTGGCTGATGCGGCGCCTCTTCGCCGAAGGGCTCTCGGCCTGCACCATGGCCCGGCTGCTGGGCCGCAGTGACGATCCCCCCCCGCTGCTCTACCTCCTCTATGTGAGCCTGCTCACCCTGCGCACCGCCCTCGGGCCCGCCAGCCTCGCCGCCCTGCTGCGGCGCCGGCTCAGCCGTGATCTGGTAGCCCGCCACGCCGAGCTGGCCCTCAAGCTCGGCCGCGCCCGCGCCTGCTGGCGCCCGGGCGGCCATGAACGTGGCCTTCGCCTCGAGCTACTGCCTCGGCGGCACCGGCATCGCCCGCTATCAGCGCGAGCTGATCGATGCCTACAGCGCCGATCTGCGATCCGCCGAGTCCGCCGGGTCCGCCGGGTCCGCCGAACAGGACTGTGCTCCTGATCGGCTGGCCCTGGTCACCCCCTTCAACCGTTCGCGCCGTCCTCAAGGCCTGCCCGCCGCCTGCGCCTTCCGGCGCAGCCCCCTGCCGGGCAAGCTGCAGTGCGCCCTCAACCAGGGGCTGCCGCTGGAGCGGATCGTGCCCGGCCTTCAGGAGAGCGAGCTGATCCACAGCCTCGATCCCCAGGCCCTGCGCACCCGCCGGCCCTGGCTGGTCTCCATCCACGACGTGGCCTGGCGCCACTTCGGACCCGACTACGCGGCCGTTTTCAACCGCGCGATGCAGCGTTCGGCCGAACGCTGCATCGCCACCGCCACCCACCTGCTGGCGGTGAGCCGCTGCACCGCCGACGAGCTGATCGCCGGCGGCGTGGCCCCCTCCCGCATCACGGTGATCCACCAGGGGGTCGAGCTCGAGCCGGCCCTGGCGCCCGGACTGCCCTCCACGCTGCCGGCCGATCTGCCGCCGCGCTACGTGCTCTACGTGGGCACCTTCCAGCCGCGCAAGAACCTGCCGCTGATCGCCCGCGTCTATGCCAGGCCCGGTGCCGAGGCCCTGCCGCCCTGCCTGATCGCCGGGCCGCCGCCCGATCAACCCCTCGAGCGCTTCGGCATCGACGGCCGCCGCATCCGCTACCTCGCTACCTGTCGGATGCCGACCTGGCCCGGCTGCTCGGCGGCGCCGTGGCTCTGCTCTTCCCCTCCCTGCACGAGGGTTTCGGGCGGCCCCTGGTGGAGGCCATGGCGCGGGGCGTTCCCGTGCTCGCCTCCCGCATCCCGGCCTTCCTGGAGGTGGCCCACGACGCCGCCCTCTTCTTCGACGTGCACGATCCGGAGGAGGCCGCCGCCCAGCTGCACCACCTGCTCGGCCGGCTGGAGCGAGAGGCCGGGCTGGCGGATGATCTGCGCACCCGCGGCCTGCGCCGGGCCCGGAGCTTTCGCTGGGCCGACGCGATCCAGCAGCTGCGGGCTCTCCACGCCGGACTGATCAGGGGCTGATGCGGGTGCTGCACGTGCTGCCGGGACTGCGGGCCGGAGGTATCGAACAGCTGGCACTCAGCCTGATCCGCCACCCCCCGGCAGCGGTGGAGCAGGTGCTGCTCAGCACCGACCGGCGCCAGCAGGAGCTGCGCCCCTCCTTCGATCAGCTGGTGCAGGAGGGCCGGCTCACGCTCCAAGAGACCGACCCCGCCGACGGCCCGCGTCTGCTCTGGCGCAGCTTCCGGCTCTGCCGCCGGCTGCGGCCCGACGCGCTGCTGCTCTACGCCTTCCAGCGCCCCTCGCTGCTGGTGGCCGCCGGCGCCCGGCTGGCCGGCGTGCGCCGCCTGGCCGTGCATCTCGGCAACACCGCCCCGGCCGATCCCGTCCGCCGGCGCACCTGGCTGCGGCTGCTGCGGCTGTTCCGGCTGCTGGGCGTGCAGCCGGTGCCCTGCAGCCAGGCAGTGGTGGCCTCCTTCGGCCCCCGCGGCCGGCTGGACACCGCCACCCTGATCCCCAACGGCTGCGACACCGCCGCCATCGCCGAACGGGCCGGGGCCGAGCGACTCCGCCGGCCGCCGAGCGACGACCGGCGCCTGCTGATGGTGGCCCGGCTCGATCCGATCAAGGATCCCGCCACCCTGCTGCGGGCCTTCGCCTGCCTGCAGCGGCCCGGCTGGAGCCTGCAGCTGGTGGGCGACGGGCCGCAGCGGTCGCAGCTGGAGCAGCTCTGCCGCCGGCTCGGCCTCGATCCGTCCGCCGTGCTGCTGGGCCGCCGCCACGACATCCCCGAACTGCTTGGCCGGGCCGATCTGTTCGCCTTCTCCACCACCGCCGCCGAGGGCTTCGGCATCGCCCTGATCGAGGCCATGGCGGCCGGGCTGCCGATCGTGGCCAGCGACGTGCCCGCCTGCCGCGAAGTGCTTCGCCACGGCGAGGCGGGGCTGCTGCTGCCAGCGGGTGATGTGGCGGCCTGGTGCCGCGTCCTGGAGGAGTTGATCGACGATCCGGGGCGCCGCCGGCAGCTGGCCGCGGCAGCTCAGCGCACCGCGCCGCGCTACGACAGCCGCGCCGCCGCCGAGCGCTGGTTCGCGCTGCTGAACCGATGACCACTCCCCGCCTGCTGGTGTGCAACGGCGACGCCACCGACCTGGCCACCTGGAGCAACATCCCCTACTTCACCCTCCAGGCCGGCCTGGCGGCGGGCGTGCTGCAGGGGGGGTCTCGCCCTGCGGCCCGAGGCCCTGCGCTGGCGCCGCCGGCTCTGGAACCTGCGCCAGCTGCTCGGCACAGGCCGGCCAGGCGGCTACCAGTACAGCACCGGCTTCGCGCGCCGTCTGATCGCCCAGGCAGACCTGGGAAGCGAGCCCCTGGCCCTGCTCAGCCAGTACCCCCTGCTGCCGCGCCACCCCTGGCCGCGCCACTGGCACATCGATTTCTACATCGATGCCACCACCCGGCAGGTGTTCGAGGCCTACGGCATGGGCCGCCGCATCGCGCCCGCCCTGCAGCGCCGGGCCCTGGAGCGGGAGCGCCGCGCCTACGAGGCGGCCGGTGTGGTGATCTGCATGTGCGCCTGGGCGGCCGAATCGGTGATTCACGACTACGGCATCGACCCGGCCAGGGTGCACGTGGTGCCGGGCGGCGGCAACCTCGATGAGGCCGCCCTCGCCGCCCTGCCGCCAGACCCCCTGCCCCCGCCGCCCAGCCCCGGCGAGCCGCTGCGGCTCGGCTTCGTGGGCAAGGAGTGGCGGCGCAAGGGCGGCCCCTTCCTGCTGCGGCTGGCCGAGGCCCTGGCTGAGCGCGGCATCCCCGCCGTGGTGCGCGCCATCGGGCCGGCCCCGCAGGATCTCCCCGCCCACGCGGCCCTGGAACCTCTGGGCTTCATCAACAAGCTCACCGACACCGGCCGGTTCGTGAGGGAGGTGCGCAGCTGGCACTTCGGCCTGCTGTTCTCCGAGGCCGAGGCTGCCCCCCGCTCCAACCTGGAGTGCCTGCGCCTCGGGGTTCCCGTACTCTCCCATCAGGTGGGCGGCATCGCTTCCACCGTTCCGGATGCGGGCTGCGGCATGCTCTTCCACCCCCACCCCGAGCCTGCCGAGGTGGCCGCCTGGATCGCCGACCGTCTCGATCCCTACCCCGCCTACCTGAGCTGGCGCCAGCACCTCGTCGAGCGCGAGGCTGAGTTCACCTGGGCCGCCGCCATGGCCAGGCTCGGGCCCCTGCTGCGCAACGAGGGGGCGGGGTGAGCCTGCACATCGCCCTGATCGCACCCCTCAGCCAGCCCACCCCTCCTCTCACCTACGGCGGCGTGGAGAGGGTGGTGGCAATCCATGCCGCCGAACTGGTGCGGCTCGGCCATCGCGTGACCCTGTTCGGCGCCGCCGGCTCGGGCCTGCCCGGCGTGCGCACCCTGCCCTACGGCCCCGCCGGGATCTGGCCGGGCAAGCGGCAGCTGGCCCGCCTGCTCAGCCTCCTGCCCCGCGCCGGCCGGCTGGATGTGGTGCACAGTTTCGGGCGCAGCACGGCCCTGCTGCCCTGGCTGGCCTCGCCCGGCCCCCGGCTGGTGCAGACCTACGCCTGCCCCTGGCCGCCGCCACCATCGCCAGGCTGGATCGGCTCTTTGGCGGCCGCGTGTCCTACACCGTGCCCTCCGCCTGGATGGCGGCCGCCTTCCCCCCCACCCGCGCCAGGGTCACGGTGGTGCCCAACGCCCTGCCCGCCGATCTCTACAGCCCCTGTTTCGAGGCGCCACGGCCCGATCCGCGCCCGCTGGCCTTCCTGGGCCGCTTCGATCCCTGCAAGGGCCTGCACCACGCCATCGACGCTGCCCTGGCGGCCGGAGTGCCGCTGGTGATCGCCGGCGGCAGCTTCGATGCCGACTCGCGCCGCTATGAGGCCGAACGCATCGATCCCTGGCGCGGTCATCCCCTGCTCAGCTTCCTCGGCCCCCTCGATGACGCCGGCAAGCAGCGGCTGCTGGCTAGCGCCCGGGCGCTGCTCTTCCCGATCGAGTGGGAGGAACCCTTCGGGCTGGTGATGATCGAGGCGATGGCCTGCGGCACCCCCGTGATCGGCTTCGATCGCGGCGCCGTGCCTGAGGTGGTGAGCGATGGCGTGAGCGGCTTCGTGGTGGCCGACGTGGCCGGCATGGCGGCGGCGGTGCCCCGGCTCGACAGCCTCGATCGCCGCGCCGTGCACGCCGCCTTCAGTCGGCACTACGCCGCCCCCGCGGTGAGCGCCGCCTATCTGGAGCACTACCGGCAGGTGCTGG